>NZ_CP079863.1:1258646-1573307 GCF_025263485.1 Mycobacterium sp. SMC-2
CGGATAGCCCGCCAGCACACCGTGGATCGGCAACCCGTTGGGGTCGGCGCGGACACGGTTTTCACCCGGCGTCAGCGTCGCCGTCACGCCCTCGGCGGTATAGGTGTTCTCGCCCAATCGATTTGCCCAGGGATACAGGATCGGGATCCCCATCGTCTTGCCCGCCGTCACGTACGCGTCCAGCCCGCGCCGCTGCCCGAGCAGCTCCACGCCTGCGTCGCTCAGCGAGGTGCCGACCATGCCCGCCTCGGGCACGAACTCCGCGGCCACCGGCGACACCGGGTCGCGCAGGGTGACGACGCGCATGCTTACCTCCACAGTGGGTCGTGCTGAATGTGTTCGGGCGGGGCGCCTTTCGCGATCAGCGCGGCCTTGGTGGCCCGCACCATCACCGGTCCGCCGCAGATCAGGATCTGCCGATCGCCCCACCCGCCGTACTTCGTCACCACGTCGGGGAGCCGGCCGGTTTGGCGCACGTGCAGGCCGCGCGGCGGCGTGACGTCGGGATAATCGGCGGCCCACGCCGGGTCGGCGCTGTAGTCCGAGACCGGCGAGACCGACAGCCACGGATTGTGGGATGCCACCTGCCACAGGGTCGGCAGGTCGTAGAGCTCGCAGCGGTAGCGGGCACCGAAGAACAGGTGCACCCGCGGGTTCACCGCGTACCGGCTGAGGTCCATGATCAGCGCCCGCAGGGGCGCCAGGCCGGTGCTGCCGGCGACCATCAGCACGTCCCCGCCGTCGCGGTCGACCCGCAGGCCGCCGTGCGGGCTGGACAGCCGCCACCGGTCCCCGGGCCGGGTCTCGTTGACGATGGCGGTGCTGACCAGGCCGCCGGGGACCACCCGGACGTGGAACTCGATGCCGCCGCCGGGGTCCGCCGGAATGGCGGGGGACAGATAGCGCCAGCGGCGCGGGCATTGCGGGACTTGGACGTTGACGTACTGGCCGGCGTGATAGTCCATCGGGCGGTCGAGCTGCAGCCGGATCACCGCAAGATCGCGGGACACCCGGGTGTGCTCGATCACGGTGCCGTCCCACCAGGCGGGCCCGACGTCGGCGTCCGCGGCGCCCCGCATCACCCCGGTGATCAGGTTGAGCGACTGTTGGGCCGCGTCTGCGACGGCGCCAGTCCAGGCCTCGCCGAGGTGCGTCCGCAGCGTCGAGAACAACGCGCGACGCAACGTGTCGTAATGCTGCGGCAACACCCCATATTTGCGGTGGTCCCGGCCGAGCTGGGCCAGAAAGGCCACCGGTTCCTGGGCGCGTTGGGCGACGAGTTCGCCGTACACCCAGTGCAGGGCGTGGGCGAAGGCGGCCCGCTGCCCGCTCATCTCGGGCGGGAACAGGTCGCGCACCGAGACGTCGAGGCCGAACCAATGGATGTAGAACCGGCGGACGAGCTCGTCGCCGGGGCCGGACTCGTCCAACGCGAAGGCGTCGCGCAGCACCCGCAACGCACCGGTGTCCTCGAGCCCCACGGGGCCCGATTCTAGGCTGGCGCGCTCCGGCATATTTTCAACAATTAATGAAATGATACCGTACTGGTATGCCGCGACCTGCTGCTTCTGCACCCGCTGCGCAGAAAGCCCCCGGTGCCGGAGGCGCGCAAAAAGCGTCCGGTGCCGAAGGCGCGCAAAAAGCCCCCGGTGCCGGAGGCGCGCAAAAGCGTAGGGGCCGCCGCCAGGGCGAGCCGGTGTCGAAGGACGTGGTGCTCCGCGCGGCCAAGCAGCGGTTCGCCGCCCAGGGCTACGAGAAGACGACGCTGCGTCATATCGCCGGGGACGCCCACGTGGACGCCTCGATGGTGCTGTACCTGTTCGGTTCCAAGGCCGAGCTATTCCGTGAGTCGATGCGGCTGGTCCTGGATGGCGACGTGCTCGCCGCCGCGATGACCGACGGCCCCCTCCGGGACATCGGCTTCCGGTTGGTGCGGGCCTACCTGCGCATCTGGGACGAGCCGGAGACCGGCCCGACCATGGTCGCCATGCTGCACTCGGCGATGCTGAATCCCGACGCGCGCGAGGCCTTCCGCGAGTTCATGCGTGGTTACGTGATGGCGGCCATCTCCCGCGTGCTGGGCGACGGGCCCGACACTCTGCTGCGGGCCAACCTGGCCGGTACCAACCTGGTCGGCACCGCGTTGTTCCGCTACGTGATGCGGGTGGGCCCGCTGGCCGACCTGAGCACCGACGAGGTGGTCGGGCTGATCGGGCCCAGCGTGCAGCGCTATCTGACCGCGGACGCGGCCGAACTCGGCCTGCCGGCGGGATATCGCGCCTGAGCGCCCGACGGCTCAGCCCTGCCGGACGGTGTTGGCCGTTCCGGTGTTGGCGACGTTCGGCGAGCCCCAGTGGTAGGTGACCGCGTTGCTGGTCCCCGACGTGCTCACCGCGTCGGTGCTGTCGACCGCGACGCGGTTGCCGTGACCGGAGACGCTGACGCTGGTGCAGTGGCCGGTGACCGTGACCGTGTTCGTCTTGCCGCTGACCGACAGGTAGCCGCCGTGGCAGCGCACGGTCTTCGTCGTGCCGGTCCCGTTGACCTGCAACGTGCCTGACTCCGGGACGGCCGCCGACGGCCCGCCTTCGGCGGAATCGGTGCGGAATCCGGCCGCGCCCAGGCCCGCCAGGGCCAGCACGCCGGCCACGATGGCAGGCCAGAAGGCGGCGGGAAACCGGCGCGGTGTCGCGGCGGGGGTGGTGTCGGCGGCGACGTCGTCGGCCCGGTCCGGGTGCTGCTCCATCTGCGTCATCGCTTCGGGGTACCCCGGACGCCGGATCGCCCAAAACCCGTTAGGGTTGAGCGGAACACACTCAACCTTGACTGCGTTGAACAAGCCGACAAGCATTTTTGGTACTAACCGAACGGAGGCGTCGTGGACTCTTTCAACCCGACAACCAAGACGCAAGCGGCGCTGACCTCGGCGCTCCAGGCGGCCTCGGCCGCCGGTAACCCCGAGATCCGCCCCGCGCACCTGCTGATGGCCCTGCTGACGCAGGCCGATGGGATCGCGGGACCGCTGCTGGAGGCTGTCGGCGTACAGCCCGCGACCATCCGCACCGAGGCGCAGCGCCTGCTCGACCAGCTGCCGCAGGCCAGCGGCGCCAGCGCGCAGCCCCAGCTGTCGCGCGAATCGCTGGCCGCCATCACCACCGCCCAGCAACTGGCCACCGAGATGGACGACGAGTACGTCTCGACCGAGCACCTGCTGGTCGGTCTGGCCACCGGCGATTCGGACGTCGCGAAGCTGCTGACCGGCCACGGCGCGTCGCCGCAGGCCCTGCGCGACGGCTTCGTCAAGGTGCGCGGCAGCGCCCGCGTCACCAGCCCCGAGCCGGAGGCCACCTACCAGGCCCTGGAGAAGTACTCGACCGACCTGACCGCCCGTGCGCGGGAAGGCAAGCTCGACCCGGTCATCGGGCGCGACAACGAGATCCGCCGCGTCGTGCAGGTGCTGTCCCGTCGCACCAAGAACAACCCGGTGCTGATCGGTGAGCCCGGCGTCGGAAAGACCGCGATCGTGGAGGGCCTGGCCCAGCGCATCGTCGCCGGCGACGTGCCGGAGAGCCTGCGCGACAAGACCGTCATCAGCCTGGACCTCGGCTCGATGGTGGCCGGCGCCAAGTACCGCGGCGAGTTCGAGGAGCGGCTGAAGGCCGTCCTGGACGACATCAAGAACTCCGCCGGTCAGATCATCACGTTCATCGACGAGCTGCACACCATCGTCGGCGCCGGCGCGACCGGCGAGGGCGCGATGGATGCCGGCAACATGATCAAGCCGATGCTGGCCCGTGGCGAGCTGCGGCTGGTCGGGGCCACCACGCTCGACGAGTACCGCAAGTACATCGAGAAGGACGCCGCCCTGGAGCGGCGCTTCCAGCAGGTGTTCGTGGGTGAGCCGTCGGTGGAGGACACCGTCGGCATCCTGCGCGGGCTGAAGGACCGCTACGAGGTGCACCACGGTGTGCGCATCACCGACTCCGCGCTGGTCGCCGCGGCCACGCTGTCCGACCGCTACATCACCGCCCGCTTCCTGCCGGACAAGGCCATCGACCTGGTCGACGAGGCCGCCAGCCGGCTCAAGATGGAGATCGACTCGCGGCCCGTCGAGATCGACGAGGTCGAGCGCCTGGTGCGCCGCCTCGAGATCGAGGAGATGGCGCTGGCCAAGGAGGAGGACGAGGCGTCCAAGGAGCGGCTGGAGAAGCTGCGCTCCGAGCTGGCCGACCAGAAGGAGAAGCTGGCCGAGCTGACCACCAGGTGGCAGAACGAGAAGAGCGCGATCGACATCGTCCGCGAGCTCAAGGAGCAGCTGGAGGCGTTGCGCGGGGAGTCCGAGCGCGCCGAGCGCGACGGCGACCTGGCCAAGGCCGCCGAGCTGCGGTACGGCCGCATCCCCGAGGTGGAAAAGAAGCTCGACGCCGCGCTGCCGCACGCCGAGGCCCGCGAGAACGTGATGCTCAAGGAGGAGGTCGGCCCCGACGACATCGCCGACGTGGTGTCCGCATGGACGGGCATCCCGGCCGGCCGGCTGCTGGAGGGTGAGACCGCCAAGCTGCTCCGGATGGAAGACGAGCTGGGCAAGCGCGTCATCGGGCAGAAGAAGGCCGTGCAGGCCGTGTCCGACGCGGTGCGGCGTTCTCGCGCCGGGGTGGCCGACCCCAACCGGCCAACGGGCGCGTTCATGTTCCTCGGGCCGACCGGTGTCGGCAAGACCGAGCTGGCCAAGGCTTTGGCGGAGTTCCTGTTCGACGACGAACACGCGATGGTCCGTATCGACATGAGCGAGTACGGCGAGAAGCACTCGGTGGCTCGGTTGATCGGTGCCCCGCCCGGATACGTCGGGTACGAGGCCGGCGGGCAGCTGACCGAGGCGGTGCGGCGGCGGCCGTACACGGTGGTCCTGTTCGACGAGGTCGAAAAGGCGCACCCGGACGTGTTCGACGTGCTGCTGCAGGTGCTCGACGAGGGCCGGCTCACGGACGGGCACGGACGCACCGTCGACTTCCGCAACGCCATCCTGATCCTGACGTCCAACCTCGGGTCGGGCGGCAGCGAGGAACAGGTGATGGCGGCCGTGCGGTCGGCGTTCAAGCCGGAGTTCATCAACCGGCTCGACGACGTGATCGTCTTCCACGGCCTCGAGCCCGGCGAGCTGGTGCAGATCGTCGACATCCAGCTGGCCCAGTTGGACAAGCGGCTCGCGCAGCGTCGCCTCACCCTCGAGGTGTCGTTGCCGGCCAAGCAGTGGCTGGCCCAGCGGGGCTTCGACCCGGTCTACGGTGCGCGGCCGTTGCGCCGGCTGGTGCAGCAGGCGATCGGCGACCAGCTGGCCAAGCAGCTGCTCTCCGGTGACGTGCACGACGGCGACACCGTGCCGGTGAACGTCAGCCCCGACGGCGACTCGCTGATCCTCGGCTGAGTCTCGCCTTGGGCCGCCGCCGCAGGTGTCTAGAACTGCACCTGCGGCGGCGCCTGCTGACCCTCGGGCGCCTGGTAGAACGGCCGCTGGTGCACACCGGCCAAGCCGGCGAAGAACATCCAGGGGATCGTGACCACCCGCTGGTTCAAACTGGCCGTCGCGTCGTTGTAGTACTGGCGCGCGAACGCCAACTGGTTCTCGGTGTCGCCCAGCTGCTCCTGCAGTTGCAGGAAGTTGGCCGACGCCTTGAGGTCCGGGTAGTTCTCGGCGACGGCGAGCACGTTGCCGATCGCCCGGTCCAGCCGCCCCTGCGCCTGCGCCTTCTCCTCGACCGTGCCGGACGCCACCGCCTGGGCCGCGCCGGCGCGGGCGGCCGTGACGTCCTCGAAGATCGACTTCTCGTGCGCCGCGTACCCCTTGACGGTGTTGACCAGGTTGGGCACCAGGTCGGCGCGCCGAGTCAGTTGGACGTCGATGCCGCCGAGCGCCTCCTGGGCTTTCACGTCGAGTGTGCGCAGCGAGTTGAACGCGACGATGCCGAGCATCACCAGCCCGGCCAGCACGATCACGACGATGATCACACTGATACCGATTGCCATATCCCTACCCCCTTCGGCCCACGCCGGTCAGGTTTACCACGTACCACCACCCCCGCCACCGCCCCCGCCCCAGCTGCCGCCGCTGCTGCTGAAGCTCGACCCGCCCGAGCTCGACGAGGAACTCTGCGAGGCGTTGTAGGCGCTGATCGATGCCGACACCGCGGAATCGAAGCTGGCGAATCCGCCGGCCGACGAGTACAGCGCGGCCGGGCTGGTGTCACGGGAGGCCGGGTACCAGTCCGGGATCGGGGGCTCCGATCCCGTTGCGGCCCGGTACTTGGCGGCCCACGCCTCGGCGACGCCGAAGGCCACCGCGTACGGAATGTAGGAGACGAACAGGTCGCGGTGGGCGGAGTAGTCGAACCGGTCCTCGGCCGAAGGTGTCGCCAACAGCCGGCGGAAGCCCGCCGCGCGCGACCACATCCGTCGTCCCGACGGGGTCCGGCGGGTGCCGACGCCGCTGGCGAGCAAGCCGATGCCGCCGATCGCGAACGCCGCGAACGGCAGACCCCACATGGTCCAGGTGAAGGCTCCCCAGAACCCGACCACGGCCAGCACCATGCAGACGATGACCAGCAACCGGCCGGCCCACTCCGCGCCGACCGTCACCACAAATCCCTCGGTGCGGGCCCACGATCGGCAACTGGAGACCAGTCGATCCGTCGCTTTCGACAGCTTCGAACCGGCGGTCTGGCTGCCGGTGAGGCTGAACTTCGCGTCGGCGGTGGTGACGCCCAGCGCGTCACCGACCTCCCGGGTCACCGGGTCCGCCGCCGCCCACTGCTCGGGCGTGGCAAGGCCGGTAACTCTCCAGCGCGCGGAGCCGGTGCGGTCGAGGCGCACCAGTCGCCGCTCGGCCATATACAGCAGCGTGGCCACCAAGGCGTGGTCGCCGACGTTCTCGGTGACGATGTAGGCGGTCTGCACGGGTCCAAGCCCGTCGGGCGGGACGTACAGCACCGGAGTCCCGGGCGACGCCTCGCGTGATCGCCGGTCCCACAGATACCCGCCGAGCGCGGCGAGAAGCGACAACGCGGCCATCAGGCCGGCGGCCGGAAGCGATCGACCGAACGTCTTGTCGAAGCGCACGGTCCACGGCAGCGTCGCCCGGTGCGGCAGCGGCACCGGCAGATCTATCCGCACGGTGACCGGGTTCTGCGGCGGCAGACCCGCGGTGGTCACCGTGACGTGGTCGGTGCCGGCGCCCGTGATAGCGCACGGTGTCGCCCCGGTGTCGTCCGCGGCGCATTGCGTCAACCCGGACGGACCGGGCAGGTCGATGCTCACGTGCGCGGCATCGACCCGCATCATCCAGAAACCGACCACGTTGTAGTAGAACGACGCGGTCGGCGTGGTCGAGTTGGCCCCGGCGCGGTTGGTGAAATGTCCGGGCGCCGTCGGCGGCCGCACCAGCCCGCCGTCGACCGTGTAGCTGATCGCGTAGGTGTGCAGGCCGGGACTCACCGTCGCGTTGGGGTCGCCGATCCGCGCGACGTAGACGCGGCGGCTGTCACGCCATTCATAGCTGACCGGTACCGCGCGGTCGTCCATGGTGATGCCGCTGATGCTGGGGACCATCCGCGCGTGGGGGTCGGTGGGGTCGGCGACGGGGAAAAACCGGAAGATGCCGTGGCGGTTGGCGCCCAGCCGCACGGTGAGGACCTCCGTGGCCGCGACGTGTCCGTCGGCCCCGACGCGATAGGTCGCGGAATAGTCCTTGATCTCCGACTGCCAATCGACCGGGGCTTCGGTCGCCCCGGATCTGGCGCTGGCGCTTTGTTGAGCGAGCGGCCAGAACAAGCCGAGGCATGACAGGGCGAGCAGCACCGCCGACAACAGCAGCTTCCCGGTGGTCGTGCGAGCCGAGAACAAGCGGCGAAACGCCTTCATCGCAACGGGTTCCTCCAGATGCGAGCCGCCGGTGCACGGAACGCGGCGATTCTCGCACGAATTCGCCCTGCCGCGGCCCGGAATCGGTGCCCGCGGGTAGTGCCGGCATCGCCGGGCCATCCGTCGGCCTCGCCGTCACGACCCTGATGCGCGGTTGTGACCTGGTCGGCTTCTGTATTCCTGCGCGATTGCGGATACCCTGTGTGGGATGGTTCCCCTTTGGTTCACGCTGTCCGCGCTGTGCTTCGTCGGCGCGGGGGTGTTGCTGTACGTCGATATCGATCGACGCCGCGGGCGTAGCCGGCGCCGCAAGTCGTGGGCGCGGTCGCACGGATTCGACTACGAGCGTGAATCGGCCGACATCCTCAAGCGCTGGAAGCGCGGTGTGATCTCGACAGTGGGCGACATCGCCGCCGAGAACGTCGTGCTGGGCCAGATCCGCGGCGAGGCGGTATACATCTTCGACCTCGAGGAAGTCGCCACCGTCATCGCCCTGCACCGCAAGGTGGGCACCAACGTTGTGGTCGACCTGCGCCTGAAGGGCCTGAAAGAGCCACGGGAGAGCGACATTTGGCTGCTGGGTGCGATCGGCCCGCGGATGGTGTACTCCACCAACCTGGACGCGGCTCGGCGGGCCTGTGACCGCCGCATGGTCACCTTCGCGCACACCGCACCGGACAGCGCCGAGATCATGTGGAACGAGCAGAACTGGACGCTGGTCGCCATGCCCATCACCAGCACCCGCGCCCAATGGGACGAGGGCCTGCGCACGGTGCGGCAGTTCAACGACCTGTTGCGGGTGCTGCCGCCGCTGCCGGAGGAGACCCAGCAGGACGCCGGCGCGCCCGCGGGCCTGCGCAACGCGTCGCCGGGCCGCCCGCTGGCGCCCGCCGGCCGCGCGGAGCTGCCGCCCCGGCGCCCGCAGCAGGACGTGGGCGGGGTCTTGGGAGACGCGTCTTCTCGCCGGCCGGCAGAGCCGGTCCGCCGGGAGCAGCGCGGTTCGGACGCCGTTCGCCGCCCGCCGCCGACCGGGCGCAACGGCCATCAGGCCACCAACTATCAGCGCTGACAGCGCGCCGGGCGGGCGGTGCGGCCGCCGTCATTAGGATGTCGCTCATGCCCCGTCCCGTAGCCCTGATCACCGGGCCCACGTCCGGGATCGGCGCCGGCTACGCGCGCCGCTACGCGAACGACGGCTACGACCTGGTCCTCGTCGCCCGCGACGTCGACCGGTTGACCGACCTGGCGGGCGAACTGCAGGGCCGGGCCGGCAGCATCGAGGTGCTGCCCGCCGACCTGGCCGATCCCGCCGGCCGTGACAAGGTCTGCGAACGCCTGTCCCGCGGGGTGCGCGTCCTGGTGAACAACGCCGGCTTCGGCACCTCGGGCGACTTCTGGACGACCGATCCCGCGCTGCTGCAGTCACAACTCGACGTCAACGTCACCGCGGTCATGCATCTGACCCGGGCGGCCCTGCCGGCCATGCTCGACGCCGGCGCGGGCACCGTCATCAACATCGCCAGCGTCGCCGGGCTGGTGCCGGGACGCGGGTCGACCTATTCGGCGTCCAAGGCTTGGGTGATCTCGTTCAGCGAGGGCCTGTCCGTCGGCCTGCAGGGCACCGGCGTCGGGGTGCACGCCGTGTGTCCGGGCTACGTGCACACCGAGTTTCACGCCCGGGCGGGGATCGACATGGCCAAGTCGCCGCCGTTCATGTGGCTCGAGGTGGACGACGTGGTGAACCAAAGCCTGGCCGATGTCGCCCGCGGCAAGGTGATCAGCATCCCGGGCCTGCAGTACAAGGCGATCATCGCGGCCGAGCGGATGATTCCGCGGAGCCTGATGCGGGCCGTGACCAAGCGAATCGGCGGTGGCAGTGGCCGGACCTGACCTGCGCGCGGAGCTGGCCGAGCTGGTGCGAAAGCTGTCGGTGGTGCACGGGCGGGTGACGCTGTCGTCGGGCAAGGAGGCCGACTACTACGTCGACCTGCGCCGCGCGACCCTGCACCACCGGGCCTCGGCCCTGATCGGCACGCTGATGCGCGACCTCACCAGCGACTGGGACTACGCCGTGGTCGGCGGGCTGACCCTGGGCGCCGACCCGGTGGCCACCGCCGTCATGCACGCGCCCGGCCGCCCGATCGACGCGTTTGTGGTGCGCAAGTCGGCGAAAACCCATGGGCTGCAACGCCTTATCGAAGGCTCCGAGGTGGCGGGTAAGCGGGCGTTGGTGGTCGAGGACACCAGCACCACGGGTGCGTCGGCGCTGACGGCGGTGCGCGCCGTTCAGGAGGCGGGCGGGCACGTGGTCGGCGTGGCCACCGTCGTGGACCGTGCGACCGGCGCCGCCGAGGCCATCGAGGCCGAGGGCCTGCCGTACCGCAGCGTGTTGGGCCTCGCCGATCTGGGGCTGAGTTAGGCCGTCATCGCTGTGCGCACCTTCCTCGCGATGGCAGCCTGCCTGCTGGCGTGCCTGACGGGCTGCTCGGACGCCGGCCAGCCCGTCCGTCCTTACGGCGCGCAGGGCGCGCGGTTCGGGGAATCGCTTGCGCTGCTGGGCTGGAACATGTCGGTGTCGAACCTGCGCTGGGACGGCGACTACGTGCTCGTCGACGTCGACGCCTCGGTGGCGGACCCGCACGGGCCGCACGCCAAACCCGAGGACGTCCGGTTCGGGCTCTACGGCGCGCTGTCGCACCCGATGGAATCGAGCGGGCTGGGCAGTTGCGACCGCGCGGCGGGCAAGGCGCCCGACGCCCACTCGCCGCTGTCGGCGTCCGGCGACCGGCTCACCGGCACGATTTGCCTTGGGCCGCTCAAGGATCGGAGCCAGGTCCGTGGGGTGTACACCTACTCGCCGCGCGACCGGATCCCCAACACCTCGGCGGCCTACCCGGCCGCGTTCCCGGTGGGGCTGCTGCCCACCAACGCCAACGACACCGGCCTGGCGGTCAAGACCACCAGCCTGTCGGCCTGGCGCGCCGACGGCGCCCCGATCACGAAGGCGCAGCTCGGTGATCCCGCGGCGTTCAACGGGAACGGCTACATGTTGCTGGGCCTGGAAGCGGACGGATTGGCGGCCCGGTATCGCGACGACTCCGCCAAACGCGGCGGCCCGCTGATGCTGCTCGCGTCGCCGACCCTGCCCGGGGCCGGACTGAACCCGGCCTGCTCGGCGTACGGGTCGTCGGTGCTGATCCTGCCCGACGCCTCGCTGGACGCGGTGCACGTCAGCGCGTCGCTGTGCACCCAGGGCGAGATCAACGAGGCGCTGCTCTACGCGACGGTGGCGGTCGACGGCACCCACGCCGGGGTGTGGACGCCGCGATGACCGGGCCCGGACCGACCGAGTGGGCCGCGCCGGCCGGCGGGGTGGGGCCGTGGGCGGGCGAGCTGCCCGACGACCCGCGGTATGACCCAGTCCTGTTGCGCGAGGGCGACACTCGCAACGTCGTCGACGCCTACCGGTATTGGACGCGGGAGGCGATCATTGCCGACATCGACCGGCGCCGCCACCCACTGCACGTGGCGATCGAGAACTTCGGGCACGACGCGAACATCGGCTCGGTGGTGCGCACCGCGAACGCCTTCGCGGTGCACACCGTGCACATCGTGGGCCGGCGGCGGTGGAATCGCCGGGGCGCCATGGTGACCGACCGTTATCAGCGGCTGTGCCATCACGACAGCACCGCCGAGCTGCTGGACTTCGCGGCCGGCGCCGGGCTGACGGTGGTCGCGGTGGACAACGTCCCGGGAGCGACCCGGCTCGAGGAGACCGCGCTGCCGCGGGAGTGCCTGCTGGTGTTCGGTCAGGAGGGCCCGGGCATCACCGACGACCTCCGCGCGGGCGCGGCGATGACGGTGTCGATCGCCCAGTTCGGGTCGACCCGCAGCATCAACGCCGGCGTCGCCGCCGGGATCGCCATGCACGCCTGGGTTCGACAGCACGCGGATCTGTCCCGCGCCTGGTAGCGCCCGCCGCTTTCAGTGTGCGCTCACGGCTTTCAGTGTGCGCTGAGGGTGGCATTTTGCCCGATTTCCCGCCCTGGACGCACGCCCAAAGCCGTGAGCGCACACGCGAAACGCCGGGGGCCGAAACCCGTTCAGCTCCACAGCGTCACGTGCACCTTCGGGCGAAACCGGGTGACGCCCACGCCCGATCCGCGGATCATCGCCTGCGTGCAGCGCGGGGTGGTGATGAAGCGGACCAATTCCGACACCGCCGGCTGACGGGCCGAGGGCGCCAGGGTCGCCGCGCACCACTCGCCCGACCGGTCCAGCCCCGGACCGTGCACATGGGTCAGCCGCCCGGCGGCCAGGTCCTTGGCGACCGCGAAGCCGATGGTCAACGAGACCCCGCCGACCCGCTGCACCTCCTCGAGGGCGGCCGCATCGCTCTGGAAGATCCGCTGCTGCGACTCCGGAATCGCCAAGTCGCGCAACATGGTTGCGATCTCGCCGTCCACGCCGCCCGCCGACGGGCCCAGCATCCACTGCTGCTGACGCAGCAACGCAGGCGTCGGAACACCAAGGGCCAGCGGGCTATTGGGGGCGGCGACGGTGATGACCTGATACTTCAGGAAGGGGCGCACGAAGAGCGAGTCGTCCGGGCCGATCGAACTCTCGCTGGCGGGACCGATCGCGATGTCCACGGCGCGCGAGCAGATCAGGTCGCGGAACCGGCTGGTCGGATGCACGCTCAACTCCACCGACAGGTCGTCGGCCCGCGACGAGAAGAGCTCGATCAGCCCGGGCGCGGCGTGTTCGGCGAACGTTGTGGAGGCGGCGATCCGCAGCAACCGGCGCCCGTGGGCGGCCTCGGTGACTTCGATGGCGGTTTGCTGCTGCAGACCCAGGATTTCGACCGCGCGGCTGGCCAGCCGCAGCCCCCCGGGCGTGAACGCCAACCCGGCGCCGGTCCGGGTGAACAACGGGTCGTCGAGCTCCTTGCGCAGCGCCGTCACGAGCATCGAGACGCCTGCGTCGGAAACACCCAGTTCCGCGGCCGCGGCCCGCACCGAGCCGAGTCGAACCACCGCCGAATAGGCCCGAAGTTGAGCCGGGGTCATCCAGTCAGCCTAATTTAAAAGGGTGCGTGACGTGCTTGCCCAGCTGATGTCGATCTGGCGTGCCGGCGACACCGCGGGGCTCGGCACGGTGGTGCGCACCTTCCGGTCCGCGCCGCGCCCGCCGGGGGCCGCGATGGTGGTGGCGCCGGACGGCTCGGTCGCCGGGTCGGTGTCGGGCGGCTGCGTGGAGGGGGCGGTCTACGACCTCGCCACCGAGGCGGCGAAAACCGGGGTCGCGCGGCTGGAACGCTACGGCGTCAGCGACGACGACGCGTTCGCGGTCGGCCTGACGTGCGGCGGCGTCATCGACGTGTTCGTCGAGCCGGTCTCGCGCGCGTCATTCCCCGAACTCGGCGCGGTGGCCGACGACATCGCCGAGCGTCGCGCGGTGGCGACCGCGACGGTCATCGCGCACCCGGACTCGGCTTGGGTGGGCCGGCGGGTGGTCATCCGCCCCGACGGGATGGCGGGATCGCTGGGGGCGGCGCGGGCCGACGCCGCGGTCGCCGACGACGCGCGCGGCCTGCTCGCGCTGGGCCGCAGCGAGGTGCTCAAGTACGGGCCCGACGGGCAGCGGCTCGGCGAGGGCATGGAGGTCTTCGTGTCCAGCTATGCCCCGCCGCCCCGGATGCTGGTGTTCGGGGCGATCGACTTCGCGGCCGCGCTGGCGCGGCAGGGTTCCTTCCTGGGCTACCGGGTCACCGTGTGCGACGCCCGCCCGGTGTTCGCCACGCGGGCCCGGTTCCCGACGGCCGACGACGTCGTCGTCGACTGGCCCCACCGCTACCTCGCCGCCCAGGCGGAGGCGGGCGCCGTCGATCGGCACACGGTGATCTGCGTGCTCACCCACGACCCCAAGTTCGACGTGCCGGTGCTCGAGGTGGCGCTGCGCCTGCCCGAGGTCGGCTATGTCGGGGCGATGGGGTCGCGGCGCACCCACGACGACCGCGTGACCCGGCTGAAGGCCGCGGGGCTGACCGACGCTGAGCTGAGCCGGCTGTCCAGCCCGATCGGGCTGGACCTGGGCGCGCGCACCCCGGAGGAAACCGCGGTGTCGATCGCCGCCGACATCATCGCCAAGCGCTGGGGCGGCGGGGGCCGCCCACTGGCCCAGATCGTTGGCCGGATCCACCACGACGCCCAGCTCGAGGGCGACTTCACGGCGAGTTCAGGGATTACTTAACTCGCTATTGACGGCCCTGTCAGCGGGGCTGACACTGTGGCGCATGCAAGTACCCGGGCCCTTCGAATACGAACGCGCGACCAGCGTCGACCACGCCATCGGACTGCTGGATCGGTTGGGGGAGGGGGCGCGCATCGTCGCCGGCGGGCACAGCCTGCTGCCGATGATGAAGCTGCGCATCGCCAACCCCGAATATCTCGTCGACATCAACGACCTTGCGCTCGAACTCGGATACGTCATCACCGATCCGACGCTGGTGCGCATCGGCGCCATGACCCGCCACCGCGAGATCCTGGAGTCCGGCACCCTGGCCGCGGTCTGCCCGATCTTCCGGGACGCCGAGCGGGTGATCGCCGACCCGGTGGTGCGCAATCGCGGCACGCTCGGCGGCTCGCTGTGCCAGGCGGATCCGGCCGAGGACCTGTCGACGGTGTGCACGGTGCTGGACGCGGTGTGCCTGGCGCGGGGCCCGTCCGGTGAACGCGAGATCGCGATCGACGACTTCCTGGCCGGGCCGTACGAGACCACCCTGGCCCCCAACGAGATGCTCATCGAGGTGCGGATCCCGGTGCGGCACAACAGCTCCAGCGCGTATGCCAAGGTGGAGCGCCGAGTGGGCGACTGGGCGGTCACGGCCGCGGGGGCCAGTCTCACCCTGGACGGCGACCAGATCGCCGCCGCGCGCGTCGACCTGACGGCGGTGAACTCCGATCCGGCGGCCCTGGCCGAGCTGTCGGCGTCGCTGGTCGGCCAGCCGGCCACCGAGAGCGTCTTCGCCGAGGCGGGCCGGCGCGCCGCGCAGGCCTGCGAGCCGGTCACCGACGTCCGCGGCAGCGCCGAATACAAGCGGCACCTGGCCTCCGAATTGACCATCCGCACGCTGCGCACCGCCGCGCGGCGGGTGCGCGCAGAAGGGAACTGACCGATCATGCAGGTGAACATGACCGTCAACGGCGAGCAGGTGAGCGCCGAAGTCGAGCCCCGGATGCTGCTGGTGCATTTCCTGCGGGATCAGCTGCGGCTCACCGGAACCCACTGGGGTTGCGACACCAGCAACTGCGGAACGTGCGTCGTCGACGTCGACGGCGTGCCGGTGAAGTCTTGCACCATGCTCGCGGCGATGGCGTCCGGCCACAGCGTGCGCACCGTGGAGGGGCTGGCCGCCGATGGCAAGCTCGACCCGGTGCAGGAAGGGTTCATGCGCTGCCATGGCCTCCAATGTGGTTTCTGCACACCGGGAATGATGATCACCGCACGCGCCCTGCTGGACCGCGACCCCAACCCGGACGAACAGACGATCCGCGAGGCGATCTCCGGGCAGATCTGCCGGTGCACCGGATATACCACGATCGTGCGCTCCATCCAGTGGGCCGCTCAGCACAGTTCCGCGGAGGCCACGTCATGACCACCATCGAATCAAGGCCGCCCTCACCCGAAGACACCGCGGACAACGACCAAAAGCCCTGCGGCCACGGCCGGATGCTGCGCAAGGAGGATCCGCGCTTCATCCGCGGCCGCGGCACCTACGTCGACGACGTGGCGCTGCCGGGCATGTTGCACCTGGCGATCCTGCGCTCGCCGTACGCGCACGCCCGCATCGCCGGCATCGACACCACCGCGGCCCTTGCGCATCCGAAGGTCAAGGCCGTGGTGACGGGCGCGGACCTGGCCGAGAAGGGCCTGGCCTGGATGCCCACGCTGTCCAACGACGTCCAGGCCGTGCTGGCCACCGACAAGGTGCGCTTCCAGGGGCAGGAGGTGGCGTTCGTCGTTGCCGAGGATCGCTATTCGGCGCGCGACGCGCTCGAACTGATCGACGTCGACTACGACCCCCTGGATCCGGTGGTCGACGTCCGCAAAGCGCTCGACCCGTCCGCACCGGTGATCCGCACCGACCTCGACGGCAAGAAGGACAACCACATTTTCGACTGGGAGACCGGTGACGCCGCGGCCACCGAGGCGGTGTTCGCGAGCGCCGACGTGGTCGTCAAGCAGGAGATGGTCTACCCCCGCGTGCACCCCGCGCCGATGGAAACCTGCGGGGCCGTGGCCGATTTGGACCCGGTGACGGGCAAGCTGACGCTGTGGACCACCTCGCAGGCGCCGCACGCGCACCGCACCCTGTACGCGTTGGTCGCCGGCCTGCCCGAGCACAAGATCCGGGTGATCTCGCCGGACATCGGCGGCGGTTTCGGCAACAAGGTGCCGATCTATCCCGGATACGTGTGCGCGATCGTCGGCTCGCTGCTGCTGGGCAAGCCGGTCAAATGGATGGAGGACCGCAGCGAGAACCTGACCTCCACCAGCTTCGCGCGCGACTACATCATGGTCGGCGAGATCGCCGCGACCAAGGACGGCAAGATCCTGGCGCTGCGGTCCAACGTGCTGGCCGACCATGGCGCGTTCAACGGCCAGGCGGCGCCGACGAAGTACCCGGCCGGGTTCTTCGGGGTGTTCACCGGCAGCTATGACCTTCAGGCCGCCTACTGCCACATGACGGCGGTGTATACCAACAAGGCGCCCGGCGGGGTGGCCTACGCGTGCTCGTTCCGCATCACCGAGGCGGTGTACTTCGTCGAGCGGCTGGTGGACTGCCTGGCCTTCGAGCTCAAGATGGACCCGGCCGAGCTGCGGTTGCGAAACCTGTTGCGGCCCGAACAGTTTCCGTACACCACCAAGACCGGCTGGGTGTACGACTCGGGCGACTACGAGGCCACCATGCGCAAGGCCATGGAGATGATCGGCTACGACGCGCTGCGCGCCGAGCAGAAGGAGCGCCGGGCGCGCGGTGAGCTGATGGGCATCGGGATGGCCTTCTTCACCGAGGCCGTCGGTGCCGGCCCGCGCAAGGACATGGACATCCTCGGGCTCGGCATGGCCGACGGGTGCGAGCTGCGCGTGCATCCGACTGGCAAAGCCGTTGTGCGGCTGTCGGTTCAGACTCAGGGCCAGGGGCACGAGACGACGTTCGCCCAGATCGTCGCCGAGGAGCTGGGCATCCCGCCCGACGACATCGACGTGGTGCACGGCGACACCGATCAGACCCCGTTCGGGCTGGGCACCTACGGCAGCCGGTCCACCCCGGTGTCGGGTGCGGCCGCGGCGCTGGTGGCCCGCAAGGTGCGCGACAAGGCGAAGATCATCGCCTCGGGCATGCTCGAGGTGTCGGTCGCCGACCTGGAATGGGACAAGGGCAAGTTTCACGTCAAGGGCGACCCGTCGGCGTCGGTGACCATCGCCGACATCGCGATGCGCGCGCACGGGGCGGGCGATCTGCCCGAGGGCATCGAGGGCGGCCTGGACGCCGAGGTCTGCTACAACCCGTCGAATCTCACCTATCCCTACGGCGCGTATTTCTGTGTGGTGGACGTGGATCCGGGCACCGCGGTGGTCAAGGTGCGGCGCTTCCTGGCCGTCGACGACTGCGGCACCCGGATCAACCCGATGATCATCGAGGGGCAGGTGCACGGCGGCATCGTCGACGGCATCGGCATGGCGTTGATGGAGATGATCGCCTTCGACGACGACGGCAACTGCCTGGGCGGGTCGCTGATGGACTACCTGATTCCGACCGCCGTCGAGGTGCCGCACCTCGAGACCGGGCACACGGTGACGCCCTCGCCGCACCACCCGATCGGTGCGAAGGGCATCGGCGAATCGGCGACCGTGGGCTCACCGCCCGCCGTGGTGAACGCGGTGGTGGATGCGTTGGCGCCGTTCGGTGTTCGCCACGCCGACATGCCGCTGACGCCGTCGCGGGTGTGGGAGGCCATGCAGGGCAGAGCGAGGCCCCCGATTTGATCAGCATCAGCGAACGGGCTCAGCAGCTGCTGGCGGCGCGCACGCCGTTCGTGCGCGCGACGGTGGTGCGCGCCCAGCCGCCGACCTCTGCGTACCCGGGGGACGAGGCAATCCTGTTGGCGGATGGCACCATTGAGGGCTTCGTCGGCGGCCAGTGCGCCCAGAACTCGGTTCGCAAGGCCGCGCTGGGCGCGCTGCAAACGAACGAAAGCGTGCTGCTGCGCGTGCTGCCCGACGGCGACGTCCACTTTCCGGAGGCGCCCGGGGCCTGCGTCGTGGTCAACCCGTGTTTGTCCGGCGGGTCGGTGGAGATCTTCCTGACGCCGCAGCTGCCGCCGCCGATGATCCGGATCTACGGCGCGACGCCGATCGCCGACGCCCTAGCCGAAGTGTGCGGGGTGCTGGGGTACGCGGTGTGCCGCGACGGCGACCTCGCGGAAGCAACCGCAGTAGTGATCGCCAGCCACGGCGGGCCGGAAGCCGAAATCGTGCGCGCCGCACTGGACAACGGCGTCGGCTACATCGGCCTGGTGGCCAGCAGGGTCCGCGGCGCGTCGATCCTGGACCCGCTCGAACTCTCCGAAGCCGAGCGCGCCCGCATCCGCACCCCGGTCGGGCTGGACATCGGCGCCAAGACCCCGGCGGAGATCGCCGTGTCCATCGCCGCCGAACTGGTCGCCGGCATCCGGGGCGGGCTGGGCCGCGCCGTCACCCCCGCGGGCGCCCCCGCCGAGGCGGTCGACCCGGTCTGCGGCATGACCGTGCCGATCGGCCCCGCCGCCGAGCACCTGCGGCTGGCCGGCACCGACTACTGGTTCTGCGGCCCGGGATGCCGCGCGGCGTTCGCGGGGAAAGCCGGCGCATGACGCCGGCGGTCTTCAGCGGCGTCGACGACGTGATCGCGCGGTTCGACGCGCGGGACTACCTGCTCGACACCGGGACCGCATCGGCGATCTATCTCGCGGTCACGCTGGGCCGGCCGCTGCTGCTGGAAGGCGAGCCGGGCGTCGGCAAGACCACGGCGGCGAAAACCCTTGCGGACGTGTTGAATACACCGTTGGTCCGGCTGCAATGCTATGAGGGGCTGACCGCCGGCGAGGCGCTCTACGACTGGAACTACCAACGCCAGCTGCTGTCCATCCGGCTGGCCGAGGCCCGCGGCGCCGCCATCGACGAGGCCGACCTGTACACCGAGGCCTACCTGGTCGACCGGCCGATCCTGCGCTGCGTGCGGCACCGCGGCCCCAATCCGCCGGTGCTGCTGATCGACGAGATCGATCGAGCCGACGACGAATTCGAGGCGCTGCTGCTGGAATTCCTCGGCGAATCCGCCGTCACCGTCCCCGAGCTGGGCACCTTCGTCGCCGAGCGCCCGCCCATCGCGGTGCTCACCTCCAACCGCAGCCGTGACCTGCACGACGCGCTGCGCCGGCGCTGCCTGTATCACTGGATCGACTATCCGGAGGCGTCCCGGACTGCCGAGATCGTGCGGCGCACGGTGCCGGGCGCCACCGCACCGCTGATCGAGCATGCCACCCAATTCGTCGGCCGCGCACGCGATCTCGACCTGGACAAGCCGCCGGGCGTGGCCGAGACGATCGACTGGGTCGCCGCCCTGGTGTCGCTCGGCGTCGCCGACCTGGTCGACCCCGCCGCACTGGTAAGCCTGGGGGCGCTGGCCAAGACCCCCGACGACCGTACGCTGATTCGCGACGCGTACAAAGCTTTTACTGAATGCAGCCTTACCTGAGAGGACCCTTGGATGAAGATCGCCAACCAGTTCACCGTCAGCGCACCCATCGACCAGGCCTGGGACGTGCTGTGCGACCTGGAGCAGGTGATCCCGCTGATGCCGGGCGCGCAACTCACCGGCCACGAGCTCGAGGACTACTCGGGCAAGGTCAAGGTCAAGGTGGGGCCGGTCACCAGCGAGTTCAGCGGCAAGGTGCACTTCGTCGAGCAGGACCGCGGCCAGTACCGCGCGGTCATCGACGCCAAGGGCAAGGAGACGCGCGGCACCGGCAACGCGGCCGCGACGGTCACCGCCCAGCTGCAGGCGGACGGCGATAAGACCAGCGTCTCCGTCGACACCGACCTGAAGATCGTCGGCAAGCTGGCCCAGTTCGGCAGCGGCATGCTGCAGCAGGTGTCCGAAAAGCTGCTCGGACAGTTCGTGGAGTCGCTGGAAGCCAAGCTGGCCGCCGAATCGGTGGCGGCTCCGGCCACGCCGGAGGGACCCCCGCAGGTCGGGCGCGTCCCCGAGCCGCGCCACGCGGCCCCCACCGCCGAGCCCGAGCCCATCGACCTGCTCCAGCTCGCCGGCGGCGAGCAGCTCAAGAAATACGCCCCGCTGGCGCTGGCCCTGCTCGCCGGGCTGGTGCTGGGCTGGCTGCTGGGCCGGAGGCGTTAGCGCCCCGTGGGCAGCCCAGCGCTGTTGCGGGGCGTCGACCTGGCGGCGTTCGCGGCGGCACTGGTCGCCCGGCTGCGCGGCGCGGGAGTGTTGGTGTCGGCCAGCGGCCCGGCCAGCTTCGTGCAGGCACTGCGAAACCTGGTGCCGGACAACACAACCGCGCTGTATTGGGCGGCCAGGCTGACGTTGGTCAACCGGATGGAGGATCTCGGCGCCTTCGACGCGGTCTTCGCGGCGGTCTTCGGCGCCGCCGAACCCGACGGCGCCGGTCGCCCCGATTCGCCGCTGCCGGGTCCCCGAACGCCTGCGGCCACCACGGTGCGCGCCGCCGGCAGCGCATCCACCTCCGCCCCCAACCTGCCGTGGGTGACGCGAACGCTGACCGCCGCGGACGACACGGCGGGCCCTAGCCTGCTGCTGCCGGACGTGCTGCCCAGCCGGATCACCGCGCTGGCCGACGAGCCGTTCGACCGCTTCGACCCGCAAGACCTCCGCCTGCTCGGCGCTTGGCTGGAGGCCACCGTCGCGCGGTGGCCGCGGCGGCGCAGCCTGCGATTCGAGCCCAGCCCCGCCGGCAAGCGGATCGATTTGCGGGCCACCATGACCGCGTCGCGCAAGACCGGCTGGGAAACGATGGTCCTGGCGCGAACCCGGCCGCGCCGCCGGCCCCGGCGGGTCGTGCTGGCCTGCGACGTGAGCCGCTCGATGCAGCCCTACGCCGCGGTGTACCTGCATTTGATGCGGGCGTTGTCGCGCCAGGCAGGAACCCGCCCCGAGGTCTTCGCGTTCTCGACGTCGCTGACCCGGCTCACCTCGGTGCTGTCGCACCGATCCGCGGAGGTGGCGCTTCAGCGGGCCAACGCCAAGGTCGTCGACCGGTACGGGGGCACGTTCATCGGCCGCAGCGTGGGCGCTCTGCTAACCCCGCCCCATGGCAACGCGCTGCGCGGCGCGGTGGGGATCATCGCCTCGGACGGCTGGGACAGCGATCCCCCCGACGTCCTCGCGCACGCGATGGCCCGGCTGCGGCGCCGTGCGGAGGTGGTGGTCTGGCTCAATCCGCGTGCGGCGCATGGTGATTATCAGCCACTGGCCGGCTCGATGGCCGCGGCCCTGCCATATTGCGATCTATTTCTGCCCGCGCACTCGCTGACGGGGATACGCCAATTGCTGCTCTCCTTGGCGGAGACCCTATGAGGCAGGATCGTCAGGTATGGATCAGCTATGGGTCAACCGGGCGGCCAGCTCCGAAGCCGCTGTCACGCAACGCCACCTGAAACGGCTATGGGGGCTGCCCGGCACCCAGCTGGGCGTGGTGGCGTGGCCGTCGACGCGGCGGGACCGGATGTTCGGCACCTGGCACTACTGGTGGCAGGCGCACCTGCTCGATTGCCTCGTCGACGCGCAGCTGCGCGATCCGCAACCGCAGCGGCGCACCCGGATCAACCGGCAGGTCCGCTCGCACCGGTTGCGCAACAACTTTCGCTGGACCAACAACTACTACGACGACATGGCCTGGCTGGCGCTGGCGCTGGAACGCGCCGCCCGGATAGCCGGCGTCGAGCGCCATCGCGCGCTGCCCAAGCTGGCCGAGGAGTTCCTCGAGGCGTGGGTGCCCGAGGACGGCGGCGGCATCCCGTGGCGCAAGCAGGACCAGTTCTTCAACGCCCCGGCCAACGGCCCGGCCGGGATCTTCCTGGCCCGCTACTCCGACCGCATGCGGCGCGCCCAGCAGATGGCCGACTGGATCGACGAGACCCTGATCGACCCGGAGACGCACCTGGTGTTCGACGGCATCAAGGCCGGCTCCCTGGTCCGCGCCCAGTACACCTATTGCCAGGGCGTGGTGCTCGGCCTGGAAACCGAACTCGCCGCACGCACCCATGACGATCGGCACGGCCCGCGGGTGCATCGGCTCGTCGCCGCGGTCGCCGAACACATGGCGCCGTCGGGCGTGCTCGCCGGCGCCGGCGGCGGGGACGGCGGCCTGTTCGCCGGCATCACCGCGCGATACCTCGCGCTGGTCGCCACCACCCTGCCGGGTGAGGGGGCCGACGACGCCGCGGCCCGCGACACGGCCCGGCGGATCGTGCTGGCCAGCGCGAAGTCGGCGTGGGACTACCGGCAAACGGTGGACGGGCTGCCCCTGTTCGGCCCGTTCTGGGACCGCGACGCCGAGCTGCCCACCCGGGCGGGCGGGGACGCGCGGTTCGTCGACGGGGCGGTGAACGGTTCCGAGGTGGCCGAACGGGACCTGTCGGTGCAGCTGTCGGGGTGGATGCTGATGGAGGCCGCCTGTAACGTCACCGCCGAATCGTCGCACCAGGACAGGAGCGCTCAGTGAACAAAGTCCACCCCGACGCCGAGTCGGCACTGCAAGGGCTGCTGAAGGACGGCATCACCATCGCGGCGGGCGGTTTCGGTCTTTGCGGTATTCCGGAGAAGCTGATCCAGGCGCTGGTCGATAGCGGCATCAAGGACCTCACCATCGTCGGAAACAACGCCGGCGTCGATGATTTCGGCATGGGTCTGCTGCTCAAGGGCAGGCAGGTGAAGAAGGTGATCGCCTCCTACGTCGGGGAGAACAAGGAATTCGAGCGCCAGGTCTTGGCCGGCGAGCTGGACCTCGCGCTCACGCCCCAGGGCACGCTGGCAGAGAAGTTGCGCGCCGGCGGCGCCGGCATTCCCGGCTTCTATACGCGAACGGCCTACGGCACCACTCTCGCGGAGGGGAAGGACACCCGGGTCTTCGACGGCACCGAATACGTGCTGGAGGAAGGCATCCGGGCCGACGTGGCGATCGTCAAGGCGTGGAAGGGCGACAAGGCTGGCAACCTGGTCTACCGGAAGACCGCACGCAACTTCAACCCCATGATCGCCACCTGCGGCACCGTGACGGTAGCCGAGGTGGAAGAGCTGGTCGAGGTCGGCGACCTAGATCCCGACCTGGTCCATACCCCCGGCATTTACGTCGATCGCATCATTGAAGGCACCGGCTACGAGAAGCGCATCGAGTTCCGCACCACGAGCAGTGGTGCCGCGCTGAAGCACGACAGCCCCATTCGCGAGCGGATGGCCCGGCGCGCCGCCCAGGAATTGCGCGACGGCTATTACGTGAACCTCGGTATCGGGATTCCGACGTTGGTGGCCAACTTCATTCCCGACGACATCAGCGTCACGCTGCAATCAGAAAACGGCTTGCTCGGCATCGGGGCGTACCCGAGCGAAGACGCCGTCGACCCCGATCTGGTCAACGCGGGTAAGCAAACCATCACCAGTCTCCCCGGGTCCAGCTTTTTCAGCAGCGCCGATTCATTCGCGATGATCCGAGGTGGTCACATCGACCTTTCCATCTTGGGCGCTCTGGAGGTCGCGGAGAACGGTGATCTGGCCAACTGGATGGTGCCGGGCAAGATGGTCAAGGGGCCGGGTGGCGCGATGGATCTGGTGTCAGGTGTCAAGCGGGTGATCGTGATCATGGACCACACCGCCAAGGACGGCAGCCCCAAGATCCTCCGGCACTGCTCGCTCCCCCTCACCGGCAAGGGTGTGGTCGACATGATCATCACCAACTTGTGCGTCTTCGACGTCGAGCCGGGACGGGGGCTGACGCTCACCGAACTGCATCCCGGCGTGACGGTCGAGGAGGTCCGCGCCAACACCGGCTGCGACTTCAAAGTCGCGGTCTGAGTTCGCCCCTGCGCGGCCGGCTACTCGGGCGTCGTCAGTCGCTCGGGCTCCTTGTCGGCCACGGCCGCCGGGTGCCGCCGTCCCCGGGAGCTTCGCCAGACCGCGATTAGCGCCGGCATCAGGGAGACGACCAGGATCACCAGCAGGATTTTCTGCAGGTTGTGGTGCACGAACGGCACGTTGCCCAAGAAGTAGCCGGCCAGCGTCACACCGCCGCCCCACAGGATGCCGCCGACGATGTCGAAACCCAGGAACACCGGGTAGCGCATGTAGGACACCCCGGCGACCGGCGGGACGAACGTCCGCACGAACGGCGCGAACCGGGCCAGGATGATCGCCCAGGGCCCGTATTTCTCGAAGAACGCGTGCGACTCGGTCACGTAGTGCTTCTTGAAGAAGCGGGAGTCTTCCTTCTTGAACAGCGCCGGGCCGATCCGCCGGCCGATGAAATAGCCGGTCTGATCGCCAAGTATCGCCACCAGCGCGACGGCGGGCGCCATCACCCAGATGCTCGCCGGCGGGTTCGGGTGCGCGGCCAGCAGGCCGCCGGTGAACAACAGCGATTCGCCGGGCAGCAGCGGAAACATCAGCCCGGTCTCGATGAAGACGATGACCAGAATGCCGGGCAGCACCGCGGACCCGAAGACGCCGTCGGCGCCCAACCAGTACATCGGGTCGAAGATGTGGGGCAGGGCCGTCACGGCGGTGCTCATGATTGCTCAACATACCGGCTCGGGGGTGAGCGCTCGGCCATCCTGGACGATACTTGAGTGCACCCGGCCGCAGCAGAGGAGTTCTCATGCCCATCGCCACGCCCGAGGTGTACGCAGAGATGCTGGCCCGCGCCAAGGAGAACTCCTACGCATTCCCGGCCATCAACTGCACCTCCTCGGAGACCGTCAACGCCGCGATCAAGGGCTTCGCCGACGCCGGCAGCGACGGCATCATCCAGTTCTCCACCGGCGGTGCGGAATTCGCCTCCGGCCTGGGGGTGAAGGACATGGTGACCGGCGCGGTGGCGCTGGCCGAGTTCACCCGGGTGGTCGCGGACAGGTACCCGATCAACGTCGCGCTGCACACCGACCACTGCCCCAAGGACAAGCTGGACAGCTACGTGCGGCCGCTACTGCAGATCTCCGCCCGGCGGGTGGCGGCCGGTGCGGACCCGCTGTTCGGATCGCACATGTGGGACGGCTCTGCCGTGCCGATCGACGAGAACCTGGCGATCGCGCAGGAACTGCTCAAGGAGGCCGCGGCCGCCAAGATCATCCTGGAGATCGAGATCGGCGTCGTGGGCGGCGAAGAGGACGGTGTCGCCCACGAGATCAACGACAAGCTCTACACCACCCCGGAGGACTTCGAGAAGACCCTCGACGCGCTGGGCCACGGCGAGCACGGCAAGTACCTGCTGGCCGCGACGTTCGGCAACGTGCACGGCGTCTACAAGCCCGGCAACGTCAAGCTGCGCCCCGACATCCTGGCCCAGGGGCAGCGGGTGGCCGCGACCAAGCTGGGGCTGCCCGACAGCGCCAAGCCGTTCGACTTCGTCTTCCACGGCGGGTCGGGCTCGCTGAAGTCCGAGATCGAGGAGTCCCTGCGCTACGGCGTGGTGAAGATGAACGTCGACACCGACACCCAGTACGCGTTCACCCGCCCCATCGCCGGCCACATGTTCAGCAACTACGACGGCGTGCTGAAGGTCGACGGCGAGGTGGGAGTCAAGAAGGTGTACGACCCGCGCAGCTACCTGAAGAAGGGCGAGGCCTCGATGAGCGAGCGTGTGGTGGAGGCCTGCGAGGACCTGCACTGCGCCGGAAAGTCCGTGGGCTCAAGCTAGCCGCTGATTTCGCCGCCAACGCCCGGCTCGCCGGGCACTTGGCACCGACCGTTCGGCTGGCCGGGCACTCGGCACAAGGCACAACCGCCCCGAGCTAGCCGCTGGGGGACTGGCAGATCTTCCACTGGTCGTCGCGGTACTGCAGGTCCAGGCTGCGGGTGGAACGGACCTGCGGGTCGTACGCCATGAACGTGGTGACGTTGGCCTCGGCGTGCTGGCCGTTGACCACCACCTGATCGATGCTGGCGATCACCGGATACTGCCGGGCCGCCGAGACCCGGCGGTACGTCTCGTCCCACGCGTGCTCGTCGTAGTCCGCGTACCCGTCGCGGGTGGTGCCGCAGGTGATGGTGCGCAGCGTGGTCAGGTCGCCCTTTTGAATCGCGGTATCGAAGCTTTGGATGGTCGTGCGGACCATGTCTTCCTGCGACACCTTCGTGTGTTTGCCGCGGGTGAGCAGCACCGTGCCCAGGATGGCGATCGCGGCCAGCGCGAGCACGATCACCACCAGCGCCAGCACCCAGCCCCAGTTGATTTGCCGGGACGTGCGCAGCTTTCCGCCGAGGCGGGGTGGAATCGATTGCGGCACAGCAGCTTTTTGCGGCGTACCGAGCTGCGCTGTCATTCCTTCACCAGGTGTCGAGAAGGCCTCGGTGGCGGGCTCCGGGGTGGTGGCGATCACCGTGGTCTCTTTCGCGTCGAAACCGGGCGCGGTGAAGCGGCGCTCGCGCTGCTGGCCGTCGGCGCCCTCCGCGGGATCCCCGCGATCGCCGCCGGAATCGGGCCTGATCACGACGGTTTCGGTCTCGGAGTCGCTTCCTACCAGCGGGACGCTCTCGGTCGCGTCCTCGCCTGATTGCGCGGACCATTCGTGCCCAGGCGGATCCGGCGTGCCGCCGCGGTCGGGCTCGGGTGGCTGGGGCATGAGTACGGCTGTCCTCCGCTATCGGGTGGGGATAGTTGGAGCTTAGCGACCCGCCCCCCTCGATGGGGTGATGGTCGAGGTCCGGCGGCCCGCCGAAACGGGGCGGCTGGGAGGATGGGAGCCATGACGCCGCCGCGAGACCTTCTGGGACCCGATCCGACGATGCTGCCGGGCGATCCCGACGCCGAGGCGGAACTGCTCGCCGGCGAGAAGCCCGCCATCGTCGCCGCCGCGCACCCGTCGGCGTCGGTGGCCTGGGCGGCGCTGGCCGAGCAGGCGCTGGCCGACGAGCAGGCCATCACGGCGTATGCGTATGCCCGCACCGGCTATCACCGCGGCCTGGACCAGCTGCGCCGAAACGGGTGGAAGGGCTTCGGCCCGGTGCCGTATTCGCACGAGCCCAACCGCGGATTCCTGCGCTGCGTTGCGGCCCTGGCGCGGGCCGCCGACACGATCGGCGAACCCGACGAGTACCTGCGCTGCCTGGACCTGCTCGACGATTGCGATCCCGCGGCGCGGCCGGCGCTGGGGCTCTAGAAGTTCTCCGAACAGCCCGCGTCGCCGGGCCCGTCGATCTGGACGGTGGCGTGTTGCAGCCCGCGCTCCGCCAGCACGGAACGGGCGTCCTGCAGCACCCGGGCGGAGTCGCCGGTGCTGCGCAAGTGCGCGGTGCACATGTCCTTGCCCGGTGACAGCGTCCAGACATGCAGGTCGTGCACCTCGGTCACGCCGTCGACCGCGGATAGCGCGGAGCGCAGCTCGTCCACGTCGATGTGGGTCGGCGACGATTCGGAGAGGATGCGCAGCGCGTCGCGGGCCAGCGAGATGGCCCGGGGCAGGACCCACAGCGCGACCAGCACGGCCACCACCACGTCGGCATACGGCCAGTGCGTCGTGACGGTGACGATGCCGGCGATCAGCACGCCCAGGCTGCCGACGCTGTCGGCGGCCACCTCCATGTAGGCGCCCTTGACGGCCAGGCTCTCCCCCGAGTGGGACCGCAGCAGCAGCGCGACCACGAGGTTGGCGAGCAGGCCGGCCAGCGCGACCACGATCATCGGCACGCCGGGGATCGACGGCGTTTCCCGCAGCCGCTGGATCGCCTCCCAGAGGATGAACAGCGCGACCCCCATCAGCAGCCCCGCGTTGGCGACCGCCGTGAAGACCTCGGCCCGGTGCCAGCCGTAGGTCCGCGACGGTGACGAGCTACCCCGGCGCGCCAGGGTGAGGGCGGCCAGGCCCATGAAGACGGCGACGACGTCGGTCAGCATGTGGCCCGCGTCGGCCAGCAGTGCGATCGAGTTGATCAGGAGCGAGGTGGTCAACTCCACGACGAAGAATGCCGCCAGAATCGCGGCGGCGATCATCATGCGGGGGATCAGCCGCGACCCATCGGTCTCGGCGGGACTGTGATTGTGGCCGGCGCCCATGGCGTGCAATCTATGCGGATTCACGCATATATGGCAAGGGTCAGAACCAGCGGCTCCAGAAGCGGGTCAGGATGTTGCCCGCCGACACCAGCCAGGCCGGCACCCCGGAGAATTCGAACAGCCAGAGCACCATCTGAAAGAACCAGTGGCCGGCCGGCAGGAGCAGGAACAGCAGGATGAAAAGGCCCCACTGCTTGGCGGGCGCCACCGCGCGCTGCGTCTCGGGACTCAGGTGCGGTTCCAGGGCGTCGTAGCCGTCCAGGCCCGGAATGGGCAGTACGTTCAGCACGAGCGCGGTCAGCTGCAGGAACCCCAGGAAGGCCACGCCCGCCCACAGCACCGCGTGGGCCGGGTCGTAGAGCGCCCGCGTCAGGACCAGCAGCAGCACCGCCAACACCAGGTTCGCCGCCGGGCCCGCCAGGCTGACCAGGGTGCGCCGGGTCGGCGTCATGAACCAGGTCCGCACGTAGACGGCGGCGCCCGGCAGGCCGATCCCGCCCAGCGCGATGACCACCATCGGCAGCAGGAGCGACAGCGCGGGATGGCTGTAGCGCCGCGGATCCAACGTCAGGTAACCGCGCACGGCGGCGTCGTGGTCACCGAAGCGCCAGGCCGTCACCGCGTGGCCGAACTCGTGCAGGCACAGCGACACCAGCCAGCCGGCGATGACGAAGGTGAACACCCCGACGTACGCCAGCGGTCGCACGCTCGTGCCGGCCAGCCAGGCCAGCACGCCGCCGAGCGCCGTCAAGCCCACCAGGGCCAGGAAGATGGGGCTGGGGCGCACCGTTTCGCGCCGGGCGGGCAGGCTCACCGGTCGAAACTATCGGACCGCCAGCCAGCCTTCGACGTTGCGGTAGAACGTCGAACGGCGCGCCGGGCGCGGCCCGGGCACCCCGTCGCGCACCACGGTGACCCCGGTGCTGCCCAGCTGGACCGCGCGCCCGGCGACCCAGCGTCGCCAACCCGTCGGCACGCGGGCGCGCAGGCCCGGCACGGCCAGCGTCGGCTCGATGTCGACGCCCGGGGCGTCGCCGTCGAACAACGTGGTGTCGTCGACGACCGCCTCGCCGCGGAGGAGCGGCTCATCCGGCGGCACCCAGCGCGCCCGCCCGACGACCACCGATCCGGTCTCGTCGCGGACCAGCGTCACGCGCCGCGCCGCCCCTCGGCGGGCGCGCCGCGCCGCGCGGCGGCCGGACGGTAGCCGATAGATCCGCGTCGCGCGGGTGCGCCGGCGCGGCACGTAGGCCACCTCGATGTCGAGTAGGCCGGCGCGCAGCAACCGGGTCAGCACGGCGGCCAGGTCGGCGTCGGCGCCGACGACCACCAGCCGTCCGTACGGCCCGATCGCGGCGTCGAGGTCGTGGACCGGCAGGCCGGCCAGCGGCCGCGGCACCCGGCGGTCACCGAACGGCAACACCGCTACTTGACTCACCAGTTATCCACTTCAGTAGCACCAATGCCTTTGTCGCCCAACATCTCTCATCTGGTCGACGACCAGATCACTTGGGCGCTGGATGATCTCGTCATAACGACGCGGTCACAACATGGTTTCGGACTGCGAAAGTTGTTGCGCCACCGCCTGGTAACAACCGGATACTTTACACCTGCCACCGGGTAAGCCAACGAGTGGCTAAGAGAACGGAGAACCGCCATTCGCCGACTCACCACGCGCGTCCATTGCTGACGAAGCAGCTTAGCCGTATTGGCGCCGTAGCGCTTTCGTCTGCCCTGCTGTGCGTCGCGCCCGCAACGGCCTCGGCCGACGAATCGATCGTCATCGACTTGGTGCGGCATGGCCAGTCGGAAGGCAACGCGGCGCACGTGATCGACACTTCGGTGCCCGGAACGGTACTGACCACGCTCGGCCAGCAACAGGCGCAGAACATCGCCAACGCGCTCGCCGCGCAGGGCCCGGTCGCTGGGATCTTCGCGTCGCAGCTGATCAGGACGCAGCAGACCGCGGCGCCGTTGGCGGCCATGTTGGGGATGAATGTTCAGGCTTTGCCCGGGCTCAACGAGATCGACGCCGGCGCTTTCAATGGCTTACCGCAGTTCAGCCTTTGGGGGCTGGTATACCTGCTGGGCCCCGTGGCGTGGTTGCTCGGGTTGCGTATCGTGCCGATGCTGGCTCCGGGCTCCACCGACGTCAACGGGTTCGAATTCCACAAACGCTTCGACGGCGCGCTGCAAACGATGTACGGCAACGCGGCGACCAACGCGAGTCGCTTCAACGACTCCCTGCAACTGATGTACGGCAACGCCATGGCCAACCCGGTCCGGTCGGCGGGCGGCAAGATCACCGAAGTGGCGTTCTCCAGCGAGTTCACGATCGGCGTCGGGACGATGATGAGCGTCAGGAACCCCAATCCGCTGCTCCTGCTCTTCGACCCGCTGCCCAACGCCGGCATCGTCGTCATCCAGGGCAATCCGCACGATGGCTGGACGCTGGTCAGTTGGAACGGGAAACCAGTGTGGCAGGGTTGGGCGGCCAAGCGGCCCGTCCGTGACCGCCAGCCCTTGTGCCTGATGTTGGACGCGCCGACCGCCGGCGGTGTATGCGCGGCCAAACCGGCCCCGACGGCGTAGGGATGAGCCGGCGCCGACACGAGTCGGGATCAAACGGCCCTTGGCACAAGTCCGTCGCTGTCCGACGTTTAGGATCGCCACGTGAGCGCGGCAAGCAAAGATGCGTCCAGCTACGCGCGCGGTCCTTCAGTGGTCAACCGAGGCGCTAGTGCGGGTCGGCAGCTCGAGTCACCGGGTGATGCCGCAAACCGTTGCAGCGCTGCAAGATACGGCGCTTTGCAAGTAGAACCACAGTAAGCAGGCGGGAGCAAGTCATGCCGGCAATCGTCCTCATCGGCGCCCAGTGGGGCGACGAGGGCAAAGGTAAGGCGACTGACCTGCTCGGCGGTCGCGTGCAGTGGGTGGTGCGCTATCAGGGCGGCAACAACGCCGGGCACACCGTCGTCCTGCCCAGCGGCGAGAACTTCGCGCTGCACCTCATCCCCTCCGGCGTGCTGACCCCCGGCGTCACCAACGTCATCGGCAACGGCGTGGTGGTCGACCCGGGCGTGCTGCTCGACGAGCTGAAAGGCCTCGAAGACCGCGGCGTGGACACCACCAAGCTCTTGATCTCCGCCGACGCGCACCTGCTGTTGCCCTACCACGTCGCCATCGACAAGGTCACCGAGCGCTACATGGGTAACAAGAAGATCGGCACCACCGGCCGCGGGATCGGGCCGTGCTACCAGGACAAGATCGCCCGCCAGGGGATCCGGGTCGCCGACGTGCTCGATCCCGAACAGCTGACCCACAAGGTCGAGGCCGCGCTGGAACTGAAGAACCAGATCCTGGTCAAGATCTACAACCGCAAGGCGCTGGACCCGCACCAGGTCGTCGACGCTCTCCTGGAACAGGCGGAGGGGTTCCGGCACCGCATCCGCGACACCCGGCATCTGCTCAACGCCGCGCTCGAGACCGGCGAGACGGTGCTGCTGGAGGGCTCGCAGGGCACCCTGCTCGACGTCGACCACGGCACGTATCCCTATGTGACGTCGTCGAATCCGACCGCCGGCGGCGCGGCCGTCGGGTCCGGCATCGGCCCCACCCGCATCACCACCGTGCTCGGGATCCTCAAGGCCTACACCACCCGGGTGGGCTCGGGGCCGTTCCCCACCGAGCTGTTCGACGAGAACGGCGAATACCTGTCGAAGACGGGCGGCGAGTTCGGCGTGACGACCGGCCGGCGGCGCCGCTGTGGCTGGTTCGACGCCGTGATCGCCCGCTACGCCACGCGGGTCAATGGCATCACCGACTATTTCCTGACCAAGCTCGATGTGCTCTCCGGCCTGGAGACGGTCCCGATCTGCGTCGGTTATCGCGTCGACGGCGAGCGCAGCAACGACATGCCGATGACGCAAAGCGACCTCGCCCGGGCCGAACCGATCTACGAGGAACTGCCGGGCTGGTGGGAGGACATCTCCGGTGCGCGCGAATTCGACGACCTGCCCGCCAAGGCGCGCGACTACGTGTTGCGGCTGGAAGAGCTTGCCGGGGCGCATGTTTCGTGCATCGGCGTCGGCCCGGGGCGGGAACAGACGATCGTGCGGCGCGACGTCCTGGCGGCCCGCCCGTGACGGAGCCGGACCCGAAGGAACTCGACCCCGAATACGAACACCACGGCGGCTTTCCCGAATACGGCCCCGCCAGCCCGGGCCCGGGGTTCGGCCGCTTCGTCGCGGCCATGCGCCGGTTGCAGGACCTCGCCGTGTCCGCCGATCCCGGTGACGACGTCTGGGACGACGCCGCCGACCGCGCCACGGCGCTGGCCGACCTGCTGGGCCCGTTCCAGGCCGACGAGGGCGAGGCGCCGGCCGGGCGGACGCCCGACCTGCCCGGCATGGGCAGCCTGCTGCTGCCACCCTGGACGTTGACGCGCTACGCGCCGGACGGCGTCGAGATGACCGGCTACTTCACCCGGTTTCACGTCGGTGGAAACCACGCCGTGCACGGGGGCGTGCTGCCGCTGGTGTTCGACCACGTGTTCGGCATGGTCTCGCACGCCGCGGGGCGGCCGATCAGCCGGACCGCCTTCCTGCACGTGGACTACCGCAAGGTCACACCGATCGATGCGCCGCTGGGGGTGCGCGGCCGGGTCACGAGCACCGAAGGCCGCAAGGCGTTCGTGGCCGCCGAACTCGTCGACGGTGACGACACGGTGCTGGCCGAGGCCAACGGGCTGATGGTGCGGCTGCTTCCCGGTCAGCCGTGAGGCCCGCGCAGCGGACCTATCCTTGAGCGGTGACCGACGGCGCCGAGGGACCAGACGACAAGACGAGCGTGCTCGCCGTCCCGCCGCCGGCGGAGGTGGCCGATGTCCGGCCGCGGGTGGCGCTGCTGGGTTCCGGTGAGCTCGCCCGGGAACTGGCGATCGCCCTGGGCCGCCTCGGCGCGCGGGTGATCGCGGTCGACGAGCGCGCGGACGCGCCCGCGCACGGGGTGGCCGAGCAGTCGCTGGTGGTCTCGATCGCCGACGCCGACGAGCTGACGAAGGCGATCCGCGGGCTGCGGCCGGACTTCGTGGTGACCACCACCGACGCCGTCGCGACCCAGGCCCTCGAGAGACTCGAGAGCGCCCAGCTGGTGCCCAGCGCGCGAGCCGTCCGGCTCACCGCCGACCGGGAGGGCCTGCGCCGGCTGGCCGCCGACGAATTGGGGCTGCCCACCGCGCCGTTCTGGTTCGTCGGCTCGATCGGCGAGCTCGAGGCGGTGGGCGCCCACGCCGGCTACCCGCTGCTGGTCAAGCCGGTGCTGGCGGCCGGGGGGCGGGGGCGGTCGGTCGCATCGGGGCCCGGCGACATCGGGGCGGCCTGGCAGCGCGCGACGGGAGGCCACGGCGGGCAGCACCGGGTGCTGGCCGAGACCGTCGTGGAGGTCGAGTTCTACGTCACCCTGCTGGTGGTCCGCGGCGACGGTCCCCAGGGGCCGCGGATCGACTTCTGCTCGCCCATCGGCCACCACGAGGGCACCCCCGACGTGCTGGAGTCCTGGCAGCCGCAGCAGCTGAGCCCGGCGGCGCTGGACGCCGCCAAATCGATCGCCGCCCGGATCGTCAAGGCACTCGGCGGGCGGGGCGTCTTCGGCGTCGAGCTGATGATCAACGGCGACGAGGTGTACTTCGCCGACGTCACGCCCCACCCCGCCGACAGTGCCTGGGCGACGGTGCGCAGCCAGCGGCTGTCGGCGTTCGAGCTGCAGGCCCGCACCATCCTGGGCCTGTCGGTGGACACGATGATGATCTCGCCGGGCGCGGCCCACCGCGTTCAGCGCGCCGACCCCACCGCGCTGGCCGCGGCGCTGGAGGTGCCGGAAAGCGACGTTCGCGTCGTCGGGCGCGGGTTCCAGGCGCTGGCGACGGCGCCGGAGGTAACGGCGGCGCGCGACCGCGCCCGCGAGGTCGCCAACCGGCTGACCCAACGAGCGCCGGCACAGGTGAGTGATCCGCCGGTGTCGTGACCTCGTTACCATCCGAGGTTATGAGCACAGAGCGAGCAGGCTCCTACGCCGGAGACATCACGCCCCAGCAGGCATGGAAGCTGCTCAGCGACAACCCTGATGCCGTGCTGGTCGACGTGCGCACCGACGACGAATGGCGGTTCGTCGGGGTGCCCGACCTGTCCAGCCTGGGCCGCGACGTGGTGTTCATCGAATGGAACACGTCCGACGGCAGGTACAACGCCAACTTCGCCGACGAACTGCGGGCGCGGGTGCCCGAAACCGAAGCCGAACGTCCGGTGGTCTTCTTGTGTCGCTCGGGCAACCGCTCCATCGGCGCCGCCGAGGTCGCCACCCGCGTCGGCATCACCCCGGCCTACAACGTACTGGACGGGTTCGAGGGCCAGCTGGGCCCCGACGGTCGTCGCGGTGAATCGGGCTGGCGCGCTATCGGATTGCCCTGGAAGCAGCTATGACCTCCCCGCCCGGGGATTCTGTCCGCACGCCCAAGGCGTTGCCCGACGGCGTCAGCCAGGCCACCATCGGCGTGCGCGGCGGGATCCTGCGGTCCGGCTTCGACGAGACCGCCGAGGCGATGTTTTTGACGTCCGGCTACGTCTACGAGACGGCGGCCGTCGCGGAGAAGTCGTTCACCGGCGAGCTGGACCACTTCGTGTACTCGCGATACGGCAACCCGACGGTGACGATGTTCGAGGAGCGGTTGCGCCTGATCGAGGGCGCGCCCGCGGCGTTCGGCACCGCGAGCGGCATGGCGGCGGTGTTCACCTCGCTGGGCGCGCTGCTGGCCGCCGGCGACCGGCTGGTCGCATCGCGCAGCCTGTTCGGGTCGTGTTTCGTGGTCTGCAACGAGATCCTGCCGCGCTGGGGCGTCGAGACCGTCTTCGTCGACGGCGACGACCTGGCGCAGTGGGAGGAGGCGCTGTCCGTCCCCACCGCGGCGGTGTTCTTCGAGACGCCGTCCAACCCGATGCAGTCGCTGGTGGACATCGCCGCGGTGGTCGAGCTCGCGCACACCGCCGGGGCGAAAGTGGTGTTGGACAACGTCTTTGCCACGCCGCTGCTGCAGCAGGGCATTCCGCTTGGCGTTGACGTGGTGGTGTACTCGGGCACCAAGCACATCGACGGCCAGGGCCGGGTGCTGGGCGGCGCCATTCTGGGCGACAAGGAGTACATCGACGGTCCGGTGCAGAAGCTGATGCGGCACACCGGCCCGGCGCTGAGCGCGTTCAACGCCTGGGTATTGCTGAAAGGCCTTGAGACGCTGGCGATCCGGGTCGAACACAGCAATTCCTCGGCGCATCGGATCGCGGAATTCTTGGAGACCCATCCGGCGGTGAGTTGGGTTCGCTACCCGTACCTGCCCTCCCACCCGCAATACGATCTGGCCAAGCGCCAGATGTCCGGCGGCGGGACGGTGATCACCTTCGCACTCGACTGTTCGGAAGACAAAGCCAAGCAACGGGCGTTCGAGGTGTTGGACAAGCTGCGGCTGATCGACATCTCCAACAATCTGGGCGACGCCAAATCCCTTGTCACGCATCCGGCAACCACCACCCACCGCGCGATGGGCCCGGAGGGCCGCGCCGCGATCGGGCTGGGCGACAACGTCGTTCGCATCTCCGTCGGGCTGGAGGGCACCGACGACCTGATCGCCGATATCGACCGGGCGCTTAGCTAACCGGCCTGCTTCTCGGCCGCCTCGATGCGTTCGGCCGCGGCCAGCGTCCCCTCCTGCGCTTGCCGCTCCACCCAATCCACCACCGGCCGGGCGTACATCATCTGGCTGGTGATGGCCATCTGGCCGCGGGTGCGGCCCAGGAATGAGATCCCCCAGGCGAACATGGCGGCGATGCGGTTGCGGTGGCCGATCAGGTAGTACAGGTGCAGCAGCAGCCACGCCAGCCAGGCGATGAAGCCGCCGAACTCCAGCTTGCCGATCTTGGCGACGGCGCTGTACCGCGAGATCAGCGCCATGCTGCCCTTGTCGAAGTACTTGAACGGCTTGCGGTTGGCCGGATCGTCGTGGCCCTTGACCGCGCGCTTGATCAGGGTGGTGACGTAGTGCGCCCCCTGGATCGCGCCCTGGGCCATCCCCGGCACGCCGGGCACGGACATCAGGTCGCCGACGACGAACACGTACGGATGCCCCTTGACGGTGAGGTCGGGTTCGACGATCACCCGCCCGGCGCGGTCGGTCTCGGTTCCATCGGATTGCTCGGCGACCACCTTGCCCAGCTCGCTGGCCTGCACGCCCGCGGCCCACACCTTGCACGCGCATTCGATGCGGCGCTCGCTACCGTCGGGGTCTTTGACGGTGATGCCCATGTAGTCCACCGACGTCACCATGGCGTTCAACTGCACCTCGACGTCCATCTTCTGCAGCCGGCGTTGCGCCTTGAGGCCCAGGTTCTCACCCATCGGCGGCAGCACCGCGGGCGCGGCGTCGAGCAGGATGACCCGGCATTCGCTGGGCGTGATCGTCCGGAACGCCCCGGCCAGGGTGCGTTCGGCGAGCTGAACGATCTCGCCGGCCAGCTCGACCCCGGTCGGGCCGGCGCCGACCACCACGAACGTCAGGCGGCGTTGCCGCTCGGCGGGGTCGGTGGCGACTTCGGCGGCCTCGAACGCGCCGAGGATGCGCGCCCGCAGCTCGAGGGCATCGTCGATGCTTTTCATGCCGGGCGCGAAGGCGGCGTACTCGTCGTGGCCGAAATAGGACTGCTGCGCGCCCGCGGCCACGATGAGGCTGTCGAAGGGCGTCACCGTCTGCATGCCCATCAGGTGCGACGTCACGGTCTTCGCCGTCAGGTCGATCTCGCTGACCTCGCCCCACAGCACCCGGACGTTCTTCTGCCGGCGCAGGATCAGCCGAGTGGTCGGGGCGATGTCGCCTTCGGACAGGATGCCGGTGGCCACCTGATACAGCAGGGGCTGGAACAGGTGGGTCGTGGTCCTCGAGATCAGGGTGACGTCGACGTCGGCTCGTTTGAGTGCCTTGGCCGCGTTGAGACCGCCGAATCCGCTTCCGATGATGACGACGCGATGACGCGACATACTTGTCCCCTCTGGTCCGGCCCGGTGTGTCTGCGGCGCACCTCCACCGTACGACTGCGCCGGGTGCCGCACATTACTCTAAAAGGCATGCTGGGAGCCGCGGGTGCGCGCGCGTGCGCCGTTGTCACAGTGGTAATGGCCGGTTTCGGCGCCATGCCGGCGGCCCCGGCGCGGCCTTCGGATCCGGGCGTGGTGAATCGTGCGGTTCTCGACCAGGGGTCGGTGGGCAACATCGTCGGCGCGACCATCGGCTGGTCGGCCACGTCGACGGCGCCGGTGCAGGATTATTGGATCGACGTCCCGGTGTGCAACAACTACGCCGATGTCGGGCTGCCGGAGGTGTACACCGATCCCGCCCTGGAGGCGTTCAACAGCGCGGTCATGCAGGAGTCGCCCACCGATGAGACCCACTACGTCAAGCAGGCGGTCGGTGTGTTCGCCACCGATGATGCGGCGAACGGGGCCTTCCACCGGATCCTGGACCGTACCGGCGGGTGCTCGGGGCAGACCGGAACGATGCATATCGACAACGCGACGACGCAGGTCTGGTCGTTCACCAAGGGTGCGATCACGGGCACCGACGCCGCGTGGAGCAAGCAGCAGCCGGGCACCGATCGTCGCTGCTTCTTCCAAACCCGGTTGCGGGAAAACGTTCTGCTGCAGGCCAAGGTGTGTCAGTCGGGCGACGGCGGTCCCGCGGTGAACGCGGTGGCGACGGCGATGCAGAACACGCTCGGCCAATAGCTGCTCGCCCCAATTGGGCGTTAATCCCGCCGCTAGAACGGCCACCCGTTGGAGATGTATTTGAATTTGCCGTTGAGCGTGGTGCAGAAGTCGTCGGCGGTGCCGGCGAGCAGGATGTAGTAGGTCTCGCCGCGGCGGCTCTCGTAGGTGTTGGGGGTGCTCCAACCGCTGTTGCAGAGCGAACTCTGGGTGCCGGCCGTGGCCCGGCGCCAGTTCGTCTTGGCGCAGCTCACCAGGCCCTCGACGTTGGGCGTCGCGCTCTTGGCGGCGACCACCATCGCGCCGCCCCATTGCCCGTCGCTGCGCCGATAGGCGCGCGCCCCGAATCCCGCGTTGTTGGTCTGGCATGCCAGCGCCCGGCGCATCAGCGAAAAGGGCGCGGCCAGCTGCGAATTGGCGCTCCCGGCGGCGGCCGTGATGAATTGCGCCGCGTCCGAGCCGTCCACCTCCTGCACGTTGGGGGCACCGAAGCTGAACAGCAGTTGCGCGATGCCGGCGTTGCCGCCGCCGCCGATGATCGGGCCGGCGCCGCTCGACGTCATCGGCGGCAGCGCGGGGGTGGGGTCCGCGTCCGCCGGCGGGATACCGGCGACGGCGGCCAGCGCCAGCGCCGCGAGCATGCCGCGGGGCGCGGTGAGTCTCATGCCTCTCATTCCAGCACGTGCGCGTAGTCGGCGCGACGGTCGTCGCGAACCAACGCGTCGAGCACGTGGCGGGTCTGCAGGGCGATGTACTCGTCGATGCTGTACGTCGGCCCGAAGTGCCAGTGCTTGAGCGCCCAACCGTGCGCGAGCAGCATGATGTCGAACACGGTGAGGTCGACGTCGACGTCGCGGAACACTCCCCGGGCGATGCCGGCTTGGATGACGGCCCGCAGCGGTGCGGCGGTGGCGATTTCGAGTTCCTTGATCCGCGCCCGATCGGCTGGCGCCAGGGTTCGGCTTTCCCGATAGGTCAGCACCACCCCGTCGAGGTTCTCGTCCACGATCTGGATGTGGCGGCGGATGCCGGCGGCCAACTGGTCCACCACGTCGTCGCCGGCGGCCTTTATCACCGGCGCCAGCTGATCGCGGAACACGTCGAGTATCCGCACGATCGTGGCGAGCAGCAGGTCCTCCTTGCCGCCGAAGTAGGTGTAGATGAGGCCGACGCTGACCTTCGCCTCGGCGGCCAGGTCCTGCATCGACATCTGGTGGAAGCCGTGCCTGCCCATGACCTTGACCGCGGCGTCGAGCACCTGGCGGCGCCGGGAGCTGGCCCGGGCCGCGCGGACGGCCTCCCGGACGGGCAGCTCGCCGTAGTCGACGGTCATCAGATGCCCAGGTCCTTGGCGACGATCGTCTTCATGATCTCGTTGGTCCCGCCGTAGATGGTCTGGATGCGGGCGTCGACGAACGCGCGCGCCACGGCATATTCGCGCATGTAGCCGTAGCCGCCGTGCAGTTGCAGGCAGCGGTCGGCCGTCCGCACCTGCAGGTCGGTGGTCCACCATTTCAGCCGCGCGGCCCGCGCGGCCGTCAGCTCGCCGGTGAGGTGCTGGGCCAGGCAGTCGTCGAGATAGGTTCGGGCGACGTCGATTTCGGTCGCCACCTCGGCGAGCACGAATTGGCTGTGCTGGAAGTTGCCGATCGGCGTTCCGAACGCCGTGCGGCCGCGCACGTACTCCAGCGTCTCGGCCAGGATGGCTTCGGCGGCGGCCACCGCCCCCACCCCCAGCGCGAGCCGCTCCTGCGGCAGGTTCTGCATCAGCTGGTAGAAGCCGCTGCCCTCTTCTCCGAGCAGATTGGCTACCGGGACCCGCATGTCGGTAAAGGCGAGCTCGCTGGTGTCCTGCGCGTGCAGGCCGATCTTCTCCAGGTTGCGGCCGCGGGAGAAGCCCGGGGTGTCCGCGTCGACCACCAGAAGCGAAAGCCCTTTGTGCCGGTCGGGTGACGTTCGCACCGCGACGACGAACAGGTCGCCGCATTGGCCGTTGGAGATGAACGTCTTGGCGCCGTTGACGACGTAGTGGTCGCCGTCCCGGACCGCCGCGGTGCGGATTCCGGCCAGGTCGCTGCCGGTGGCAGGTTCGGTCATGGCGATGCCGAGCACCGTCTCGCCGGTCACCACGCCGGGCAGCCAGCGTTGTTGTTGGTCGGGAGTGGTCAGGTCGGTGAGATAGGGCAGCACCACGTCGTTTTGCAGCGTGAACGCGATGGTCTCGGCCGCCGCCCCGGCTCGTTGCAGTTCGTCGATGACGATCGCGTTGTAGCGGAAGTCGTTGACCCCGGGGCCGCCGAGGTGTTCGGGGACCGAAAAGCCCAGCAGCCCAAGTTTTCCCGCTTCGATGAACAGCGAGCGGTCCCACTGGCCCCGCGTTTCGGCCCGCTCGTGCGCCGGGGCTACCACCCGCTGCACGAAATCGCGCACCAGTTGCCGGAATTGGTGATGCTCGGGCGTGTACTCCAGCCGCGCGGCCATGTCAGCGGAAGGCGTCGCTGCCGGTGAACGCCTGCCCGAGGACAAGCTGGTGCATCTCGGGCGTGCCCTCGTAGGTGAGCACCGACTCCAGGTTGACCATGTGCCGGATGACGGGGTACTCCAGCGATATCCCGTTGCCGCCCAGGATGGTTCGAGCGGTCCGGCAGATCTTGATGGCCTCCCGGGTGTTGTTCAGCTTGCCGAAGCTGACCTGCTCGGGACGCAGCCCGACGCCGTCCTTGAGGCGGCCCAGGTGCAGCGACAGCAGCTGGCCCTTGTGCAGCTCGACCGCCATGTCGACGAGTTTCGCCTGGGTCAACTGGAATCCGGCGATCGGGCGCCCGAACTGGGTGCGCTGCGTGGCGTAGTCGAGCGCGGCCTGCCAGGCCGACCGCGCCGCACCCATCGAGCCCCAGATGATGCCGTAGCGCGCCTCGGACAGGCAGGACAGCGGCCCCCGCAGGCCGTTGGCCTCGGGCAGCATCGCGTCGGCGGGCAGCCGCACGTCGTCGAGCACCAGCTCGCTGGTGATCGAGGCCCGCAGCGACAGCTTGTGGTGAATGGTGTTGGCGGTGAATCCCGGTGTCCTGGTGGGCACTAGGAAGCCCCGAATCCCCTCGTCGGTGGCGGCCCACACGACCGCGACGTGGGCGACCGAGCCGTTGGTGATCCACAGCTTGCGGCCGTTCAGCACCCAATCCGAACCGTCGCGCCGGGCGCGGGTCTTCATCGCGGCGGGATCGGACCCCACGTCGGGTTCGGTCAGCCCGAAACAGCCCAGCAGTTCGCCGGTGGCCATGCCGGGCAGCCACTCCTGCTTCTGCTCCTCGGACCCGAAGCTCCAGATCGCGAACATGGCCAGCGACCCCTGCACCGAGACCATCGACCGCAGGCCGGAGTCGGCGGCCTCCAGCTCCACGCAGGCCAGGCCGTAGTGCACGGCGGACGCCCCGCCGCACCCGTAGCCCTCCAGGTGCATGCCCAGCAGGCCGAGCTGGCCGAAGCCTTTGGCGAGTTCGCGCACCGGCAGGTCGCCGATCTCGAACCACTCCGCGACGTAGGGAAGGACATGCTCGGCGCAGAACTGGCGGACGGTGTCGCGGACCGCGAGCTCGTCGCTGGACAGTGAGGCGTCCAGGCCCAGGGGGTCATACCGGTCGAAGGCGGGAGGTTTCTGCGCGCTCATAAGTCTCAGCCTGCCATCGTCAGGCCGCCGCTGACGCTGATCACCTGCCCGGTGATGAACGACGCGGCCGGCGAGGCGAAGAACAGCACGGGCGCGGCGACCTCCTCGGGCCGGGCCAGGCGGCGGAACGGGATGGCCTTGACCAGCGCCTCTTTCAACTTCTCGGGTTGGGCGTGGAACAGCGGCGTGTCGGTCGGGCCGGGGCACACGCAGTTGACCGTGATCTGGTGGCGGGCCATCTCCCGGGCCAGCGACTTGGTCAGCGCGATCACCCCGCCCTTGGCGCCGGCGTAGATGGATTCCCCGGCGCTGCCGACGCGGCCCGCGTCACTGGCCACGTTGACCACGCGCCCGCCGCCGTGCGTCTCGATCAATCCCGGCAGGAACGCGGCGCAGACGTGCACCGGCCCCAGGTAGTTGATCGCCACCACCTTGGCCGCGAATTCCGGTGTGGCGTTGAGGAATTGGTCGGTGCGATCCCAGCCGGCGGCGTTGACGACGATGTCGGGCACGCCGGCTTCGGCGTGCGTCGCGTCCCGCAGGGCGCCGACCCGGGCCGGGTCGGCGACGTCCACCGGCAGGGCGGTGATCAGCTGGGGGTGTTCCTTGGCGGTCGCCGCCGCCGCGGCCTCGTCCAGGTCGGCGGCGATTACCCGGTCGCTTTGCGCGGCGAAGCCCAGCGCTATCGCCCTGCCGATGCCCGACCCGGCGCCGGTCACCACCGCGAGGCGGCCCCTTGAATGTGCGTTCATTGCCGACGAACTTAGGTTCACCGCGGCGGCAGGGTCAAGGACAGCCCCGCCCGCCCGGGTAGTCTCGCGGCATGCGGCGGGTGGTGTGGCTGGGCCTGGACGTCATCGGAGTGCTGGTGTTTTGCGCCGCCGGGCGGCGCAGCCACGACGAGGGACTCAACATCGCCGGCGTCGCCGCGACGGCGTGGCCGTTCCTCACCGGAACCGTCGTGGGGTGGCTGGCATCCCGCGCCTGGCGGCGTCCCACCGCGGTGGTGCCGACCGGGGTGGTCGTCTGGCTGTGCACCGTGGTCGTCGGCATGGTGTTGCGCAAGGCCAGTTCCGCCGGCGTGGCGGCCAGTTTCGTGGTGGTGGCGGCGTCGGTCACCGCGTTGTTGTTGCTCGGCTGGCGAGCGGCCGCCGGGCTGATGCTTCGGCGCCGGTCCGGCGTGTAGGACCATGGCGGCGACCGTGGGCGTGCCGGTGACCGCGGCATTGGGCGCCGTCGCGCGGGCCGTCGCCACCAACAAGGGGCAGCTGAACGACCCGTTCGCCGACCCGTTGGTGCGCGCGGCGGGGGTCAACCACTTCGTCCGTGTGCTCGACGACGATCGGTTCGCCGCCGAGGACACCGCCGGCCCGCGGTTCCTGGACATCTGCGCGGCGTACACCCGGTTCGTCGACGAGTTCGTCGCCGATGCCGGAAGGGCGGGTCTTCGCCAAGTGGTGATCCTGGTATCGGGTCTGGACGCCCGGCCGTACCGGCTGTGGTGGCCGCGGGGGACAACCGTTTACGAGATCGACCGGCCCGAGGTGCTCGACTTCAAAGCCGGGGTGCTGGGGGGCCTGGGTGCCGAACTCGCCGCGAGCCGGCGGGCGGTCGGTGTGGGCCTGCATCAGGATTGGCCGGCCGCGCTGCGGCGGGTCGGGTTCGACGCGACCGTGCCCACGGTGTGGGTCGCAGAGCAGTTGCTGATCGGGTACCTGACGCCCGGCGTTCAGGACCGCTTGCTGCACGGGATCACCGCGCTGAGCGCCGCGGGCAGCCGGTTGGCCGCCGACCACATGCCGACCTGGACCCCGTTGCAGCTGGAGGCGGAGCGGTCGTTTGTCGAAGGCTGGCGCCAACACGGCCTGGATGTCGACCTGGCCAGCCTGACCCATGCGGGCCAATACCATTACGTCCCGGAGTATTTGGCGGCCCACGGCTGGCAGACGGTGCGGCGCAACGTCACCGACCTGCTTGCCGCCATGGGGCTGCCAGGCAGGCGGCGCCGCCCCAGCGGTAGCGAGTTCGTCCCGGAATACCTCACTGCGACGCGGGTTTAAAGGTTTGATGTCCCAGTCAGTCCCCGGCGAAGAGCTCCGGTTCGTGTCGGCCACCCACAACGACCCGCTGGCGCAGCCGCTGCTGGCCGAACTGGCCGACGAGTACGCGCAGCGCTACGGCGGCACGCCGAGCACGCACCTGTCCTGGCTGCCCGTGCCGGAGGCCGAGTTGGCCGCGCCGGACGGCGGGCTGCTGATCGGTGTGCTGGACGGCGTGCCCGTCACCGGCGGCGCGTTTTGCCGTTACGACGCGCAGACCGCCGAGCTCAAACGGATCTGGACCGACCGCGCCTATCGGCGCCGCGGCTACGCGCGGGTCCTGCTCGCGGCCTTGGAGGCCGAGACCGCCGCGCGCGGGTACCGAAGGCTCTACCTGATCACCGGCAACCGGCAACCCGAGGCCGAGGCGCTGTACGACGCGACCGGGTACATCCGGGTGCCGGCCGACCCGCTGCCGTCCTGGGGGCCGTTCGTCCCGATCGCCTTCGAGAAATGGCTGGCATGACCGGTGATGCCGCCGGTCGGGTCGACGCGGCACATCGGGCTGATTCCGGTGGCCACGGTCACCCACGCCGAGCCCGTTAATAGTCTCCAAATCCATTGCGAGCCTCGACTTTCCCGTCACACGGCCGGGCTTGCTGGCAGCCGCGGGTGAGCACCGCCGCGCGCGAGGCGGCCCTGTTCGGCCGCCGCGACGTCTCCGGGACCCCCTTTGACGAGGCCGTCGAGTACGTCGAGGTGGTGCGCCGGTTGTGGGACAGCTGAGAGCACGACACGATCATCACGCGACGTGACCACCGGGCGACGAAGAATCCCACGGCGCAAAACTTCTCGTCGCCACCAGCGGTTCTACGCAGTTGTTTGCGGGCCGCCCCCTGTCGAGCAAGGCGAGAACGGGGAAAGCGGGGCGTAGGTCACGTCCGATCAAGGCCCTTCGGCTCTAGGCGACCCGACCTGGAGCTGGGGATTCTTGCCAAAAGACTAGATTGGAGACCGACCCGTGCGGTATATCGGTGACTTGCACGAGCGGGCACGCACGCCCTTGCTGCTCACCGCATTGCGGGACATACAGTGGCGACGGCGACGCTTCATCATCGCGGCCGTTGGCACCGGGATGGTATTCGCGATGACGCTCATCCTCACCGGGCTGACGCTCGGGTTCCGGGTCGAGGCCCAACGTGTGGTCGACTCGATCGGGGTTGACACCTACCTCATCAAGACGGGTGCAGTAGGTCCGTTCATGGGTTCATCGAGATTCCCGGAGGCCGAAACGCAGGCGGTCGTCCGGCTCCCGGGCTTCGAATCGGCGATCCCAGTCGTCTACGGCAACACGATCCTGCAAGATCGGCGCTCGCCGGAAAACCTGAACGTCTACGGTCTGCCCGAGCATGGGCTGGGGATGCCCCCCATCGCGGCGGGGCGAGCACCGTCGAATCCCGATGAGGTTGCCATGTCGAACACGCTGGGGCGTTCCATTGGCGACGACGTCGAGGTGGGCTCGCAGGTGCTGCGGATCGTGGGGCTGGTCGACAAGTCGACCACGCTCGCCGGCCAACCCAACGCGTTTCTGACCGTCGCGGGAGCTCAGCGATTGATGTTTTCCGGGCAGCCGGTGATTTCCGCTATCGGCCTGCGCGGCAAGCCCACGCAGATACCGGATGGCTTCCGTCTCGTGGACCGCCGGGCTGCGGTGGATGACATGGTGCGCCCGCTGCACGGGGCTCGCCTGGCCCTGTCGTATCTGACGATTCTGCTGTGGGCGGTGGCGGCACAGATCGTGGGATCGCTGATCTATCTCTCCGCGTTGGAGCGGACCCGCGACTTCGCGGTGTTCAAAGCCCTCGGTGTCGCCACTGGATCGGTGCTCGCCGGGCTCATCCTGCAGGCGGTGCTCGTCGCGTCGGTTGCGGCGATGCTTGGCGGCCTGCTGGCGGTGCTGCTCGGCCCGCTGTTTCCGATGCTCGTGGTGGTGACCGCCCCTGCCTTCCTGTCGTTGGTGGCGACCGCGGTGGTCATCGGGCTGTTGGCGAGCTTGGCGGGGTTGCGGCACGCGGTAGCGGTCGACCCGGTGCTGGCGTTCGGGGGTTCGTAGTCATGGGGGATCTGCGCATCAATGATCTCGTCGTCGAGTACTCGATCGGTGGGGAGGCGCTCCGAGTCATCGACGGTCTGAATCTGGAGGTACCGGCCGGGTCCCTAGTGATCGTGTTGGGCCCCAGCGGGTGCGGAAAGACCACATTGCTGTCGTGTATCGGTGGCATCCTCAGTCCCACCGCCGGACGCATCCAGGTCGGTGACATCGACGTCACAACGCTGGACCGCCGCAGGTTGACCACTTACCGGCGCCAAACCGTGGGTTTCGTCTTTCAATCCTTCAACCTGGTGCCGAGCCTCACCGCATTGGAGAACGTGGCGGTGCCGCTGTGGGCGGCCGGCTGGTCGCGGCGCGCGGCGCGCGAACGCGGCGAGGAACTGCTGACCCGCTTCGGGCTGCAGGATCGCATGACACATCGGCCCGGTGACCTCAGCGGCGGTCAGCGTGAACGGGTGGCGGTGGCCCGCGCGATCGCCTTGGACCCATCGCTGATCTTGGCCGACGAACCCACGGCGCACCTGGACCAAGCCCAGGTGCAAGCGGTGCTGCGGCTGCTCCGCGAGTTGGCCAGCGGTGATCGCATCGTCGTGGTCGCCACTCACGACACACGGATCTTGCCGTTCGCCGACCACGTGGTCAGGCTGCTGCCAGATGTCACCGCCATCGACTCCGAGCCCCAAACCGTGAGCCTGGCACGCGGTTCGGTGCTGTTCGAGCAGGGCAGCATGGGGGACTTGATATATGTCGTCGCCGACGGGGAACTAGAGGTCGTGCGCGAATCGGCGGACGGGGCCGAGGAACTGGTCAAGATTGCCACCCGCGGCGAGCATGTCGGCGAGCTCGGGCCGTTGTTCCGCATGGCCCGCTCGGCAACGGTGCGCGCCCGCACCGAAGCGATCGTAACCGGCTATACCGTCGAGGCATTCCGCAACCTGCTCCAGACCCACACCGAGGGCCGCGTCATCGAACGCCCCAAAAGCGGCGTAGAGCAAGGAAATACCGACACCAACCGCCGACCTGACGAAGCAACGCTGATGGCGGGCGGGCGTAAATCGAGTGGCCGCCCCAAGGCCGATAGGGGGAGCGCGGTGAGCGCCGCCGACAAAAACAATGCCGAGCGCGCGGAATATGGCGTCGAATCAGGTTGGAAAATGTCAGATTACGCGCCACTTACCGCGCCGACGCTGGTTGGGCAATTGCAGCAGCGAGCCGCACGCTATCGGGACAAGCTTGCGTTCACCTTCTCTCGCGACGGCGAGGAAAAAGAAGTCAGCCGGCTGAGCTATCAGCAACTGGATGCCCACGCGCAGCAGATCGCCTCGAACCTACAGCGACTGGGCGCAGCCGGCGAGCGTGTCCTGGTCCTGTGCCAGCCGGGCCTTGACTTTGTCGCCGCCTTGTTCGGGTGCCTTTACGCCGGAGCCGTCGCCGTACCGATGCATCCGCCGGTACGCGATCATCTGGTCCCGCGCGTCGAGGCGATCATCACCGACGCGCAACCGGGCTTCGCTCTGTCCACCACCGAGACGCAGGCGAGAATCAAGGTCACGGTGGACGGGCTGGTCAAGGGGCGTCCGTTGCGCTGGGCCCTCACCGACACGGCGGGCGACGACCGGCCGTGGGTTCCACCGGACATCGACGCCGGCACGGTCGCCATGGTGCAGTACACCTCGGGCTCCACGGCCACACCGAAAGGCGTTGTGCTGTCGCACGGTAACCTGGTCCACAACCTGGAAACCATCCGGCGGACGTGGAAGTCGGGATTCGACACCAACGCCCATGGTGTGTTCTGGCTGCCGCCCTACCACGACATGGGTCTCATCGGCGGCATCCTCGAGACGCTCTACGTCGGGGGTACCTCCGCCCTCATGCCGCCGGGCGCGTTCATCAAGCGCCCAATGCGGTGGCTGGAAGCGATGTCCCGGCATCACGCCGTGATTACCGCCGCACCCAACTTCTCCTACGACCTGTGCGTCGAACTCAGCACCCCCGAAGAGCGTGCGGCGCTCGATCTTTCCAACTGGTCTATCGCCATGTGCGGTGCGGAGCCGGTACGTCCCGCGACCCTGCAGGGTTTCGCCGAGGCGTTCGCCCCGGCCGGTTTTCGGCCGGAGGCGTTTTATCCGGTGTATGGACTGGCCGAGGCCACGCTGCTGGTTTCCGGCGGGTCGGAAGCCCCAGTACCGGTGGTTCGCCACGTAGATCGCGTCGCACTACGGGAACGCCGGGTCGCGGAGGTCGCGCCGGAAAATCCGAGCGCGGCAGCGTTGGTCGGTTGCGGTCGGCCGCAAGGTGGCCAGCAGGTCGTGATCGTCGACCCGGAGACCCGGCGGCCGTGCGGGGCTGACGAGGTGGGCGAGGTCTGGGTCGCCGGGCCGAGCGTTGCACAGGGCTACTGGCAAAAGCCCGAACAGACCGAAGCGGCATTCGCGGCGCATCTCGCGGACACCGGGGACGGCCCGTTCTTCCGTACCGGTGACCTGGGGTTCTTGAGTTCCGGGGAGTTGTTCGTCACGGGACGCCGCAAGGATCTGATCATCATCCGCGGCAACAATCATTACCCCGAGGACATCGAGCTGACCGTGCAGGCCTGCCACGCCGCACTGATGCGCGGCCGGGGTGCGGTCTTCTCGGTCCCCGGACCGGATTTCGCCGAGCAGCTCGTCGTCGTGCAGGAGGTGAACCACCAACAGCTCGGCGAAGCCGAACTCAACGAGATCGTGGGCGCAATCCGGACCGCGATCACCGAGCACCACGAGATCCAGGCCGGAGCCGTTGTTTTGGTGGAGCCGTTGAAGATTCCCACCACGTCCAGCGGAAAGGTTCGGCGGTCCGCCTGTCGGGAGCAGTTCCTCGACGGTGAACTCGAGACGATCGTTGAATGGCGCGCACCGCTGGCCGACGCCCGTCCCGAGGCTGCCCCGTCGGAACACCGCGGGCGCAGCGCCGCGGAGATCGCGGACTGGTTGGTCTCCCAACTGTCCGGTGAATTCGGCGTCCCGGCAACGGATATCGACCCGTCCCGTCCGTTCGCCTACTACGGCCTGGACTCCGTCCGCGCCACCCGGCTGATCGCCGCACTGGAATCCTGGCTCGGACGCGAACTTTCGCCCACGCTCGCCTACGAATACCCGACGATCAACCTTCTTTCGCGTCATCTGGCCGAGGAGACTGCCGGCACCGACCGCACTCCCGCACCGGCGGCGGTCGGCGTCGGCGCGTGCGCCGCCGACGAGCCGATCGCCATCATCGGCATCGGCTGCCGTTTTCCGGGCGCCGACGGGCCGGCGGCCTTCTGGCAGCTGCTGGCGGACGGCGTCGACGCGATCAGCGAGATACCGCCGGATCGCTGGGACGCCGATGCCTTCTACGACGCAGATCCGTCGGCGCCGGGTACCTCGGTCACCCGACGGGCCGGTTTCGTGCCCGGAATCGACAAGTTCGACTTCGCGTTCTTCGGCATCTCGCCGAGGGAGTCCGCGCAGATGGATCCCCAGCAGCGGCTGGTCCTCGAAGTGGCTTGGGAGGCACTGGAAGACGCCGGGCAGGTGCCGGAGCGGCTTGCCGGTAGCGACACCGGCGTCTTCGTCGGCATCTCCACCACCGACTACGCGAACCTGCGGGCCGGCCAGCTAGAGCTCGTCGACGCTTACACGGGGACCGGAAACGCGTTGAGCATCGCGGCCAACCGGCTCTCGTACTTCTACGACTTCCACGGACCGAGCATGGCGATCGACACCGCCTGCTCGTCGTCGTTGGTCGCCGTGCACCTGGCCTGCCGCAGCCTCCGCGACGGGGAGTGCTCGTTGGCCCTGGCCGGCGGCGTCAACGTCATCCTGTCCCCGGCGCTCATGATCAACTTCACCAAGGCCCGGCTGATGGCGCCAGACGGTCGTTCCAAGACTTTCGACGCCGGGGCGGACGGCTACGTGCGGGGTGAAGGCGCCGGGATGGTCGTCCTCAAACCACTCAGTCGCGCACTGGCCGACAACGACCCGATCTATGCGGTGATCCGCGGCACCGCGATCAACCAGGACGGCCGGACGAACGGGCTGATCGCACCCAGCCGGCAATCGCAGGAAGCCGTGCTGGCCGCGGCATACCGCCGTGCCGGTCTTTCCCCCGGCACCGCCCAGTACGTTGAAGCGCACGGCACCGGAACGTTCCTCGGCGACGCGATCGAGGCCAATGCGCTGGGCACGGTGCTGGGGGAGGGCCGTCCGCCGGGGAGCCCGTGCATGATCGGCTCGGTCAAGACGAACATCGGCCACTTGGAGGCGGCCGCCGGAGTGGCGGGGCTCATCAAGGTGGCGCTGGCGTTGCAGCACAAGGCGATTCCGCCCAGCCTCAACTTCGTCGAGCCAAACCCCGAGATCCCCTTTGACAGCCTGCCGGTGCGGGTGGCGCAAACCCTCACCCCGTGGCCGGAAAACGGCGGAAGGGCGGTCGCCAGTGTCAGCTCGTTCGGCATGGGCGGCACCAACGCGCACGCCGTGCTTACGGAGGCCCCGCAGGTGCGGTCCGCCGTGCCGGCGCCCGGCGCGGCACCGGATCGAGCGGAGTTGCTGCCGCTTTCGGCGCGCTCGCCCGAGGCGCTGGCGGCACTGGCCGACAGGTACGAGTCGGCGCTGGCATCCGGGGTGGGGCTGGCCGACCTGTGTTACACGGCCGGCGCCCGCCGCGGCCATCTCGAGCATCGGTTGGCGGTGGTCGCCGACTCCCCCGCAGCGATGTCGGAATCCCTGGCCGCCTACCGGAACGGACAGTCGCGGCCCGGGATATCCGCGGGACAGTGCCGCCCCGGTGAGCGATCCGACGTGGTGTTCGTCTTCCCCGGCCAAGGCTCGCAGTGGGTGGGCATGGGTCAGCGACTGCAGGCCCAGGAGCCGGTGTTCCGCGAAGCCCTGGCCGCGTGCGACCGCGCGCTAAAGCCTTGTCTGGGAAGCTCGGTGCTCGAGGCGCTGGCCGAGGACACCGAACTCACCGACATCGGCCTGATCCAACCGGCGATCTTCGCCGTCCAGGTGGCGCTGGCCGCACTGTGGCGGTCGTGGGGGGTCGAGCCCACCGCGGTGGTGGGGCACAGCATGGGTGAAGTTGCGGCGGCGCACGTCGCCGGTGCGCTGAGCCTCGACGACGCCGCACGGGTGATCTGCACCCGGGCCCTGATGCTTCGCACGGTGCGTGGCCGCGGAACGATGATGGCGGCGGAGCTGAGCCTGGTCGAAGCGCAGGAGCTGATCGCCGGCCGGGAGGGCGAGGTAGCGATCGCCGCCAGCAACAGCCACCGATCGACGGTGTTGTCCGGGGATCAAACGGTTTTGGCGGAGCTGATGGAGGTGTTGCAGCAACGCGACCGGTTCTGCCGGTGGGTCGACGTCGATGTGGCCGCCCACAGTCCGCAGATGGACGCATTGGTTCCCGCTTTGCGCGCCGGCCTAGCCGGACTGCGGGCCACCGCACCGGCGATACCCATCTACTCCACGGTGACCGGTGACCTGCTGACCGACCGCTTGTCCGACGCCGACTATTGGGCGGAGAACCTGCGCTCGTCGGTGCACTTCTCGCCCGCACTGCGCGGGCTGCTGGAGGGCGGGCATGACACGGTTGTGGAGATCAGCCCGCACCCGGTCTTGCTGACCTCTATCCGCGAGGACGCCGATGACATGCGGCGGAGTTGTACGTCGCTGCCGTCGATGCGGCGTGACGACGGGGGACGAGCGACCGCGCTGGCGTCGCTCGGCACCCTCTACACCCTTGGTCAGCCAGTTGCCTGGGAGCAGCTGTACCCCTCGGGCAGCCACTTCGTAGCCGCACCGACCTATCCGTGGCAGCGTGTCCATTCCTGGATGGACGGCGGCACGACGATTACCGCGGCGTCCGGCACCAGCGCCGACCTGCTCCAACAGGCCCCCGGTGACACGACGGAGAAGGCGGGTCTGCGCGACTGGATGTACCAGCTGCGGTGGCAGCCCGCATCCCTGTCGGGGCGGGACGGGTCGAGCCGGCCGGTCGAAGCCGGAAGCTGGCTTGTGTTGAGCGATGGCGGGGTCGTCGCGGACACCCTGCGGGACCACCTCGAATCGCATTCTCAAACATGCGTGTTGGTCGAGCCGGGCCTGGATCATCAAGACTTCGAGCGTCTCACACCGGACAGTTACCGTCTTGACCCGACGCAGCCCGACCACTTTCGGCGGCTGCTCGAAGACGCGTTCACCGACGAGCGGCCACCGTGCCGTGGGGTCGTGCACCTGTGGGACCTGCTGGCCGCACCGCCGGCCGACACGTCGCCGGAGTCGCTGGAGTCGGCCACCACCCTTGGCCCGGTGAGCGTGCTGCATCTCGTGCAAGCGCTGGCGCGGGCGGGTTGGTCGGCCCCGCCGCGGCTGTGGCTGGTGACCGGCGGAGCGCAGGTGACGGGGACCCCAGAAACCGGAACCGAACCCGTGTCGATCGCCCAGGCTCCGGTGTGGGGGATGGCCCGCACCATCGAGCATGAACACCCGGAACTGCGCTGCACCTGTGTCGACCTGTCCGCCGGTGGCGGGCCGGAAGAGGTCGGGGCGCTGTTCCAGGAGGTGTGGGTGGATGCCCGCGACGGTGACGTGGCACTGCGGGGCAGCCGCCGCTATGTCGAGCGGCTGAACCACTACGACGCGCCGGAACCCACCGAGACCGCGGCTTTCACGGAAGAAGCCACCTATCTCATCACCGGTGGGCTAGGCGCGCTCGGACTCGTGGTGGCCAACTGGATGGCTGAGCACGGTGCCCGGCATCTGGTCGTGGTGGGGCGCGGCGACGCCTCGGCATCGGCGCAGGAGACGCTGGACGCGCTGCGAGCGGCCGGCACCGAGGTGATCGTCGCGCAGGGCGACGTCGCCAAAGCCGACCAGGTTGCGGCCGTCCTCGAGTCGATCGGCGAGTCGATGCCGCCGCTACGCGGGGTGGTGCATGCGGCCGGGATCGCCGACGACGCCATCCTGCAATGCCTCGACGAGCAAAAACTCCGCAAGGTCATGGCGCCCAAGGTTCAGGGCGCCTGGAACCTGCACGCGCTGACTTCAGACGCGGAACTGGACTTCTTCGTGCTGTTTTCGTCGGCCGCGTCCCTGCTGGGCCCGCCCGGGGCAGCGAACTACGCGGCGGCGAACGCTTTCCTGGATGCGTTGGCGTGGCACCGCCGTGCCGAAGGCCGGCCGGCGTTGAGCGTCAACTGGGGGCCATGGGCTGAGCTCGGCTTCTTCACCCGGTCTGAGTTGCAAAGCTACTTCGCCCAATACGGCGTCGAGGCTATGTCGGCGGCTGACAGTCTCCGGGCACTGGCGTCCTTGCTGGCGAGGTCGGTGACGCAGGCCGTGGTCTTGGACATCGACTGGGCGCGCTGGCAGCCCGACGTGCAGCCGCCGCTGCTTGCGGAGCTTGGCGTTGCGAGCTCGGGCGACAAGCCGCGAGCCGGGGCCGCGACCGCGCCGGGAATTGCTCTCTACGACGAGCTGCAGGGGGCGACGCCGGAGGAGCGCCAACGGCTGCTCGAGTCGTACCTGTGCGAGCTCGCTGCCGGCAAACTCGGTCTGGCCCCATCGAACCTGGACATCCAGGCGCCGCTGGGCACCCTCGGCGTCGACTCGCTCATCACGTTGGAGCTGCGGATGCAGGTCGAACGCGACCTCGGCGTCGTCGTGCCGGTCACCCGGCTGCTGGAGGGGCCGAGCGTGGCCAGCCTCGCCGAATGGCTTCGCGACCACCTGCCTTCGGTAGCGGCCGGCATGCCCGCGACGCAACCCAACGGGGGGCCGCCGCGGAAGGCCGCCGCGAAGAAGGCCGCCGCGAAGAAAACGGCCACGAAGAAAACGGCCGGTGCGCCGTCACGCGGGATCGACCTGCTCACCCGCGTGCCTGATCTTTCGGACAAGGCCGTGGAAGAAATGCTCCAGAAGGTCCTGGCCGAAAGAGGAGCCGATAAGGGGGGGCGAGCGACAGCTTGCCGGAAAAGAAGGCAGCGATGACCGATCAGTCCGTCGACATCTCTGGGCTGTCTCCCGAGAAGAAACGCGCGCTGCTGTCCCAGCTGCTCATGGAGGAAGCGGAGGAGGCGGCCTCGGTGTATCCGATGTCGTACGGGCAGCGATCCATGTGGTTCATCCACAAACTCGCACCGGCCAGCACCGCCTACACCGTCACGTATGCCGGGCGGATCCGCGGTGAGCTCGACGTGCCGGCGCTCGAACGCGCTGCCCAGGCCCTCGTCGACCGGCATCCGATGCTGCGGACCACGTACGGCGAGCGCGACGGGCAGCCGGTCCAGCTCGTCCATCCGCACTGGCCGGTGCGGATCGCCCGCCACCACCTCGGCCCGGGCGATCCCGAGCTCGACGAGTGGATCCGCCGGGAGACCGATCGTCCTTTCGACCTGTACACCGGTCCGGTATTGCGGCTGACGCTGCTAGAGCGCACACCCGAGGAACATGTACTCCTTTTGGGTCTGCATCACATCGCCGTCGACTTCTGGTCCATCGACGTCATTCTCGACGAGCTGCGCCTGCTGTACGCCGCCGAGCACGGTGCGGCCCCGCCTGCGCCGCCCGCGGAAAGCTTCGTCGAGTACGCCGACCAGCAGACCCGGATGCTCGCAGGTGCGGAAGGCGAGGACCTCTGGGCCTACTGGCGTGAGCAGTTGGCCGGCGACCTGCCGCTGCTTCAATTGCCCACCGACCGGCCGCGACCGGCCGTCCAGACCTACCCGGGCACCGTGCACCGCTTCACCGTCGACGAGACGGTGACGGACGGGATCAAGCAGCTGGGCCGGAGCGTGGGGGCGACGCCTTACATGACACTGCTGGCGGCCTACGCGACGTTGCTGCACCGCTACAGCGGCCAGGGCGACCTGGTGGTCGGCTCACCTTTCGCGTGCCGTGACCGGGTCGCGCTGGAGGGTCTGGTCGGCTACCTCACCAATCCGGTCGCGCTGCGCGCTGACCTGCACGACGATCCGACGTTCACGGACTTGCTCGGCCGCGTCAAAGAAACCGTGCAGGGCGCCCTCGCACACCAGGACTATCCCTTCGCGCTACTCGTTGAGCGGCTTCGGCCGGTGCGCGACCCCGGCCGCACGCCACTGTTCCAGGTCTCGTTCGCCTGGGAACAAACGCGTCGCTTCTCCGACGGGACGGGCCCGGAAAGCGGGGGGCTGCGGCTGGAAACCCTCCACGTCGGGCAGGGCGGCGCACCGTTCGATCTGATGATGGAGATAGGCGAACACGACGGGAAGTTGTCCGGTGTGCTGCAGTACAACACCGACCTCTTCGACGCCGCCACGATCGAGCGGATGGCCGGGCACTTCGCCACCCTCCTCGGCGGTATCGTCGCCGATCCCGGCCGGCGGGTCTCGCAGCTGCCGTTGCTTACCGAGGAGGAGCGCCGTCAGCGGGCCGCCTGGAACCAGACCGAGGTCGTCTATGACGGCCCGGCCTGCCTGCACGAGATGGTCGAAGCCACAGTCGCACGCGTCCCGGACGCCGTCGCGGTGATGTGTGATGACCGCGAGCTGACCTATGCGGAACTCGACCGGCGGGCCAACGGTCTGGCGCGCCGGCTGCAGCAGCTTGGCGTAGGTCCCGAGATCGTCGTGCCCGTCCTGCTGGACCGCTCCGAGGACCTGGTGGTGGCGCTGCTCGGCGTGCTCAAGGCGGGCGGCGCGTTCATGCCGCTCGACTCGGCGCAGCCCGCGCAGCGCATGGCCACGATGCTGGACGACGTACCGGACGCGCCGGTCTGCGTCACCCACCAGGACCAGCTGGCCCACCTGCCGCCCGGCTTCACCGGCCACCGGCTCTGCCTGGACGTTCCGTCCGCACCGTCGGGCGACGACGCCACCGCCGCTTCCATCGCCGAGACGGTCGCCCCTACAAGGTCGGCAAACCTCGCGTACGTCATTCACACGTCCGGTTCTACCGGCAAGCCGAAGGGAACGCTCAACACCCACGCCGGGATCCGTAACCGGCTGCTGTGGATGCAAGACGCCTACCGGCTGACCGCCGACGACCGGGTGCTGCACAAGACCCCGGTGAGCTTCGATCCGTCCGTCTGGGAGCTTTTCTGGCCGCTGATCGTCGGCGCCCGGCTGGTCATCGCAAAACCCGAGGGCCACAAGGACGCCGCATACCTGGTTCGGACCATCGTCGAGCAGGCCGTCACCACAATGCATTTCGTCCCGTCGATGATGCGCCGCTTCCTCGCCGAGCCCGGCGCGGCCGCGTGCACCGCGCTGCGCCAGGTGTTCTGCAGCGGCGAGGCACTGCCGTATGACTTGCGGGACCGCTTCCTGGCCACGCTGGACGCCGAGCTCTACAACCTCTACGGTCCCACCGAGGCCGCGATCGACGTCACCGGATTCCATTGCCAGCGCGGCGAATCCGGCACACTGGTGCCGATCGGGCGACCGATCGCCAACATCCGCGCGCACATTCTGGACGCGCACCTCCAACCGGTGCCGGTGGGTGTGCCCGGCGAGCTGTTCATCGGCGGTGTCGGGCTGGGGCGCGGGTACCTCGGCCGGCCCGATCTGACGGCCAGCATCTTTGTCGCCGATCCGTTCGGCGGTGATCCCGCGGACCCCGGCCAGCGGCTCTACCGTACCGGCGACCTGACCAGATATCTGCCCGACGGCAACATCGACTACCTGGGACGCATCGACTTCCAGGTCAAGATCCACGGCTTCCGGATTGAGCCGGGCGAGGTGGAGGCCGCGCTGTCGCAGCATCCCGCGGTGGCCGAGAACGCGGTGGTGATCAGAACCGACAGCCGCGGAAACCCCATCCTTGTCGCGTATGTGGTGCCGGCCGGCGGCGCCGCGCCGACGACAGCCGAGCTGCGCCGCTTCCTGATTGAGCTGCTTCCCGCCGCCATGGTGCCCGCAGTCTTCGAGGTGAGGGACGCGCTGCCGCTCACGTCGAGCGGGAAGGTGGACCGCAAGGCCTTGATGGCAGTCGACAGCGCATCGGTGCCGCAGGAGCCGGCATTCGTCGCTCCGCGCACCCGCACCGAACAGGTCCTGGCCGAAATCTGGTGTGCCGTAATGGGTCTGGAGCGGGTCGGCGTCAACGACGACTTCTTCGCTCTCGGTGGTGCCTCGACCCAGAGCCTGGAGGTCGCCGTGCGGGCGAACGCGGCCGGCCTGCCGTTGCGGCCGGAGTCGATGTTCGTGTACGGCACGATCGCCGAGCTCGCGGCCGAGTACGGTCCGATCGCCGGCGAGGGAACGAATCACCGCGAAAGCCCCGCCGAGGTGGGCGTCACTGCACCCGCCCCCGAGAAACCCGTGCAAGCCACAACCCAGGAAAAGCGAAACACGGTGATCGAAAGCATCGGCGTGTACTTGCCGGCGCGGACGGTGTCGACGAAGACGGTTATGGCCGAGTGCGCCAACGAGATTCGCCTACCGCTGGAACGCCTGACCGGCATCAAGAACAGACGGGTGGTCGGCGAGGACGAGTTCTCGATCGACATTGCCAGGAAGGCGGCGGACGACTGTCTGTCCCGGTCGAGCTATCGGCGCGAGGAGATCGACCTGGTCATCGCCTGCAACATCTCCCGCCGCGACGGCCTCGGGCACAGGTTCACCCTCGAGCCCAGCACCGCCTCGCGGCTGCGCGATCAATGCGGCTTTGCCAACGCGCTGGCCTTCGACATCAGCAACGCCTGTGCCGGGATGTTCACCGGCATCACCGTGGCGGACGCATTCCTGCAGACCGGACTGGTTCGGAACGCCCTGGTGGTCAGCGGCGAATACATCAGCCACCTCACCGAGACCGCGCAAAAGGAAATCGAGGGGCCGATGGACCCGCGGCTCGCCTGCCTGACCCTCGGTGACGCCGGCGCGGCGGTGATTCTGGAACGCGGGCCCAATGGCCGCGTCGGCTTCCACGACATCGATATCGCCACCTTCAGCCGCTATTGCAAGCTGTGCATCGCAAAGGCGACGGAGGGCCCGCACGGCGGCGCCATCATGTTCACCGACTCCGTCACGCAGACCGCGATCGCGGTCAAGCATGCGGTGCCCTACGTCGCTGCGGTTATGCAGCGGCACGGGTGGCGGCCGGAGACCTGTGACCACCTGCTGATGCACCAGACGTCGGAGGCGTCGCTCAACGATGCGGTCGTCGCCATCAACCAACTGTTCGGACCAGGCGCGGCCAACCGGGACAACACCATCTACAACGTGGCGGAGCGGGGGAACACCGCCAGCACGACACACTTCGTCGCGCTGTACGACTACATCCTCAGCAACCGGATCAAGTCGGGAGACAACGTGGTCTTTTCCATCACCGGCTCCGGACAGACCATCGGCGCCGCCCTGTATACCTTCGACGACCTGCCTGACCGGATGCGCCGAGGCGCCAGCGGCCAGCACAGCCACGGCATTCGGACCGACGGTTACCGCAAAGAGGTACCGGCGACGCCCCGGGTGCGCATCGACAGCGTAGGGATCGCTCCCGTTGGGCAATCGAGCGCTCCGAGCTCGATACAGTTGGCGGTGCAAGCGGCGGCGGCGTGCCTGGACGGAAGCAGCCTTGATCGGGCGGCGGTCGATCTGATCATCCATGCCGGCATCTACCGCGACGACTTTCTCAGCGAACCGGCAGTTGCCTCGCTCGTCGCCGGCGAACTGGGAATCAACGGCGAGGTACAGTCCCCGGACGGGCCTAAGACCCTCGCCTTCGACGTCCTCAACGGCGCGGTCGGCTTCCTCAACGCCTGCCACGTCGCCGCGGGAATGATCGGGGCGGGAAAGGCCGAACATGCGATGGTGGTGGCCTCGGAGGCAGAAAGCAACTCTCGCGAGAGCGGCTATCCGTTGAACGGCATCAGCCAGACAGGCTCGGCCATCCTGCTCAGCCGAAGCGACGGTACGGAAGGCTTCGGCCGATTCATCTTCCAGCAGCACCCGGAGCACAGCGGGGCGCTCGCCACCTACACTCAGCAGCGCGATGGGCGGTGCCGGCTGCAGATCGAACGCGACCCCAACCTCGCCGCCGTTTACCTGAGCTGCATCCCGTCGGCCGCCAAGGAACTGTTGACGCTGGAGGGACTAGACCCCTCCGACATCGCGGTCGTGCTCTCGCCGCAGCTTTCGACGGCAGAGCTGGACGAACTGGCCGCCCAGATCGGCATCCCGAGAGCACGATTCGTCGAGTTCGGCTCCGATGACGAACCGGACACCGACCTGTTCACCTCGTCCCTGCCGTACGGGATGGATTACGCCCGGCGGCATATGCTGGCACGGCCGGGCGACATTGCGCTGATACTGACGGTCGGCTCGGGTGTCACCGTCGGCTGCACCACTTACCGGTTCTGATGACACGAACGATCGACGCGGTTCCCGAATTCACCGGCGACGTAGTCCATCCCGACGGCGCCGACTATGACTTGGCGCGGCTGGTCTTCAACGGCCTGATCGACAAGCGGCCGGCTGTTGTGCTGCGCTGCCGCTCCCGCGCGGACATCGTCGCCGCCGTCCGCTACGCCGTCGGCGCCGGAGCCGAGATCGCGGTGCGCTGCAGCGGACACAGCGTCGCAGGACACTCGTCGACCGATGGCGGCATCCTCATCGACCTCTCCCTCATGCGCCGCGTGCTCGTTGACCCCGAGTACCGAATCGCAGTCGTCGAGCCAGGCGCGACCTGGCGCGACATCGACGAGGTCACCGCCCGTCATGGTCTGGCCTGCCCCGGCGGGGTGGTGTCATCGACGGGCGTGGGCGGGTTCACGCTCGGCGGCGGCGTCGGCTGGTTGTCCCGGACATACGGGTTGACCTGCGACAACTTGACCGCCGCGGAGCTCGTGCTCGCCAACGGGGAAGTGCTGTACGTCAGCGAGTCGCAGAACCCGGAAATCTTGTGGGGACTGCGCGGTGGCGGCGGCAACTTCGGGGTGGTGGCACACTTCGTGCTCGACCTGCATCCGGTCGATCACATCATCGGGGGCGTGCGAGCCTACGACGACGCCGACGCCGAGGCCGTGCTCGAACACTTCCGCGCCCAGATGGACAACGCCGAGGACCACCTCGCGTCCCTCGTCGACTTCGGCACCGATGAGAGTTCGGGACGCCGCATGGCCGCGATCCTCGGCTGCTCGACGGGATCCGAAGAAGTCGGTCAGGCCGCGATCGGTGCGCTGCTGCGGGTCCGCGGGCTGACTACGAAACCGGTGATGTCACTGCAACGCGAAATCGTCTATCGCACTTGGCAACAGGTCCTCGACCACACGTCCCCGTATGGCCGGCTGAACTATTGGAAGTCACTCTTCCTGACGGAGCTGTCCGATGAAGCAATCAGGCGTATCGCGCTGCTCGGGTCGACTCGCCCCACACCGCAAACACATCTGCACCTGATCCGGCTCGGCGGCTTTCCCAGCCGTGTTCCGCCGGAGGCGACCGCCTTTTCGGCCCGCACCCATCCCTACATCGTCCATCTGATCACCACGTGGACCGACCCCGCTGACACCGAACGATGTAAGTCATGGACCGATGAGGCGTACGAAGCTTTGCGTCCCCTCGGTCCGGCAAGCACGTACCTCAACTTCGTCGGCGATGAAGGGCAGGCGCGCATCCGGGCCAGCTTCGGCGACGTCACCTATCGGCGCCTCGCCACGCTGAAGGCTCGCCTCGACCCGGACAACCGCTTCGCCCTCAATCAAAACATCGAGCCCGCGACGGATACGTGAACGCGGACGGCTCAAGATCGGATCATGCCTCGAGCGCGAAACCACGTGACCGCGTTGCGGATTGCAGGCTCAATGGGGGCGACTACATAGCCCAGTTCTCGCACCGCCTTGTCGCTGCGGTACCGGTAGCGGTCGCTGAACGCGTATCCGACGGACATCGAGTTCACGGCTATTTCCCGGTCGGTGACGAACTCAAGAAGGTCGCCGGCCTTACCCGCGATCCATGCGACCGGATACGGCAAGCCCCTACGAGGCGGGTCGACCCCGACCACCCGCGCCGCTCGCTCGATGTAGTCGCGGTACGTCAGCTCTTGGCCGCCCAGGATGTAGCGTTCGCCGCGTTTCCCGTGCAGCCAGGCGGCGATCATTCCGCGCGCCACCTCGCGCACGTCGGCGAAGTTGTTGTATCCCGGTGTCCAGTAAGGAATCCTGCGGTTGGCGATCTCGACGATGAGACGGCCGGAACTGGGTCTGGCGTCGCGCGGGCCGACCAGGTATGTGGGGTTGACGATGACCGCATCCAACTTGTCGCAGGCCCGCTGCACGAGGATTTCACCACGCCGTTTGGTGACTGGGTAGGCCCCTGCCAGCCCGGCTTTATCCCACCCCCATGGGGTCTGCTCGTCGGCGGGTGTGCTGTCGGGTGTGGGTCCGATCGTGTTTGCGGTCGAGGTGTGCACGACCCGCGATGTACCGGCGGCAATCGCGGCCTCGACGACAGCTCGCGTCGCGTCAACATTGACGGCCGAGATCGCCGGGGTGTTCTTCCTCCTAGTGGAAACGCATGCAGCGCAATGGAACACCACGTCGGCCCCGGCAAACACGTCGCGCAGCTCAGCGACCGAACCGAGGTCGGCGTGCACCCACGCGATCGGGAGGTCGGCCACCGAACTGGTGTCGGTGCTCGGGCGCCGTGTCGCGGTCACGGTGTGCCCCTGCGCGATCAATTCGGCGGCCAGGTTGCCGCCCAGCAGCCCGCTTGCCCCGGTTACCACGGCATGCATCGCGGGTCGCCCTAGGCCGGTTCCGAATAGCCCACGGTCGGTGGCCGGTGGTGGGCCCACGGGCGCACCGATTCCAGTTGTGCGGCAAGCGAAATGAGTGTGGAAGCATCGTGAGGCCGACCCACCAGATGGACCGCTTCGGGTAGGCCCCCGGGCGAGACCCCGGTTGGAATCGATATGGCCGGTTGCCCGGTGTAGTTCTGCGGCGGGGTGAACGGCATGAACGCCAATACCCGCACCATGGCGCGGGTTGGCCCCAGCCCCTCGAGGTGTCCAACAGGCACCGGTGGCTTGGCCAGCACCGGCGTCATCAGCAAGTCGCAATCGGCGATGGGCCGCAGCCCGCGCTCGCTCATCCGCTCCCGGGCGGCCAGCGCGCGGTGCGCCAGCCAGTCGGGAATCAGCCGGGCGGTCCGCCCCTCGGCCCGAATCCGCCGTTCCAGTAGCTCAGGTGTAGGCAGCCGCCCGATTTCATCGGCGAGACCATGCATCATCAGCGCGAACACGGAGAGGATCGCGGCCGGGGGATAGAGCGGGTCACGCTCGACGACCTCGTGACCGAGCGAGCGCAACAACTCGGCGGTTTCCAACACCGGCCGGCGCACCTCGTCGCTGATCGGCACGGGAACCACCGGCTTGAACGACATGGCGATGCGCAGACGGCGCGGTGCGCGCGATACCGCGTCCATTAACGATGGCGCCTGCGTTTGCGAGCTGATCTCGTCGTTGGGCTCCGCACCGGCCATCGCGTCGTGCAGCAGCGCCGCATCGGCGACGCTGCGGGCCAGCGTTCCGACGTGATGCAAACCGTGGAATCGGTACGCCCGCTCGGGTGATTGCCTGGTGCTGATCCACCCGCGCTGGCCTTTGAGTCCCACCAGGCCGCAGCACGCGGCCGGGATGCGAACCGACCCGCCCCCATCGGTGCCCAGCGCCCCGGGCACCATGCCGGCTGCCACCGCGGCCGCCGAACCACCGCTGGAACCTCCCGCCGTCCGGGACGGATCCCACGGATTGCGCGTCACGCCCCAGGTGGGCGACTCGCACATAGGGACGGCACCGAACTCGGGCAGGTGCGTCTTGCCGATGATCACCGCCCCGGCCGCCCGAAGGCGGCGCACCGCGGCGCTGTCGGTGCTGACCGGGCCCGTATCGATCCCGGTGCCGCACATCGACGAAACCCCCGCCACATCGGTGTCGTCCTTGACCGCGATCGGCACGCCCGCCAGTGGCAGCACCTCGCCGGCGGCCAGTCGGCGTTCGACTTGCGCTGCCGCTGTCATCGCCTGGTCGGCCAGCACAACGCGAAATGCGTTCAACAGCGGGTCCAGTCGGGCGATCCGCTCCAGGTGGAGCGCCACCAGCGCTCGGGGCGAAATCCGACGATCGCGCACCAACTGCGCCTGCAGCGCCACCCCGGCAAAGGCCAGGCCGCCCTGATCGTCAACCGTGGTCATTCGTGCCCTTCCGCGCCCGACCCTGAAAACGAGTCTAGGCGCGCGTTCGCCGGCGCCGCGAAAGCTCACATCTGCGTCATCCGCTGCCGGCCAGGGCGAGGGCCGCGGCCGTCGCCTCCCGAATCGGGCCGCGCCACACGTCGCCGTGGCCGGGCAACAGGACCTCCGTGTCGAGCAGCGCCAGCGCGGACAGCGTGCGGATGCAATCCTGTTGGCTGTAGCTGAAAATCGCCGGCAGCAGCTGCGGTCCGCGGTGCCGCAACAGGGGATGGCCGGTGATCAGCGCGTCGCCGCTGACCAGCACGCCGTCGACCAGGTACGAGCAGTGTCCGTTGGTGTGGCCGGGACTGAAAACGGGCTTCGGTGCGCCGGGCAGGCCTGCGGCCACCTCGGCGGTCAGCGGTTGGGCGGTGGGGATGCCGTCGCGGATCAGGCCGCCGCTGCGGACCACGTGGGTGGTCCACTTGGCCCACCGGGGACGCCAAATCCGCAGCGCCACATCGACAATCGACACCTGTTCCAGGTACTCCCGTTTCGCGTGCCCCACCTCGTCGGCATGGCAGTACACCGGAACGCCGTGCGCGTCGGCGAACCAGATCGCGGTGCCCAGGTGGTCGATGTGCGCGTGCGTCAACAGGATGGCGCGCACGTCGCCCACGCCGTAGCCCAGCTGGGACAACGAGGCCAGCACGCCGTCGCGGTCCCCGGGATAGCCGGCGTCGATCAGCATGACGCCGCTGTCGTCGGTCACCAGTGTCCAGTTGACCGCATCGCCCCGGGCGAGGTGCACCGTGCCGGTGACCTGAAGCAGCTCCGCCATGCCCGCGAGTGTAGGAGCGAGACGAGGAGTAGAAAGAACGGGTGGCCGAACTGAAACTTGGATACAAGGCATCCGCCGAACAATTCGCCCCGCGCGAGCTCGTCGAACTCGCCGTCGCCGCCGAAGCGCACGGCATGGACAGCGCAACCGTCAGCGACCACTTCCAGCCTTGGCGGCACGAGGGCGGCCATGCCCCCTTCTCGCTGGCGTGGATGACCGCCGTCGGCGAACGCACCAAGCGGATCGTGCTGGGCACCTCGGTGCTCACCCCGACCTTCCGGTACAACCCCGCCGTCGTCGCGCAGGCCTTCGCCACCATGGCCTGCCTGTACCCGGACCGCATCTTCCTCGGCGTGGGCACCGGCGAGGCGCTCAACGAGATCGCCACCGGCTACGAGGGCGAATGGCCGGAGTTCAAGGAGCGATTCGCCCGCCTGCGCGAATCGGTGCGGCTGATGCGCGAGCTGTGGCGCGGCGACCGCGTCGACTTCGACGGCGAGTACTACCGGCTCAAGGGCGCCTCGATCTACGACGTGCCCCCGGGCGGCGTCCCCATCTACATCGCCGCGGGCGGACCGGCGGTGGCCAAATACGCCGGGCGGGCCGGTGACGGTTTCATCTGCACCTCGGGCAAGGGCGAGGAGCTCTACAAGGACAAGCTGATTCCGGCGGTCAGGGAGGGGGCGGCGGTTGACGACCGCAACGCCGACGACATCGACAAGATGATCGAGATCAAGATCTCCTACGATCCGGATCCCGAGCATGCGCTGGAGAACACCCGGTTCTGGGCGCCGCTGTCGCTGACCGCCGAGCAGAAGCACAGCATCGACGACCCGATCGAGATGGAGAAGGCCGCCGACGCGCTGCCGATCGAGCAGGTCGCCAAGCGCTGGATCGTGGCGTCCGACCCCGACGAGGCCGTCGAGAAGGTCAAGGACTACGTCGACTGGGGGCTCAACCACCTGGTGTTCCACGCCCCCGGCCACGACCAGCGCCGGTTCCTGGAGCTCTTCGAAAAGGACCTGGCCCCCAGGCTGCGGCGACTTGCCTGAGCCCTCAGCGATCTACATCGCCGCTCCGGAACCGGAGACCGGCAAGTCGACGCTCGCGCTCGGGCTGCTGCACCGGTTGACCGCGACCGTCGCCAAGGTCGGCGTATTCCGGCCCATCACACGCGTTTTCGACGGCAAAGACCGCGACTACATCCTCGACCTGCTGCTGGGGCACACCACCGCGGGCGTGCCGTATGAGCAGTGCGTCGGCGTGACGTACCAGCAGCTGCACGCCGACCCCGATGCGGCGATCGCCACCATCGTCGACGCCTATCACGCGATGGCCGACGACTGCGACGCGGTGGTGATCGTGGGCAGCGACTACACCGACGTCGCGCGGCCCGCCGAGCTCTCGGTCAACGCACGGATCGCCGTCAACCTCGGCGCGCCGGTGCTGCTGACGGTCAGCGGCCGGGGCCGCAGCCCCGAGGAGGTGGCCCGCGTCGTCGAGGTCTGCCTGGCCGAGCTGGCCTCCCAGCGCGCGCATGCCGCGGCGGTGGTCGCCAACCGCTGCGAACCGGCGCAGCTGGCCGAGGTCGCGGAGGCGCTGGAGGCCTTCAAGCAACGCAGCTACGTGCTGCCCGAAGAGCCCCTGCTGTCCGCGCCGACGGTGGCCGAACTCGAAAAGGCGGTCAGCGGAACGCCGGTCAGCGGTGAGGCGTCGCTGCGGGAACGCGAGGTCACCGACGTGCTGGTGGCCGGGATGACCGCCGACCACGTGCTGGAACGACTGAGCGACGGCATGGCCGTCATCACCCCCGGCGACCGTTCGGACGTGGTGTTGGCCGTGGCCAGTGCGCATGCGGCCGAAGGCTTTCCGTCGCTGTCGTGCATCGTCCTCAACGGTGGCTTCCGGCTGCATCCGTCCATCGCGGCGCTGGTCGCCGGGCTGCGGCTGCGACTGCCCATCCTCGCCACCAAGCTGGGCACCTACGACACCGCGAGTGCGGCCGCCACCGCCCGCGGCCGGGTCACGGCGAACTCGCAGCGCAAGATCGACACGGCGCTGGAGCTCATGGACCGCTACGTCGACATCACGGATCTGCTTGCGCAGCTTGCCATCCCGATACCGACTGTGACCACGCCCCAGATGTTCATCCACCGGCTGACCCTGCAGGCGCGTTCGGATCGCAAGCACATCGTGCTGCCCGAGGGCGACGACGACCGCATCCTCAAGTCGGCCGGCCGGGTGCTGCAGCGCCGCGTCGCCGACCTGACCGTGCTGGGTGACGAGGCGCAGATTCGGCAGCGCTCCGGGGAACTCGGCGTCGATCTCGACGGTGCGCATGTGATCGACCCGCTCACCAGCGAGCTTCGCTTCCAGTTCGCCGATCAGTACGCCGAATTGCGCAAGGCCAAGGGCGTCACCATCGAGCATGCCCGCGAGATCATGCGCGATGCCACATATTTCGGCACCATGCTGGTGTACAACGGCATGGTCGACGGCATGGTGTCGGGCGCCGCCCACACCACGGCGCATACCGTTCGGCCGGCCTTCGAGATCATCAAGACCGTGCCCGACGTCTCGACCGTGTCCAGCATTTTCCTGATGTGCCTGCCCGACCGGGTGCTGGCGTACGGTGATTGCGCGATCATCCCGAATCCGACGCCCGAGCAGCTGGCCGACATCGCGATCTCCTCCGCGCGCACCGCGGCGCAGTTCGGCATCGAACCGCGGGTGGCGATGCTGTCGTACTCGACCGGTGAATCGGGCACCGGGGCTGACGTCGAAAAGGTAAGGACGGCAACCGAATTAGTCCGGCGCAGGGCGCCGCAGCTACCGGTAGAGGGTCCCATCCAATACGATGCCGCGATCGAACCGTCCGTCGCGGCCGCCAAGCTGCACGACTCGACGGTGGCCGGCCACGCCACGGTGCTGGTTTTCCCCGACCTCAACACCGGCAACAACACGTACAAGGCCGTGCAGCGCAGCGCCGGGGCGATCGCCATCGGACCGGTGCTGCAGGGCCTGCGCAAGCCGGTGAACGACCTGTCGCGCGGGGCGCTGGTCGAAGACATCGTGAATACCATTGCCATCACCGCGATCCAGGCACAGGGCATCCGTGGTTAACGCGAACCCGACCGTGCTGGTGATCAACTCCGGCTCGTCCTCGCTGAAATACCAGTTGGTCGAGCCCGACTCGGGCGTGGCCCGCGCGACCGGCAACGTCGAACGCATCGGGGAGTCCTCGTCCCCGGTCCGCGACCACGACGCCGCGCTGCGTCAGGCGTTCGACGCGCTGTCCGAGCAGGGTATCGACCTACGGAAGTGCGGCCTGATAGCGGTGGGCCATCGAGTCGTGCACGGCGGCACCACTTTCTACAAGCCCACCCCGGTGGACGACGCGGTCATCGCCAAGCTCGACCAATTGTCGGAACTGGCGCCCCTGCACAATCCTCCCGCGATCATGGGGATCGAGGTGGCGCGCAAGCTGCTGCCGGATATTCCGCACATCGCGGTGTTCGACACGGCGTTCTTCCACGACATGCCGCCGGCGGCGGCGACCTATGCCATCGATCGCGGCTTGGCCGAACGCTGGCGGATCCGCCGTTACGGGTTTCACGGCACGTCGCACCGGTATGTGAGCCAGCAGGCCGCCGCCTTCCTGGACCGGCCGCTGGGCGGCCTGAAACAGATTGTGCTGCATCTGGGTAACGGCTGCTCCGCCTCGGCGATCGCCGGCACCCGGCCCCTCGACACGTCGATGGGTCTGACGCCGCTGGAGGGCCTGGTGATGGGCACCCGCAGCGGCGACATCGACCCCAGCATCGTCAGCTACCTCTGCCACACCGCGAAGATGGGCGTCGACGAGGTCGAATCCATGCTCAACGAGCGGTCGGGCGTGCTGGGCCTGTGCGGCGAGCGCGACTTCCGGCGGCTGCGCACCATGATCGAATCCGGCGACAGCGCAGCGCAATTGGCCTACAGCGTGTTCACCCACCGGCTGCGCAAGTACATCGGCGCCTACCTGGCGGTGCTGGGACACACCGATGTCATCACCTTCACCGCCGGCATCGGGGAGAACGACGCGGCGGTGCGCCGCGACGCGGTGGCCGGCCTGGAGGAGCTGGGCATCGTGCTCGACGAGCGCCGCAACCTCGGCGGCGGCAAGGGCGCCCGGCAGATCTCCGCCGACGAATCCCCGATCGCCGTGCTGGTGATCCCGACCAACGAGGAAGTGGCCATCGCCCGCGACTGCGCGAGCGCGCTGGGCGGTTAGGGCCCGCCCGCTTGCGCCGAGCGTGCGCTCACGGCTTTGAGTGTGCGCCCAGGGCGGGGCTTTTCGGCGTGTCGCCGCCCTGGACGCACACGCAAGCGGGGGAGAGGGGGGAGCGGGGGAGAAGGGAGCCCCACCTCAGAACGTGCTGGTGGGCCGCACCTTGTTCGCCATGTCGACCAGCGCGTAGCGATGGCGTTGGGTGGGCGCGACCCGCGCCAGGTTGCGCAGCGCGGCCTCGACGCCCAGCCGCAGCCCATGCTCGGTGAATGGGAAGCCGAGGATGTGGTTGGTGCTGGCCTTGTTGTCCTCCAGCCAGTCCATCGCGCAGCCCAGCACCAGTGCGCGGATCTGCAGCACGCGCGGTTCGGTCGGCGGCAGCGCCTCCACGCGCCGGGCGGCGTCGCGGATGTCCTCCTCGGTGATCTCGCTCTTCGTCCGCCCGGACAGCAGCGTCACCGCACTGGTCAGCCGCGCGGTGGTGAAATGCCTTGAGGTGGGCGGCACCTCGTCCAGGGTGCGCACCGCGCCGGCGCGGTCGTCTTCGGCGGACAGCCATCTGGCCAGCCCGAAAGCCGCCGAGATCACGCCGTCGTTGGTCCTCCACACCGTCTGGTAATACTTCTGCTCGTCGACGTCACCGGCCAGCTCGGCGGTGGCGGCCAACGCCAGTTTGGGCGCCAGCTCGCCGGGAAAGGTGTCCAGTACCTCGGTGAAATGCGTTGTGGCGGAGTCATAGTCGCCGGTGAGCAGCTCCGCGACGGCCCGGTACCACACCAACCGCCACTGCCAGCCCACCCGCTCAGCCAGGTCGTCCAGCTTCCTGGTCGCCTTGGCCACGTCGCCCAGGTCCAGCAGCGCACGGACCTCCATCAACGGCAATTCGGTCGACTCGGACACCTCGACGCCGTCGGCGTCCAGCGTGCCGTGCCGGGCCGCGCGCAGCGAATCCAAGGTCTGCACCGGCTGCGAGAGCACCGTCGCCTGCAGGACGGGGGCGGCGACGTCGGCCGGATCGACCAGCGGCACCTGCAGCGCGGTCACGATCTCGCGGGCCGTCAACCGCTCCGAATGGACCTGGCCGTCCAGGTAGACGTCGGTGTGCGCGACCAGCAGGTCCACCCCGAACGTCGAGCGGCTGGGGCTGAAGATGGTCGACAGGCCGGGCCGCGGCACGCCGGTGTCCTGGGCGACCACCTCCCGCAGCACGCCCATCAGCTGGGCGGACAGCTCCTCGGTGCTGGAAAACCGGCGCCGCGGGTCGGGGTCGGTGGCGCGGCGCAGCAACCGGCGAAACGAGTCGTAGGTCCCCAGCACGCGGTCGTCTTCGGGCAGGCCGTCGACGTAGCGGCCGTTGCGGGTGGGCAGATTGACCGTGAGCGCCGCCAGCGTGCGCCCCACGGTGTAGATGTCGGTCGCGACCGTCGGCCCGGTCCGCACGATCTCCGGCGCCTGGAAGCCCGGGGTGCCGTAGAGGTAGCCGAACGAATTGATCCGCGACACCGCGCCCAGGTCGATCAGCTTGAGCTGCTCCTCGGTGAGCATGATGTTCTCCGGCTTGAGGTCGTTGTAGACCAAGCCGATGGAGTGCAGATAGGTCAGCGCGGGCAGGATCTCCAGCAGGTAGGCGATGGCCTCGGCGACGGGCAGCTTCTTGTCCTTGCCGTGCTTGAGTGGCTGCCCACCGATGTACTCCATGACGATGTAGCCGACCGGGTTGCCGCTGCGGTCCTTGTGCTCGACGAAGTTGAAGATCTGCACGATCTGCGGGTGGACCACCTCGGCGAGGAACTGCCGTTCGGCCATCGCGATCGCCTGCGCCTCGGCGTCACCGGAGTGCACCAAGCCCTTGAGGACAACCGGGCGGTCGTTGACGTTGTGGTCGACCGCCAGGTACACCCAGCCCAGCCCGCCGTGCGCGATGCAGCCCTTCACCTCGTACTGGCCCGCGACGATGTCACCCGGATTCAGCTGTGGCAGAAACGAATACGCGCTGCCGCAGGCGGGACACCAGCCCTCCGACGTGCCCTTGCCCTCCTTGCTGGACCGGCCGACCGGCTTTCCGCAGTTCCAGCAGAACCGCTTGCCCTCCGGCACCACCGGGTTGGTCATCAGGGCCTCGAGCGGGTCGATGTCGCGCACCCGCGGGATCTCGACCAGGCCACCGCCGAGTTGTCTAACCGGCGGCAGCACCCGCGTCCCCGCCACCCGGTCTTGCGGTTCGGTGTCCAGGGTGCCGAGCGAGATGTGCGGAAAATCGTCGCCGTCATCGTCGAAGTCCGGGCGGAACAGCGCCTGCGTGGCCTGGATTCGCCCCGTCGTCGGGCCGCCGCCCTGCGTGTCCGGCGGTTGGGTGCCCGGACTCACGTCTTCGGCGCCGGGTTCCGGCTGCTCGATCTTGTCCGACTCGGCCATCAGTCCACGTACCTCGGCGTGGGTGGGGCGGGCGCGGGCCCCAGCACCGTCAACCACTTGCGGTACAACGTGTTCCACGTGCCGTCCCGGCGGATCCGCTCAAGGGTGCCGTTGACGAACCGGACCAGGCCGGTGTCGTTCAGGTTGACCCCGATGCCATAAGGCTGGGTGGCCATGTTCGGCCCGACGATATGCAGGTAGGGGTCCTCTTCGACGAGCCCGGCCAGGATCGAGTCATCGGTGCTGATGGCGTCGATCTCGCGCTGCTGCATCGCCACCAGGCAGTCGGCCCAGTTGACCACCGACACGACGATCGGCGGCGGGTCGATCTGGCGGATCCGGTGCAGCGACGTGGTGCCCTTCGCCACGCAGACTCGCTTGCCGGACAGGTCGCTCACCTTGGCGATGGGCGAATCCCGCGGGGCCAGGATGCGCTGGTTGGCGTCGAGGTAGACGGTCGAGAAGTTGACCTGCTTGCGCCGCTCGCAGGTGATGGTCATGGTCTTGACCACCACGTCGACCTCGGAGTGCTGCAGGGCGGTGACGCGCTCGTCGGACGACAGGATGCGGTATTCGACGTGCGACGGGGCGCCGAAGATGTCGCGGGCGATCTCCCCGGCGATGTCGACGTCGAAACCGGTGATCTCACCCGTGATCGGGTCGCGGAAGCTGAACAGGTTGCTGCCGATGTCGAGCCCTACGATCAGCCGGCCGCGGGCGCGGATGTCGGCGACCGCGGCGTCGGCCTGGGCCTTGGTGGGGAAGGGCCGCAGGCTCGCCGTCAGGTCGCAGTCCTGGCTGGTGTCGTCCGCGGGTAGCGGCGGCTCCGGTGGCAACTGCTCCATGCCGACCGGGGTGGGCGGCGGCAGTGTCGGCACGTTGGGCACGGTCAGCGATTCCGTGTGCGAGCACCCCGCCAGCACGGCCACCGTCGCGAGCGCGGCGCCCGCCCGCCGCAACCGGCCCGCCCGCGTCGTCATCGGTACTCTCTCAGCCGGGGCCACAGGCCCAGCGCCACCGCGATGGCGGCGCCGAGGCTGAGCACCACGCCGCCGACCTGGGCGCCGGACAGCCCGCTGCGCGCGCTCAGGACGTCGTTGCGCAGGCGGTTGCGGCTCTGGTCGATGGCCTTGACCAATTGGTCCTCGAGCTTGTCGAACGCCGGGGTGGAGTCGTCCTCGCTGCTGCCCAGCGCGACCTGCGTGGCCGCGCGGTAGTTGCCCACCGAGATGTAGGAGTTGATCCGGTCGTTGGCCTGCCGCCAGCGCAGCAGCAGCTGGTTGGCGCCCTCCAGGTCGGGTTTGTCGACGGCGTCGCTGCGGGCCATGTACTGGTCGAGCTGGGAGTGCATGGAATCGATGCGCTGATAGAACGACTGCTTGCGCTTCTCCTCGTCTCCGCGACGGATCAGCGATAGCGTCTCATCGGCCCGCGCCTGCTGGGCGGTGATCGCGACGTTCGTCACGATCCTCAGCGAGTCGGCGGCGGTGTTCTTGGCGCTACGGCTGGCGGTCGTGGAGATGGTCAGCGCAGTCCCGACCCATACCACCATGACGAGAATAGCCAGGCCGCCCACGACCAGGCCCGGATTGATCCGGCGCCGGGTGCGCCGGGCCAGCCACCGGTGGGCGAAGGCGCCGAACACGGCGGTGGCGGTGACCACCAGGATGACGGGCGCGGGGATCTGGGTGGACGCGGTGGTCTCCGCATCGACGCGTTCCGACGTCGCCTGATACAGCTGTGCGGCGTCGGGCAGGATCGTCGACTGCATCAGCCCCGACGCCTCCGACAGATACGACGACCCGACCGGGTTGCCCGCCCGGTTGTTGGTCCGCGCGATTTCGATCAGCCCGGTGTAAACGGCCAGTTCGGCGTTGATCCGGCCCAGCAGCTGCACCAGCGGTTCGTCGGTCAGGCCGCTCGACGCCCGGGTCACGGCGACCGCCGCGTCGGTGATGGCCTGCTCGTAGCGCTGCCGGACGGGCGGCGGCTCGGCCTCGGCGATGAACGCGGTGGCCGCCGCCGCGTCGGCCACCGACAGGGTGGTGTACAGCCGTCCGGCGGCAAACGACAGCGGCTCGGTGTGGTTGAGCACCGTGGTCAGCACCTGCTGGCGGTGGTTGATCGTGGTCGAGGTGGCGAAGGCGCAGATACCGCCGAGCACCGCCAGCACGATCCCGATGCTCAGGATGCGGCCCGGCGTGGTGGAGATGAACCACCAGCGCGGATGGGCTGGTTCGGCGGGCGACCGCGACCCCTGCGGCTCTGTCGACGGGTGCGCCAGCTCAACCGTCACGTCGAATCAGCCCTCATCTTTCGTGGCCACTGGAAAGCTGCACGAAACTCTATAAGCGAATTCTAAGAGCATGTTGCGCCCGATGGGTGGAGGCGGACCAATTGACCAGGAGATCGCGTGCATATCCTGATCTCGTGCAGGGCGACGGTGACGGCTGGGTGGTTTCCGACAGCGGCGCCCATTATTGGGGCCGCTTCGGCGCGGCGGGTCTGCTGTTGCGGGCCCCGCGGCCGGACGGCACCCCCGCGGTGCTGCTGCAGCACCGCGCGGTGTGGAGCCATCAGGGCGGAACCTGGGGGCTGCCGGGCGGCGCCCGCGACAGCCACGAGACCCCGGAGGAGACCGCCGTCCGCGAGGCGCACGAGGAGGCCGGCCTGCCGGGCGAGCTGCTGACCGTGCGGTCGACGGTGGTCACCGCGGAGGTCGCCGGGCACGGCAGCGCCCGCTGGACCTACACCACGGTCGTCGCCGACGCGGCCGAGCTGCTGCACACGGTGCCCAACCGGGAGAGCGCCGAGATGCGCTGGGTCGCCGAGGACGAGGTGGCCGCGCTGCCGTTGCATCCCGGCTTCGCGGCGAGCTGGCAACGGCTGCGCACCGCGACGGCGCTGGTGCCGCTCGGTCACACCGACGAGCGGCGGCGGCACCTGCCCCGCACGATCGAGCTCGAGGCCGGCGTCTTCGTCTGGTGCATGCCGGCGGACGCCGACCAGGCGCCGTTGCATCCCCGCATCAACTCCCTGCTGCAAGCGCTGAGCTGAGCCGTTGCGCCGCGGCGCGGGGGTCGGCGGCCGCCGTGATCGCGCGCACCACCACGATGCGACGGGCGCCGGCGGCGAGCACCTCGGGCAGCCGCTGCTCGTCGATGCCACCGATCGCGAACCACGGCTTGCCGCCGCCGAACTGTGCGGCCGCCCGCACCAAGTCCAGGCCCGGTGCCTCGCGGCCCGGTTTGGTGGGGGTGGGCCAGCACGGGCCGACGCAGAAGTAGTCGGCCTCGCCCGCGACGGCAGCCTCGGCCTGGTCCCGGTCGTGGCTGGACAGGCCCAGCAGCATATCCGGGCCGACGAACTGTCGGGCCACGTCCAGCGGCAGGTCGCCCTGCCCGAGGTGCAGCACGTCGGCGCCGGCCGCGCGGGCGATGTCCGCCCGGTCGTTGACCGCGAACAGGGCGCCATGGCGGCGGGCCGCGTCGGCCAGGATCTCGCAGGCCGCCAGCTCGTCGCGCGCCTCGAGCGGCCCGAACCGCTGTTCACCGCGCGATCCCTTGTCGCGCAGCTGGATGATGTCGACCCCGCCGGCCAGGGCGGCGTCGGCGAACTGGGCCAAATCGCCGCGCTCCCGACGGGCGTCGGTGCAGAGATATAGCCGCGCGGCCGCCAGCCGGGTAACTCGCTGATGCACACCGCGACGCTAGCGCGCTAGCGTGGAGCCCGAAGAACTCAGTTAGACACGGGAGTCCCGGGTAGCCATCTGCGGGGCTGAGAGTGGGCACAGCCAGGTTCAGCGGGACCTGCCCTTACCGTCACACCTGATCCGGGTCATGCCGGCGAAGGGAGGCCAAGGATGCCATCGGAGCTCGGGTCGCTGGCCGTCATCGGCGGCGGCGTCATCGGCCTGGCGGTCGCGCGCCGCGCGGCGCAGGCCGGGTGGTCGGTGCGGGTGCACCGCACCGCCGACAAGGGCGCGTCGTGGGTCGCCGGCGGCATGCTGGCCCCGCACAGCGAAGGCTGGCCCGGCGAGGAACGGTTGTTGCGGCTGGGGTGCGAGTCGCTGCGACTGTGGCGCGAGGGCGGCTTCACCGACGGGCTGCCGCCGCAGGTGGTCACCGCCCGCGAGTCGCTGGTGGTGGCCGTCGACCGGGCCGACGTCGCGGATCTGCGCACCGTCGCCGACTGGCTGTCCGAACAGGGGCACCCGGTGGTCTGGGAGTCGGCCGCCCGCGACCTGGAACCGCTACTGGCACAAGGCATCCGGCACGGCTTTCGGGCGCCCACCGAGCTGGCGGTGGACAACCGCGCGGTGCTGGACGGCCTGTCCGCGGAGTGCGAACGCCTCGGCGTGCGATGGGCGCCGCCCGCACTGGATTTGTCCACGGTCGGCGGCGACGCGGTCGTGATCGCCAACGGCATCGACGCCCCCGCGTTGTGGCCCGGCCTGCCGGTGCGGCCGGTCAAGGGCGAGGTGCTTCGGCTGCGCTGGCGACGGGGGTGTATGCCGGTGCCGCAGCGTGTGATTCGGGCCCGCGTGCGCGGGCGGCAGGTGTACCTGGTGCCGCGCGCGGACGGGATGGTCGTCGGCGCCACCCAGTACGAACACGGGCGCGACACGGCCCCGGTGGTCTCGGGAGTGCGTGACCTGCTCGACGACGCCTGCGCGGTGTTGCCGGCGCTCGGCGAATACGAGTTGGCCGAGTGTGCCGCCGGGTTGCGCCCGATGACACCCGATAACCTGCCCCTGGTGCAACGCCTGGACGAGCGAACCCTGGTAGCCGGCGGCCATGGCCGATCCGGGTTCCTGCTGGCGCCGTGGACCGCGGAACAGATCGTGTCCGAACTGGCCCCGATCGGAGCACGGTCATGATCGTCGTCGTCAACGAGAAAATGGTCGAGGTCGACGAGCAAACCACGGTGGCCGCGCTGCTGGAATCGCTGGGCTACCCGGATCGGGGTGTCGCGGTGGCGGTGGACGACGCCGTGCTGCCCCGATCCAATTGGACGACAAAGCTTTTCGATGGAGCGCGGCTCGAGGTGCTGACGGCGGTGCAGGGTGGCTGACTCAGAACTCACCATCGCCGACCGCAGCTTCGCCTCGCGGCTCATCATGGGCACCGGGGGAGCCACCAGCCTGGCCGCGCTCGAGGAGGCGTTGGTCGCCTCGGGCACCGAACTGACCACCGTCGCGATGCGGCGGGTCGACGCCGAGGGCGGGACCGGGCTGCTCGACCTGCTCAACCGGCTCGGCATCACGCCGCTGCCCAATACCGCGGGGTGCCGCAGCGCGGCCGAGGCGGCGCTCACCGCCCAGCTGGCCCGCGAGGCGCTGAACACCAACTGGGTCAAGCTGGAGGTGATCGCCGACGAACGCACTCTGTTGCCCGATGCGGTCGAATTGGTCAGGGCGGCAGAGCAATTGGTCGATGACGGGTTCGTCGTGCTGCCCTATACCAACGACGACCCGGTGTTGGCGCGTCGGCTCGAGGACGCCGGATGCGCGGCGGTCATGCCGCTGGGTTCGCCGATCGGCACCGGCCTGGGCATCACCAACCCGCACAACATCGAGATGATTGTCGCGCGGGCCGGCGTTCCGGTGGTGCTCGACGCCGGCATAGGCACCGCCAGCGACGCCGCGCTGGCGATGGAGTTGGGTTGCGACGCCGTTCTTTTGGCCACCGCGGTGACCCGGGCCGGCGATCCCGCGGCAATGGCGGCCGCGATGGCCGCCGCCGTCACGGCCGGCTATCTGGCCCGTCGGGCCGGGCGAATTCCCAAGCGCTTCTGGGCCCAAGCGTCGAGCCCCCAGCGATGAAACGGTATGTGGCGCTGGGCAGTTCGATGGCCGCCGGTCCTGGCATCCGCCCCCGCGCCGCGGGAGCCCCCTGGGGCTCGGGCCGGTCGGCGCGCAACTATCCGCACCTGGTCGCGCAACGATGCGGCCTGGAACTAATAGACGTCACCTTTTCCGGCGCGACCACCGCCCACGTGCTCGCCGATCATCGGCGCGGCACACCACCCCAGATCACCGCTCTGAACGGCTCGGAAAGCCTGGTCACCATCACGATAGGTGGCAACGACGTCGGCTACATTCCGCTGCTGATGGCCGCCTCGTTGCCGCGACCCGCACGGCGGCTGCCTCTTCTGGGTGCGCGCATCTGCGAACTGCTGGACCGCGACGCGCGGAACGAGGCCCTTGACGCGGTCTTCGAATCGTTGTGCGCGGTCGGGCTTGCGGTGCGTGAGCACGCCCGGCACGCCCGGGTCTTCTTCGTCGACTACTTGACGGTCCTGCCGCCCGCCGGCACGCCGGCCGCCCCGCTTTCGGAAGCGGACGCCGATCTCGGTCGCCACGTGGCCGCGAGCCTGGAACGACTCACGGCCGACGCGGCGACGGCAACCGGCTGCGACGTGGTGGGCGCCGCCGCGGCCAGCCGCCAACACCACGCGTGGTCGGGCGAGCCCTGGACCACGAGACCCGGTCTGCCGCTGCCGGGCCGGCCGGCGCCGCTGCACCCCAACGCCGCCGGGATGCGCGCGGCAGCCGAACTGGTGTCCGCGCGGTGGTGACGGGTCAGCCGTTCGTGCGCCACCACTGGTAGAGGGCGTTGACGTCGGAGTTGGACGAAGTCAGGTGCCCCAGCACGTTCTTGGCGTCGGTGGTCCACGTCAACGTCGCGTAGTTCTTGTAGGTGCCGCAGGCGATCTGCCCGCCCGTCTGACCGTTCTGCTTCCAGGTACCCGGGGACTGCCCGGCGTCCCCGCACGCCGCCAGGGAGACGTCCTTGATGGTGGAGCTGAAGGCGGAGGCCAGATTCGTTCCGTTGGAGAAGAGGGCGTAGACGCCGGAGCCCGGTCCGCTGGGGTCGGGGCTCTGCCCGCACAGGAGCTCGGCCAGTTCGCCGGATTCGGTCAACTCCTGCGGCTTGCAGTTGTTGAGGCCGTAGCCCTTCGACAGGTTGGCGGCCAGCGTGTTCATATCCGCGGCGCTGCCGGTGTTGGGTTCCGCGAACGCGGTGGCGCTACCCGCGAGGGCGAAACTGGCCGTGAGGGCGGCCGCGGACACGGCGCGCAGTGTGATGGTGAGGTGTGACATTGCATTGACTCCCTGCGGTTGTTGGATGGGTGGTGCAGAAATCCCTTGCCCCCCAAGGTCGAACGTCAGCCGTTGGCCCGCCACCACTGGTACAGCGCCGTGGCGTCGGTGTTGGAACCGCGGATGTAGCTCAAGATGTTCTTCGCGTCGCTGGTCCAGATGATCTCGGCTGCGTTCTGATACGTCCCGCACGCCACCTGCCCGGCATTGCTGCCGCTGCCCTGGTGCCAGGTGGTGGGCGACTGGCCGCTGTCCCCGCAGGCGCCCAGGACGTCGTCCTTGATGCTGGCCTTGAACGAGCCGACCATGTTTTCGCCGTTGTTGAATAGGATGTACTTGGCCTGGACCGGCCCGCTCGGGTCGGGGCTCTGCCCGCAGTTCAGCGCCGCCAGTTCGCCGGTGGTGATGCTTTGGGCGGTGCAATTGTTCAGACCGTAGCCCTTCGACAGCGATGCCGCGAGCGTGTTGATGTCCGACAGGTTACCGGTATTCGCGGGATCCGCGCTAGCGGTGACCGTGCCCGCTAAGGCGGCGAAGCCCGCGAGCGCCGCGGCCGTGGCCGCCCTCGACGCGTTGCTGAGACAGGGCATCCTATGACTCCTTAGCGGTTGTCGAAGCGGCGTCGCCCACTGGAGAAACGCGCTTCCGCTATGTAGGGATCGTAGGGATATGTCGTGACAAAGCATCACATTCCGCTGGCAACAGTCTGTCTGGTCATCCTTCTCGACGGCCCGGTGCAACGGTACTTTCGAAGGGCCTTGCCGGTCAATGTTTTTCGCTCGCCCTGGCGCCACTCGTCCGGGAGGCGGTGGAGATAGGCGGGCGGCTGAAGGATGTGCGGCCGTCGCACCGCACGCCAGCGGGTCCAAAAGCGATTTTCAAATTGCTAGTGCCGCCGCGACTGTGCTCGGGTATGGTTAGCACCGTTTCACGCCAGCTAACTTCTCGGGACTGGAGAATTCATGACACAGCCGCCGGCACCGCCCCCGCCTCCGCCTGGTTATCCGCCGCAGCAGCCCGCCGGGCAGGCGCCGAATAACTATTTGGTGTGGTCCATTCTGGTGACCCTGTTCTGTTGCCTCCCCTTCGGAATCGTGGCGATCGTCAAGTCCAGCCAAGTCAACGGGCTCTGGGCGCAGGGCCGCTACGCCGAAGCGCAGGCGTCCGCCGACAGTGCCAAGAAGTGGGTGATCTGGTCCGCGGTCATCGGCGTCGTCGTGGGCATCATCTACGGCATCCTGATGGCGGTCGGCGCGCTGAACACGAACACCAACGCGGCGCTTGCCGCGATGTTCTAAGCCCGGTACGCGACCATGGTGACCCACCAGAGGTCGGCGCCGCTGAGTCTGGGCGCGCCACTGCTGGTGGCCGCGACCGCGACGATGATGTGCGCCGCCATCTGGGCGGGTGATCCGACCACTCCCAACGGTCCGCTGCCGGTGTGTCCCACCAAGGCGCTGTTGGGGATCGACTGTCCGGGATGCGGCAGCTTGCGCATGCTCTATTCCCTGATGCACGGCAATCTGATGGCGGCCGCCAGGTTCAACGCGTTGGGCCTGGCGGCTGTCGTGCTGTTGGTGTGGGCGTACCTTGCCTGGACCTACGGGCGGCTGGCGGGAAGACGGGTCCGGAGCTGGCAACACGGTCGCTGGGCCGCCGCGGCCACGCTGGCGGTGGTCGCGGCGTGGTTTGTGGTGCGCAACATCCCCTTTGCCCCGTTCAGTGCGCTGTACGTCTGATACCGCCGTGTCCTGATGCCGGCCACTCGTGCCGCGGTCTAACGTGAGGCGCGATGGTGAACAAATTCACGACGATCCCGGCGGTGCTGGTCGTGATCGCCCTGACCGCATTCCCGACCGGCTGCTTCCATCGGCACTCGCCACAAGGCGCCGGTAACGCGGCCGCGTTCGCCAGCGCGTTGCACGACAAGGTCACGACCGACGGGATGATGGCCCACCTGGCAAAGCTGCAGGATATTGCCGACGCGAACAACGGCACCCGCGCGGTGGGCACTCCGGGTTACGAGGCCAGCGTCGACTACGTCGTGAACACGTTGCGCGGCAGCGGATTTGAGGTGCAGACCCCGGAATTCTCGGCGCGGGTGTTCCACGGGGACAAGCCGGAGGTGACCGTCGGCGGCAAGCCGGTTGAGGCGCACGCGCTCGACTTCAGCCTCGGCACCCCGCCGCAGGGGGTGAGCGGGCCGCTGGTGGTCGTGCCCGCCGGCGAGGCCCCCGGCTGCGCGGCCTCGGATTACGGCAACCTACCGGCTCAGGGGGCCGTGGTTCTGGTGGACCGCGGCGGATGCCCGTTCGCCCAGAAGGAGGACATCGCGGCGCAGCGCGGCGCGATCGCGATGATCGTCGCCGACAACGTCGACGAGCAACACATGGGCGGCACCTTGGGGCCGGACACCGAAGTCAAGATCCCGGTGGTGGGCGTGACCAGGTCCGTCGGCGTGCAACTGCGCACCGCGCCTGGGCCGGCCACCATCAAGCTGAATGCGAGCGTGCAGAGTTTCAAGGCCCGCAACGTGATCGCGCAGACCAAGACGGGGTTGACGACCAACGTCGTCATGGCGGGCGCGCACCTGGACAGTGTGCCCGAAGGGCCCGGGATCAACGACAACGGTTCGGGAGTGGCCGCGATACTGGAAACGGCGGTGCGGCTGGGGAATTCGCCGCAGGTGCGCAATGCGGTGCGGTTCGGGTTCTGGGGTGCGGAGGAACTCGGCCTGATCGGATCGCGCAACTACGTCGAGTCGCTGGATTTGACTGGGCTCAAAAGCATTGCGCTATACCTGAACTTCGACATGCTCGCGTCGCCGAACCCCGGGTACTTCACCTACGACGGGGACCAATCGCTGCCGGCGGACGCCCGCGGCCAGCCGGTTGTACCCGAAGGGTCGGCCGGCATCGAGCGCACGCTGGTCGCCTACCTGAAATCCGCCGGAAAGACCGCGCAGGACACCGCCTTCGACGGGCGCTCCGACTATGACGGATTCACCCTGGCGGGCGTCCCCGCCGGCGGCCTGTTCTCCGGTGCCGAAGTGAAAATGTCCTCGGAGCAGGCCAAGTTGTGGGGCGGGACGGCCGACCAGCCGTTCGACCCGAACTATCACCAAAAGACCGACACCCTCGATCATGTTGACCGGGCCGCGCTGACCGTCAACGGCGGCGGCGTCGCCTACGCCGTGGGCCTGTATTCGCAGGACCTCGGCGGCCACAACGGGGTGCCAACGATGGAGGATCGCACGCGCCACGTGCTAACCAAGTCATGAGCCGTCGGCTAAGCGCGGCACTGCTGCTGGCGACTTTGCTGCTGGGGAGCTGCTCGTCGGCGCCGCCTGGGTCGCCCGCTGTCGCACCCGATCTGGGCCGCGGCCTGGCCGGGAAAGTGACCGCCGACCGGATGCTCACCCATCTGCGCGCCCTGCAGAACATCGCCAACGCCAACAACGGAAACCGCGCGGACGGCACGCCGGGCTACGACGCCAGCGTCGGCTACGTGGCTAAAGCCCTGCGCAACAGGGGCTTCGAGGTACTGACGCCGCAGTTCGACCGGCTGTACACCGTCTCCCCGGGCAGGCCGGTCCTGACGGTCGCCGGCCGCACCTACTCCGTCGACCAGGCCTCGCTGTTGGTCCAGACGCCGCCCGGCGGCCTGACCGGGCAGCCGGTCCGGCCCACCCAACCGTCGGGATGCGCGGCCGGCGACTATCCGGCCATGCTGCCCAAGGGTTCGATCGCCATCGTCGACGACGCGCGTTGCTCCGTGGTCGAAAAGCAGAACAGCGCGGTGGCCAAGGGTGCGGCCGCGCTGGTGGTGCTCAGTGCGCCGGCCGGCCGCGGCGCCCCGCCCACGTTGTTCAGTCCCGGCTACTTCAAGCAGCTGACCGTGCCCGTCGCGGTCGCCAATCCCTCCACCGCGACCGGGCTCGCCGGCGCAAGCACGCCCATACGCCTGGTGCTGGACGCTCACAACATCAAGATCACATCGCGAAATGTCTTGGCGCAGACCAAGACCGGCTCGTCGCACGACGTGATCATGGTCGGCGCGCATCTCGACAGCCCGCGCGGCGGCCCGGGCATCAACGACGGCGGCTCCGGGGTGGCCGCGGTGCTGGAAACTGCCCTGCAGCTGGGCCCGCTGGCACCGGTGAACAACGCGGTGCGGTTCGCGTTCTGGGGCGCCGACGAGGACGGGCTGAACGGCGTCATGGACTACGTGTTCGGCATGAACAGCGATCAACTCAACGACATCGCGATGTACCTGAACTTCACCACGCTGGGTTCACCCAACGCCGGCTTCTTCACCGACGACGGCGATCAGTCCGGTCCGCCGGCGCCCGGGGTGACCTACGCGGACATCCCCGACGGGTCCGCCGGCATCGAGCGCACCCTGGCCGGCTACCTGAACCTGGCCGGGAAGCGGCCCGCGGACATGCCGCTGAGCACCCTGGCGGACTATCACCCCTTCATGGTTGCGGGCGTGCCGGTCGGGGGCATGACGGCCGGGGCCTCGCAACCGAAAACCACCGTGCAGGCCCGGCTGTGGGGCGGGCAAGCCGGCGCCCCGTTCGACCCCAACTATCAGGGTCCCCGGGAAACCGTCGACAACATCAACCGGGATGCGTTGGCCATCATGGGTTCTGGCGTCGCCTTCGCAGTGGGCAGCTATGCGGCGTTTATCGGCGGGGTCAACGGCGTGCCGCCGCACGACAAGCGGCATCGGACCCGGATGCCTTGACCGCCGGTCGACGGCTTGTCGGCGTGCCGTTCTATACTCGAACGTATGTTCGATACGCGGCTGCATGAGTATTGGGAGCCTCCGCGCTGTGAGCGCTCGAGCGCCCTGGTGGATCGGATGTGTGCGTCCTGGCGGTTAGAGGCGCAAGTGGTCGCGGACCGGTTAGATGCGGTCGGGGAGTTGTTCGAGTTGCGCCGCGCCCAACGCGGTGAAGAGCTTGATTGGGCGGTGGACACCTGGGCGGCGGTGGCGGCCGAGGTGGCCGCGGCGTTTCGGGTCAGTCTGGCGATGGCGGGCAGCTTCCTGCGGTATGCGTTGGCGATGCGTCAGCGGCTGCCGCGGGTGGCGGCGGTGTTTCGCGCCGGCGACATCAGTTACCGGTTGTTTCAGACGATCGTGTACCGCACGGATTTGATCACCGACACCGCGGTATTGGCCGCGGTGGATGCCGAGCTGGCGGTGCGCGCGGCGCGGTGGCCCTCGATGACCCGGGGCCGGTTGGCCGGCGAGATCGACAAGATCGTGGCGAAGGCGGACGTCGACGCGGTGCGCCGTCGCGAGCAGTGCCGGGCCGAGCGCGGGGTCTCGATCGAGGATCTCGAGGGCGGCATGTCCGAAATCCACGGCAGCCTGTTCAGCCCGGATGCGCACGCCCTGGACCAGCGGTTGGACGCCTTGGCGGCCACGGTGTGTGAGCATGACCCGCGTGGCCGCGACCAGCTGCGCGCCGACGCGTTGGGGGCGCTGGCCGCCTCTGCGGATCGGATGGGTTGCCGCTGTGGGCGCAGTGACTGTGCGGCCAGAACGCGGCCGCCGGCAACGCCGGTCGTCATCCACGTGATCGCCGAGCAGGCCAGCGTCCGGGGCCAAGGGTCGGCTCCGGCGTCGGAGGTGGGCGCCGACGGGCTGATCACTGCCGAGCTGGTGGCCGAGCTGGCCGGCTCGGCCACGCTGGTGCCGCTGAGCGCCCCAGCCGAGGCCGAAGCGCGCTACACCCCGTCGGCCAAGCTGGCCGATTTTGTGCGGTGTCGGGATCTGACCTGTCGGGCCCCGGGTTGTGACCGCCCAGCGGTCGACTGCGATATCGACCACACGATGCCCTACTCGCAGGGCGGTGCGACGCATCCGTCGAACCTGAAATGCCTGTGCCGCCAACATCATTTGCTCAAGACGTTCTGGGGTTGGCGTGATGAGCAGTTGCCCGACGGCACCCTGATCTGGCGGCTGCCCGGCGGGCACACCTATGTCACCACTCCCGGCAGCGCGCTGCTGTTCCCCAGCCTGTGCGCGCCCACCGGTGACCTCCCGGCCGCCACGGCCGTCGAGCGCTGTGCCGAGCGGACCGCGATGATGCCGCGACGCACAAGGACCCGCGCCCAAGACCGGGCCCAGCGCATCGCCACCGAACGCCACCACAACCGCCGAGCCCGCTTAGCGACCCAGCCCGCCCGACCCGGCCCCGCACCACCAGACGACGAACCCCCACCCTTCTAAGGCGTCCGGGGCGTCAAGGCCTGCGCGGCCCCATCATTCGTCCGCAGCCCATCCCGCCCGGACCCATCATCTGTTGCATCATGGCGGGCATTCCGTCCTGCACGAACCCGGTGACCTCTCGCGCGTGCGCGCGGATGACGTCGGTGAGGGCCGGATCGTCGGCGGTCTCCTCGGCGATTACACCCTTGGGGGTGAACGTGAGTTGGCGGCGGTAGCCGCCGGCATGCCGGAAAAGCGTCGGCAGGCTTTGGCTCATGCAGCTGACTTCGGTGCCCTGATCGAGGTGCGCGCACATGCTCGATACACGCGCTTGCAGTTGGGCGGTCTGGTCGGGAGACGTCGATTCGGTGGTGGTGCGCACGCCGCCGGGAATGTTCTCGACAACTCGGCCGATTTCGCTGTGCCGCATGAACATTTCCATGTAGCGGCTCATGTCCAGGTGATCGGCGCCCATGAAGCCGCCGGCGTCCGTAGGCGGACGGCGGTCCACTGCAAGCCACTGCGACGCGCATATCCCAGGCCCAGGATGCCGCCGGCGCCCAGCACGCCGAGCGTGGCGAGCGCCGCGCGCCGCGTCAATCCAGCCATCGCCGCATACCTCCGGGACACTTCCCCGCAACCAAGGCAAGCTGACCAGACACCCGACGGGACTTCTAGGGCCAATGGTCCCTACCCCCCGTGGGTATGAGTCTGACATCGTTCGAAGGATGACGGAAACTCCTGAATCCAGCGTCGGACCGACCACCGCGACCGGCCACTCCGGGGACGGGCCTCGATTCGGCGCGCACAGTCCACTGAGTCAGGTGGTCGCGTGGGTGGTCATCGTCGCCGGCGTCGTGTTCGTCGCCGCGGTGATCTTCTTCACCGGCGTATTCCTGGGCTGGTCCAGCGGCCACCACGGCTGGCACCACGGCTACGGCCCCATCATCGGGCGTGTCGGTACCTGCCCGATGATGGGGCCCGGCGGAATGATGGGGCCCGGCGGAATGGGCCCGGGTGGTCCGACGGGACCGCAGCAGACGCCGACACCCCCCACGCCCCGCCCCTAGCCGTTTTACGGCGCCGCGGAGTTCGCTATTTGCTATGTGAATACCCGCGCGTCGTTTTTCGTTCCGTAACGGGTAAGCCGCGCGGCCGCGTCGCCGTGACCGGCATGCGACCGCGAATTTCATTCCGCTGTCGTAGTTAGCCAACGGCTCTAGAATGAGACCCTTTGGTGCTGCTTTGCAGCGGGTCGGGATGAGGTTGGTATGGACAGCCGTGCGCGAAATCGACGTCGACTCGGCGGTGGCCGTCCGCGCAGGGCGGCCGCCTTGCTGAGGGTGGTGCTGAGCTGCGCGGCGGCGGCAATCGTGGTGGCGGGCTGCACATCCTTCGTCGACGGGCGGGCGCTGTCGATGCTCAACGATCCGTTCCGGGTGGGCGGACTGCCCGCGACCAACGGCCCCAGCGGGATCCGATCGAACGCACCCGGTCCGACCGGCACGGTGGTCAACACCGACAACGGCGCCATCGACAAGTTGTCGTTGCTGTCGGTCAACGACATCGAGGAATATTGGAAATCGGTGTACGGCCAATCGCTGAAAGGGAGTTTCGTCCCGGTCGGCAAGATGGTGTCGTATAACTCCGACGATCCGTCCAGCCCCATCGTTTGCCACAATGACACGTATAAACTCGTCAACGCCTTCTACACGTCGCGCTGCAACCTGATCGCCTGGGACCGCGGGGTGTTCCTGCCCGTCGCGCAACGGTATTTCGGCGACATGTCCGTCAACGGTGTGCTGGCACACGAATTCGGCCACGCCTTGCAGAACATGGCGAAGCTGGTGACCAAGCGAGACCCCACGATCGTGCACGAGCAGCAGGCCGACTGCTTCGCGGGCGTCTACCTCTTCTGGGTCGCCGACGGCAAGTCGCCGCGGTTCACGCTGAGCACCGCGGACGGGCTCGACCACGTGCTGGCGGGGATCATCACCACCCGGGACCCCGTGATCGACAGCGAGACCGAGAACGACGACGAACACGGCTCGGCCCTGGACCGGATCAGCGCCTTCCAAATGGGTTTCATCGACGGCGCCTCGGCCTGCGCGGGGATCGACAAGAACGAAATCGAGCAGCGCCGCGGCGACCTGCCCAACGCCCTGCGCGTCGACAGCAGCACCGGAAACCCGGAGACCGGTGAGGTCCCGATCGACCAAGACACCTTGGCGACCTTGATGGAACTCCTGGGCAAGATCTTCTCCCCGAAGAATCCGCCGGCATTGTCCTACCAGTCCGCCAAATGCCCTGATGCTAAGCCCAGCCCGCCGGCGTCGTACTGCCCGGCCACCAACACGATCGTGATCGACCTGCCCAAGCTCGCGGTGATGGGCAAGGTCGCCGACGAGAACGAACAGACCCTGCCGCAGGGCGACGACACCGCCCTGTCGGCCGTGATGTCGCGGTACGCGCTCGCCGTGCAACACGAACGCGGGCTGGCCATGCAGAGCCCGTGGACCGCGCTGCGCACGGCGTGCCTGACCGGCGTGGTGCATCGCAAGATGGCCGAACCCATCGAGCTGTCGTCGCAGAAGCAGCTGTTGCTGACCGCCGGTGATCTCGACGAGGCGGTGGCCGGGCTGCTGACCAACCACCTTGTCGCCAGTGACGCGGACGGCACCAGCGTGCCGGCCGGTTTCACCCGGATAGCGGCGTTCCGCGGCGGCGTGGCCGGCAACATGGACGCGTGCTACTCCCGCTACCCGGGATGACCGAAAAGCGGCCGCGTCAAGCTGTCTGATCGCGCCCGAGCAGTTGCAGGGCGGCCTCGACCGCCAGCGCCGCCACGTTCAGCGTCTTGGACCGCAGATCGTGTCGCGCCCCGGCGATCTCGACGACGGCCGTCATGCCGGTGACCAGCGCGGCGGCGGCGCGCAGTTCGTCGGGCGTGCCGAAGGGGTCCGACGTCCCATGCGTGAACACCGTCGGCACCCTGATGTCGGGCAGGTGCTCGGTGCGGGCCCGCTCCGGCTTGCCCGGCGGATGCACCGGATACGAGAACAGCGTCAGCAGGTCGACGGGCGCCTCGCGGGCGGCCACCACCATGGACGTCAGCCGGCCGCCGTAGGAATGCCCGCCGGCGATCAGCGGGCCGTCGGCGAGGCCGCGGCACAACGTGATCGCCTCGACGATTCCGGCGCGGTCGGCGGCGGCCGAGCCGGACGGTGGCCCGGTGGGCCGGCGCCGCCGGTAGGGCAGGTTGTACCGGACCGCGAGCCAGCCGCGCCGCGCCCATTCGTCGCAAACCTGTTGCAGCAGCGGCGAATCCCGGTTGCCGCCGGCGCCGTGGGTGAGGACGACGACGCCAAGCGCCGCGCCCTCGGGCTCATGTGCGATGCCGGCGATCTGGTCGAGGTTCATGATCCAAGCCGGAACAGCGGTGAGACGGGGCCGTGCCCATGGCCCAGCGGATAGGAGGCGCGCAAGCATTCGGTGACCCACCGCTTTCCGAACCCGACCGCATCGGGCACGGTGTAACCGTGCGCCAGCGCGCAGGCGATCGCCGTCGCCAGCGTGTCGCCGCCGCCGTGGTCATTGCCGCCCGGCAACCGCTCCGAATCGAATTCGTAGTAGGAGCCACCGTCGTAGAGCAGGTCGCAGCTGCGCTCGGATGACCGCAGGTGCCCGCCCTTGACCAGCGCCCACCGCGGCCCCAGCGCGTGCAGCGCCTTGGCCGCCGCCCGCTGCGACTCCGCGTCCACGACGTCGATGCCCACCAGCAGCCGCACCTCGTCGAGGTTCGGCGTCACCAGCGTGGCCAACGGAAACAGCTGGCCGCGAAGGGAATCCAGGGCGGATGCCTCCAGTAATGCATCGCCGTGCATGGACGCGCACACCGGATCGACCACGAGCGGAACCGTCAGCCCGAGCCGGCGCCAGGTGGCGGCCACCGCGGTGATGATTCTCGACGACGCCAGCATCCCGGTCTTCGCGGCCTGGACCCCGATGTCGGTGACCACCGCCTCGATCTGGGCGGCGACGACGTCGTCGGGCACCTCGTGAAAGCCGTTGACCCCCAACGTGTTCTGCACGGTGACCGCGGAGACCGCGACGCACGCGTGCACACCGAGCAGGGCCATGGTGCGCAGGTCGGCCTGGATGCCGGCGCCGCCCCCGGAGTCGGACCCCGCGATGGACAGCACCCGCAGCGGCGTGGCGCCCGGCGGTGGGACCGGCAGGTAGTTCACTGGGTGATCGGCAGATACACCCGGTTGCCGTGCTCGGCGAACTCGCGTGACTTGTCCGCCATCGCGGCCTCGATGGCCTCCTCGCTGTCCAGCCCGTGCTCGGCGGCGTAGGCCCGGACGTCGGCGGTGATCCGCATGGAGCAGAACTTGGGCCCGCACATCGAGCAGAAGTGCGCCGTCTTGGCCGGTTCGGCCGGCAGCGTCTCGTCGTGGAATTCCCTTGCGGTGTCGGGGTCCAACGACAACGCGAACTGGTCGTTCCAGCGGAACTCGAACCGCGCCGTGCTCAACGCGTCGTCGCGCTCCTGGGCGCGCGGATGCCCCTTGGCCAGGTCGGCCGAGTGGGCGGCGATCTTGTAGGCGATCACCCCGTCCTTGACGTCCTTGCGGTCGGGCAGCCCGAGGTGTTCCTTGGGGGTCACGTAGCACAGCATCGCGGTGCCGGCCTGGGCGATGATGGCCGCGCCGATCGCCGAGGTGATGTGGTCGTAGGCCGGCGCGATGTCGGTGGCCAGCGGGCCCAGCGTGTAGAACGGAGCCTGTTCGCACAGCTCCTCTTCCAGCCGCACGTTCTCGACGATCTTGTGCATGGGGACGTGTCCCGGGCCCTCGATCATCACCTGTGCGCCATGGGCTTTCGCGATCTTGGTCAGCTCGCCCAGGGTGCGCAGCTCGGCGAACTGCGCGGCGTCGTTGGCGTCGGCGATCGACCCGGGCCGCAGCCCGTCACCGAGCGAGAAGGTGACGTCGTAGCGCGCGAAGATATCGGCCAGTTCCTCGAAATGCTCGTAGAGGAACGACTCCCGGTGATGGGCCAGGCACCAGGCCGCCATGATCGACCCGCCGCGGCTGACGATGCCGGTCACCCGCTTGGCGGTCAGCGGCACGTACCGCAGCAGCACGCCGGCGTGCACGGTCATGTAGTCCACGCCCTGCTCGCACTGCTCGATCACGGTGTCGCGGTAGATCTCCCACGTCAGTTCCGTCGGGTCGCCCTTGACCTTTTCCAGCGCCTGATAGATGGGCACGGTGCCGACCGGAACGGGCGAATTGCGCAGGATCCACTCGCGGGTTTCGTGGATGTTCTTGCCGGTCGACAGGTCCATGATGGTGTCGGCGCCCCAGCGGGTCGCCCACACCATCTTGTCGACCTCTTCGGCGATCGACGACGTCACCGCGGAGTTGCCGATGTTGGCGTTGACCTTGACCGCGAACGCCTTGCCGATGATCATCGGCTCGCTCTCGGGGTGGTTGTGGTTGGCCGGGATCACCGCGCGCCCCCGGGCGACCTCGTCGCGCACCAGCTCGGCGGGCATGCCCTCGCGGGCGGCGATGAACGCCATCTCGGCGGTGATCTCGCCGGCGCGGGCGCGCTGCAGCTGGGTGCCGCGGTCGCGGACCACCCCCGGGCGCGGCGGCAGGCCGGCCGTCAGGTCGATCACCGCATCCGTATCGGTGTACGGGCCGGAGGTGTCGTAGAGGTCGAAGTGGTCCCCGGTGGACAGGTGCACCCGCCGGAACGGGACTCGGGCGCCCCCGTCCAGCTCCCGGTAGACCTTGCTGCTGCCCGCGATCGGTCCGGTGGTGACGGACGCCTCGACGGCCTTGGAAAGGACATCGGTCATTTTCATCTCCCTACGCCGGCATTACCCGGTCAGGTTCGTACGGTCGACGGCCCCGAGCCGTCCTCTCAGCGCATTTCGACGTGCGCTCCCGCGTTCTTGGATGGTCCGCATGCGACGTTACCCCCACCCCAGGCCACTCGGCATGCGGGCGGCCTTTCTGCCGGAGCGGTAGCCGGGTGCATCCGGTGAATGGAAAGATACAAACGTGCAGCAGCAAGGGGAGACGGACGCGGCGACACCCGCCGCGGCCGCCCGGCATTTGAACATCGGCACCTTCCGCTTCTGGTTCATCGGTGAGCGCTGGGAGTGGTCCGACGAGGTGGCCAGGATGCACGGCTACGAACCGGGCACCGTGGAACCGACGACGAAGCTGTTGTTGTCGCATAAACACCCCGACGACCGCAAACACGTCCAGGAGGTGCTCGACTACGCCCTGCAGTCGGCGGAGTCGTTCTCCAGCCGGCACCGGTTCCTCGACACCGCCGGCAAGGTGCACGACGCGATCGTCGTGGCCGACCGCATGTACGACGAGTCGGACGCCGTGGTGGGCACCGCCGGCTATTACATCGACCTCACCGACACCTTCGACGAGACCCGGCGGGAGGTGCTCGACGAGGCCCTGCCCGACCTGTTCGAGAACCGGGCGGCGATCGAACAGGCGAAGGGCGTGCTGATGTTCGTCTACCGGGTCAGCGCCGAGCAGGCCTTCCGCGTGCTGCAGTGGCGGTCGCAAGAGACCAACGTGAAGCTGCGGTCGCTGGCCCGGCAGCTGCTCGCCGAGGTGGCAACCCTGGAGGGCTCGACGGCGGCCCTGCAGAGTCAGTTCGACCACCTGCTGCTGACGGTGCACGAACGGATATCCGCCGACCCCGCCGGGTAACCGGCGTTACCCGAACGCGGCAGCCCGCAAACAGTTAGTGTTCCCAGACAGCGAGGCGCGGGCCGAGCAGCGAAAGGCACTGAAGTTGTTGGCGGTGGAACACGAAGCTCTCCAGGACGCTGTAGTCGTGCGCGTTGAGGGCAGCGTCGATTCCAGTACCGTCGATGAGGTAGCCGCTCATCTGACCGCCGCGCTCAAGCTGGCCGAGACCCATCCGGCCCGGCTGGTCGTCGTCGACCTGCAAGCGGTCGACTTCTTCGGCAGCGCGGCGTTGAACGCCGTGCTCGAGTGTCACGACGAAGGGAAGGAAGCCGGTACGGCGGTCCGCCTGGTCGCGGCCCACGACCACGTCCTTCGCCCGATTCAGGTGACCGAGCTGGATCGCATCCTCGACATCTATCCGACGCTTTCCGACGCTCTGCAACGCAAGCGACAGCAATGAATCCGCCGCTGCCGGCCGATTTGGCGGCTGCGGTCGGGTTGGGCGGGGAGATGGGCCGCCGGTTCGCCGAATTCGATTGGGACGCCCATCCACTGGGACCGCCGTGGGGCTGGTCGTCCGAGGTGCGTGCCGCGGTGGCGGTCGCTCTGACGTCGCGGTTCCCCATCGTGCTCTGGCTGGGGCCCGGGGATCTGTTCTTGATGTACAACGACGCCTACGCGCAGATGCTGGGGGACAAACATCCGGCGGCGCTGGGTTGCCCCGCGCGGCAGGTGTGGTGGGAAATCTGGCAGCAGATTTCCCCGATGCTCACCAGCGTGCTGGACACCGGCGTCGCGACCTGGTCCGACGACCTGATGTTGCCGCTCATAACGGGCGGCCAAGCCCAGGAGCGGTACTTCACTTTCACCTACAGCCCCATCATCGGCCGCGACGGCGCGGTCAGCGCGATTTTCTGCGCGGTGATCGAGACGACCGAGCGCGTGTTGAGTGAGCGCCGGCTGCACTTGCTCAACACGGTCGCGGCCGCCGTGATGGATGCGCACACCATCGACGACGTGGTGAGCGGCGCCGTCGCGGTGTGCGACGCGCAACCCCTGGATCTGCCGTTCATTGCCATGTACCTGGCGGACGGCACAGAAGGGGCGCGCGGCAGCACGCTGCGCGGGGCGACGCCCGCCATCCGCCCGCTGCTGCCCGATTCGCTGTCCGGGCTCGCCGGATGGGACACGACGCCACGTACGCGCTCCGCGCACGTCATCGACCGGCTCGAGGACGTGATCCCCGGCAGCACAGAACTTTTCGGCGAGAACTGCCCCCGGCAGGCCCTGGTGCTACCGCTGGTGGACACCTCGAACGCCGGGGCGGTGGTGATCGGGGTCAGCCCGCGGCGACCCATCGATGCGATGTACCGCGGTTTCTGCCAACTACTGGCCGACCAGTTGTCCGCGGCGTTCGCCTCCGCCGTTTCCTACGAACAGCAACGGGACCGGGCCGACGCGCTGGCCGAGTTGGACCGCGCGAAGACGGCGTTTCTGACCAACGTCAGCCACGAGTTCCGCACCCCGCTCACGCTGCTGCTCGGGCCGCTCGACGATGCGCTGAGCGAAGCGGCGCCGGAAAGCGTGCTGGCCGAGCGGCTGAGCACCGCGGCCCGCAACGCACGGCGCCTGCAGCGCCTGGTCGACTCGCTGCTCGACTTCTCCCGCATCGAGGCCGGCCGCGCGAAGGCGAAGTTGGCGTGTACCGATGTCGGCGCGCTGACCGCCCACATAGCGTCGTCTTTCACCGAGCTCTGCCATCGGGCGGGGCTCGACCTCGTCGTGGACTGCTCCCCGGTGCTGGCCGATCTCGACCCGGGCATGTGGGAGACGATCATCCTGAACCTGCTGTCGAACGCGGTCAAATACACTCAGCGCGGCTCGATTTCGGTCGAGGTGCGCGCCGAACCCGGGTACTGCGTCGTCGCCGTGCGCGACACCGGAGTGGGGATCGCCGCCGCGGATCTGGACCGCCTGTTCGACCGCTTCTACCGGGCCGACAACGTTCGCGGCCGCAGCGTGGAGGGCACCGGGATCGGCCTTTCGCTGGTGCGCGGGCTGGTCGAGCTGCACAGCGGGACCGTCGAGATCGACAGCGAATTGGACCGCGGAACCACCGTGACCATCCGGCTGCCGCAATCTGTCGACGCGACGGCCGAACGGCCTTCCGCCGGCCTGGTGGACGAGACCAACCCGTACGTGGCGGAGGCGCGTCAATGGCTGACGCCCCTTTCCGAACAGGATGAAACGACGGCCGCATCGGAGCGGCCGCGCCCCTTGGTGTTGATCGCCGACGACAACGCCGACATGCGACACCATCTCGACCGGGTGCTGTCGGCCCATTGGGAGACGGCCCTCTTCGCGGACGGCGAGTCGGCGCTGGCGGCGACCCGGAACCTGCGCCCGGACGCGATCGTGACCGATGTGATGATGCCGGGCGTCGACGGCTTCGGGCTGGTGTCGGCCATCCGCGCGGACCCGGAATTGGCGGCCATGCCGGTCCTCATGCTGTCCGCCCGGGCCGGCGCGGAGGCGGTCGACGAGGGCTACGCCGGCGGGGCCGACGACTACCTGCCCAAGCCGTTCCGATCCCAGGAGCTGGTCGACCGGGTGAGGTCGCGGCTGGCGGCCGTCGCCCGCGAGCGCGATCGCCAGCTTCGCGCCGCGGCCTCGGATCTGGTGCAACTCGACTCCGCGCTGCAGGCCACCGACTCGGTCGCCGGGATCCTGGACGCCTTGCTGGAATCCTCGTTCGGCTCGGCCGACGCCGCCACCGTGTCGATCGGCGTCCTCGACGGCGAACGCCACATCAGATTCGAATACGTCGGCCACCTGCCCGGCGAATTGCGCGACCGCTACCACGTGACCAAGCTCGACTCTCCGGTGGTGGGGGCCGACGTCGTGCGCACCGGCGAATCCATGATCATCACGGACACGTTCGACCTGCCCCCGCGCTATCAGCACGCGGTGCAGGACACCGCCGCCAGCGTCCGCGCCTGCGTCGCCCATCCGTTGCGGGAACACTCGGGTCGCGTCGTCGGAGTGCTGGCCTTGCTGTGGCCCGCGCCTCGCCAGTTCGACGCCGCCGAACTCGAGGTGTTCAGCCGCATGGCCGATCTGACGTCCTCGGCGCTGGACCGGGTCCGGGTCATGGAGCGCGAACACCGCATCGCCGTGGACTTCCAGGAGCAGCTGCTGGACCTGGACCGGGGCTCGACGGCCGCGGTCGTGGCGGCCGTGTACCAGCCCGCGGGCGAGGCCATGCGCGTCGGCGGCGACTGGTATTCGGTCACCCCGCTGGACCGCGCCGGCCGGGTCGGGATATCGGTGGGCGACGTCGTCGGGCACGGGTTGGCCGCCGCGATCGTGATGAGCAGGCTGCGCGCCGCAGTGGCCGCCTCGGCCCTGACCGCGGGCGAACCGGCCGCGGTGCTGGGGGCGCTGGACCGGTATGGGGCCAGTGTCGCCGGCGCGCGCTGCGCGACGGTGGCCTACGCCCTGGTCGAGACCGAACCGGATACCGGTTGCGCCACCGTCAGCTACAGCTGCGCGGGCCACCCGTATCCGTTGCTGGTGTTTCCCGACCACCGCGCGGTGTTCCTGACGTCCGGCCGGCGGCTGCCGGTGGCCATCAAGGAACACGATGCAGAGCACTATCCGTCCGACGCCACGGCGACGGCGAATCTGCCACCGGGAAGCCTGATCCTGCTCTACACCGACGGGCTCATCGAGCGCGCCGGTGAGACGCTCGACGACGGCCTCGCCCGCCTCAAGGCCGCGGCCGCGGAATGCGCCGACCTTCCGGTGGAGTCCGTCTGCGCCGAGGTGCTGTCCCGGATGGCCCCGCCCACCGGCTACCGCGACGACGTCGTCGTGCTCGCGCTGCGGCCGAGCCACGAAACCCCGCGCAGCTTCGCCGCGGTGGTGACGGCCTCGCCCGGTCAGATTCCCGTCGCGCGCGAGCGGTTACGCGAATGGCTGGCCGGCATTGGCGTCGCCCCGAAGCGCCAAATGGACATCCTGTTGGCGACCGGCGAAGCGGTGACCAACGCGATCGAGCACGGCAGCGACGGCGAGCCGCGCCGCACGGTCTCCGTGGAGGCCTTCCTGCGTCAGCGGGCGGTGGCCGTCACGGTCAGCGACACCGGCCGGTGGGCGGGCGATTCCTCGGCCAGCCTGCGCAGCCGGCGTCGCGGCCGCGGCCTGACCCTGATCGGTGGGCTGGCCGATCACGTCGACACGCTCCGCACTCCAGGGGGCACCCGGGTCACTTTGCGGTTCGACCATGCCGTCGGGACCGGTTAGGCCTCTTCCATCGCCTCGCCGAGCTCTTCGAGGATCTTGTTGTGGTGGTTGCTGGCCAGGATGTGCCCGGCCGCGATGACCACTGCCACCGGCCAATCGATGAGTTCGAATGCCGCCAGGGCGGCCAGGCCCCCGAAATAGGCCAACTGTTCGGGCCGGGGAATCTCCATCTGGCCCAGCACCGGAAGATTTACGTGGAACGTTTCGCCTTCGCGGATCTTTTGCACCGCCTCGCGCTGCGATGTCCCCCTGCGTGACTTCTTTTCCGCCATCATTTGCCTTTCAGTAACGAAGGGTTTGCCGACTCGCTGGGTGGTGCGGCAACCGTCGGACCTATGTCGACGATGACCGACGCCGGGGGCGATCCGCTAGTTTCATCGATTGCTCAGGTGCTGAAGGCGCCGTTACTAGAACTCTATGCGCTGCTTTGGCGGGCCGGGGTGGTCGACGTTCAGCCACCTCAGGGGGAGCCCCACCAGATCTGTCCGGACCCGTCAGCACACGATTCGCAACGCCTATCGCGACGGTCGCCGCGGCAGCGGATCCCAGCCCCTGCGCCCAGCCGACTGGACCCAGCGGTGTGCATCCCAGCAGTTGGCTGACCACCGGGATGCTGATCAACGTTCCCATCGCCGCGAGCGAGCCCGCCGCGGTGAACACCACCAGCGGGGCGTGTGAATCCAGCAGCGTCTGACCCAGCTCGGTGCCCACCAGGGCGACCAGCGCGACGGTGGATGCCCGTTGCGGGCGCCCGGTGACGCTTCCCATCGCCCACGCCGCCGTCGTCGCGGCGGCCGTGGTGACGCCGCGGATGGCGACGGCACGCCACAACGCCGGCTGATCCGGACCCCGGATGCCCGGGTCGACGGGGCCGCTGGGCTTGCTCACCGCCAGGGCCGCGGCCGGCAGCGCGTCGGTCATCATGTTCACCAAGAGCAGTTGCCGCGTGTTCAGCGGCGAGGTTCCGGTGATCGCGCTGCCGACGATGGCGAACAACACCTCGCCGGCGTTGCCGCCGAGCAGCACCGACACCGCGGACTGCACCCGTTGCCAGAGTTGGCGTCCCTCTTGGATGGCGTGCAGCAGGCCCTCGATGCGGGCGTCGACCAGCACCACGTCGGCCGCCATGTGTGCCGGATCGCTGCCGCCGGCGACGACGCCGATGCCGACCGTGGCGGCGCGGATGGCGGCGGCGTCGTTGGCCCCGTCGCCAACCATCGCGGTGCGCACGCCCGCGCTCTCGAGGGTCTGAACGACCTGCACCTTGTTCTCCGGTGTCATCCGGGCGAAGATCACCCGCTCGGTCACGACGCGTTCCTGATCCTTGCGCGACAAGGCATCCCACTCGGCGCCGCTGATCACCTGCTCGGCGGCCACGCTCAGCCCGAGCTCCTCGGCGATGGCCTGGGCGGTGATTGGATGGTCGCCGGTGATCAGCTTGACGCCCACCGAAAGCCGGTGCAGATCCGCGAGCAGGGCCGCCGCTTCGGCCCGCGGGGTGTCGGACAAGCCCAGGAACCCGGTCAGGGTCAGCCCGTCCCGGGCGAAATCGGCGATGTCGTCGGGATCCTGCCGGATCGCCCGCGCCTCGGCGGGGCTCAGCTGCCGCCGCGCCACCGCGATCACCCGCAGGCCGCGGCCGGCCATGTGCGCGACCGTCTCCTCGACGGCGGGGCTCACCCCACCGCAGGCGGCCAACACCACTTCGGGCGCGCCTTTGACGGCCAGCTCGCTGTCCGTCACCGACGCGGAGAAAGACCGGCCGGAGCGGAACGGCAGGTGCGCGGCGGGTGCGGTCGGGCTGCGGCCATTCGGGGACGGGACGGCGGCCGCGGCCTCGACGATGGCGACATCGGTGGCGTGTACATGCGGGTCGCCGTTGGACGGCGGCGCGGCGTGCGCGGCGCAGCGCAGCACCTCTTCGCGCGAAAAGTCGGGCGCCGCAACGACCTCGGCCACCCGCAGCCGATTCTGGCTGAGCGTTCCGGTCTTGTCGAAGCACACCACCTCGATGCGGCCGAGCGCCTCCACCGAACGCGGAACGCGGACCAGCGCACCGAACTTCGTCAGCCGCCGCGCAGACGCCGCTTGCGCCAGCGTCGCCACCAACGGCATCCCCTCGGGAACCGCCGCGACGGCGATGGCGATCCCGCTGGCGACCGCCTGGCGCAGGACCGACCCGCGCAGCAGGCCCAGCGCGCCGACCAGCGCGCCTCCGGTCATGCTGACCGGGAAGGCCCGGTTGGTGAGCTGGCTCAGTTGGTGCTGCAGACCGATGTCCGACGAGAGGTCGCCGGAGACCAGCTCAGCGGCGCGGCGTTCCTGGGTGTCGGCGCCGACCGCGGTCACCACCGCCACCGCGGTGCCCGCCACCACCGTCGTCCCGGCGTACAGCATGCAGCGGCGTTCGGCGAGAGCGGCGCCGGGCGTCGGCTCCACCTGCTTTTCCACCGACAGCGATTCACCGGTCAGCGTCGACTCGTCGACCTCGAGGTCGACCTCCTCGATGATCCGGGCGTCGGCGGGCACCACCTCGTGGGTGCGCACCTCGACGACGTCGCCGGGCTGCAGCTGCGCGGCGATGACGTCGATGTACGCCCGCTCCCCGGGGCCGCCGGATACGACCTTGCGGGCAAATGGGATCTGTTGTGCGAGTAGGCGATGGAGCCGGTTCTCGGCGCGCAGCCGCTGGCTGGCCGCGAGCATGGAGTTCCCGGCCAGCACCGAGAAGACCAGGACGGCGTCGACCGGCGAGCCGAGCACCGCGCTGGCCGCCGAGCCCAGTGCGAGCACGGGGGTCAGCGGGTCGGTCAACTCGGCGCGGACGGCGGCCAGGAACTGCAGGAACGCCTGCGCGCGCGTCTGGGCCTGCGGGGCGCCGAGGGCGGCCAGCGCGAGTTGTTCCGTGTCGCCGGCCGCCTCCGAGTCGGGCGGCGACAACGCCCGGCGTACATGCTCGACCGCCATCGCGTGCCATTCCTGGACCGGAGCCGGCCGCGGTGCGTCCGCCTTGACGATGCCGCGCGCCAACAGGTATCCCGACAGCAGGCCGGCCGCCGCGCCGCTGGTCACCGGCCCACGCCCGATGCCGCGGACGCCGGGAATCATCAGCAGCGAGCCCATCGCCGTCGCGCCGGCCGAGATCCCGGCGCCGCGCCGGGCGGCGGCGCGGGCCGCCGGCAGCGCGTGCAGCACCCGCCAGGCGGCCGCCAGGTCGGGCAGCAGCAGGTCGGCGTACCAGGGAGGCGGGCCCGATCCGGGCTGCGGCATCATGCCCAGCGCCACATCGGCGGACCAAATCGCTTGCGCCCCGGGCGATGACAGCACGGCGACCGTGCGGCCGGCCTCCTGCAGGTCGGCCACGGCACGGGCCAGGGCGTCGTCGATGCAACCCCGCTCCAACGGCCTGATGTCGTCGAACGCGGGCCGCAGTTCGCCCAGCGAATCGTCCTCGACCGAAACCAATTCCGAGCCCGTCCGGTGCGCCTCGCCGACAACGGCCGGGGCCAAGGGGTCATGCGTGAAGCAGAAAAGCGCCTCGACCATCGCGTTCGGCTTGTTGGGCGATATTCCGGGCACCGGGTGCCAGCCCGGGCCTAGCCGGTTGTTTTCCAGCATCAGCTGTGCGCGCGACCACGCGGCGGGCAGCTCGGCGTCCAGGGCGCCGCGGATGAGCGACACCCGCAAGCTCTTGGTGCACAGCACCCGCGGGTCGATGACGATCGCGTCCACCCGGTCCAGGCGGCGCAGCGCCTCCGGACGCAACGAGAGGACCGCGTGCCGGTCGGCCAGCCCCTGGCCGAGCGCCGCGGCGAAGGCCTCCGGCGTGGTGCGGTTGGCCACCGGGGTGGTCACCAGCACCGCCAGGGCCGCCTGGTTGAGGTTGCGGGTGGTGGCGCCGACGAACCCGGCGCTGATGGCCTGGACGAGCGCGAACCGGCCGGCGTGGTGGTCGGCGGGCCGGCCGGGCGGCGGCTTGGACGCCGCCGACGGGTCGGTGTGCGGGTGGTCGGCGTGGCCGGCCAGCTGCGGCTCGTGCCGGACCCAGGCGCGCGCCTCCGCGCGGCATTCGGCGGCCTTCAGCGACTGCATCAGCAGGCCCACCGACAACGACGCGGGGGACAGGGTGACGGTTTCCGCGGCCGTCACGGCCAGCGTCAGCACGGTGTCGGTCGCGGGCCGGCCGATGCGGTCCTCGAGCAGGCGGCGCAGCCACGGCTGATAATCGACGGCCACCACGGCCGCCAGGACACCGATGGGCATGCGCGGCCAGCGCAACGCGCGGCCGGTCAGCGCTATGCCCAGCCCGGCCGCGCCGGCGGCCGCGGTGGCGGCGCGGGTCGCCAGCACCACGCCGTCGCCCGGCAGGCTGGTCGGTGGCGCCGCCAGTTTCACGACTTTTGCTGGCGCACAACAATTCTCGGCGGCATCGACGATACGGCACAGGTCGCGCAGCGACGTGTCCGCCTCGCCGATGGTGATCACCACGCGCGACAGCGGGTAGTTCAGGACGGCCGACGCCACCCCCGGATGGGCCAGCACCGCGTCGAGCACCGAGCGTCCGAGTTCGTCGTCCGAGGCGATGTCCAGGCCGCGCACCTCGATCCAGGCGCGCTCCCGGCCGCGCCAGCACCGTCGGCTCAATGCTGCCGGATTACCTTGGGGCAGCTCGCCCGAGATCGCCCGGGCGCCCTCGCGCAGCGGAATCGCGGCGATGGTGATGGTTGCCTCAACGAGCGAGGTCGTCGCCTGGACGCCGGTCGCGACGGCGCGCAACGGCGCAGAGCGTCGTATCGCGGTCGCAATGCTCAAAGCGGGTACGAACGGTCCCGCTAGTTGGTGCTACGCAACGCGGTGCCGCCGGCCCGGCGCCCGGCCGCTTTCTTGGCCGTCGACTTCGATGCCGCTTTCTGCGGCGCGGCCTTCTGCGGCGCCGGTTCGACGGGCACCGCCTTGAGGCTCGCCTTCGCCGGTTCCTGCTTGCGGCTCAGCCTCTGCAACAACAGCGCGCTGCCGCCGACGGCCAGCAGCACCGGCCATTCGACCAGTCCCGCGACGCCCAGCGCGCCGAAGGCCACCGCGGCGGCCGGCGCCGAGTGGCTGCCGCTGCTCATTCCCTTTTTTATGCCCTCCGCGGCTCCGGTGACGCCGCCGATGACCCCGTTGACCGCCGCGCCACCCACAGCGCCGGCGGCCGCGGTCGTCGTGTTCGCCACGCGGCTCACCGCCTGACCCACGCCCCGAACCGCTCCGCCGATGACACTCATGCTGACTCCCTGGCTTTCTTGCCCTCGCCGCGAACCCGCGTCACCAGCGAGCAGCGCCCGCTGAACGCATCGTTAACGGCTAACCAACACCGATTCTGCCCTAACAAAATCAAAGCCTGCCACTTCGCAAACACGCAGACAACGAGCAGCCGCACTTAATTTGCCCGAGCTTAACCTGGATATGCCGCGGCGCGAACGCGAAAAACGCGATTTAGCCGCGCCTTATATCGATCTGCACCGGTGCGTGATCGCTGGCCGCCTTTCCCTTGCGCTCCTCGCGGACGATCTGGGCGTCGGTCACGCGGGCGGCCAACTCCGGGGAGGCCAGGATGAAGTCGATGCGCATGCCTTGCCGTTTCGGGAACCGCAGCTGGGTGTAGTCCCAGTAGGTGTACACGCCCGGTCCGGGCGCGAAAGGCCTTACCACGTCGGCGAATTGCGCGTCGACGATGGCGGCGAACGCGCGGCGCTCCGGCTCGGAGACGTGGGTGGCGCCGGCGTAGAACTCGGTGCTCCAGACGTCGTCGTCCGTCGGGGCGATGTTCCAGTCGCCGGCCAGCGCGATCTGCGCGGTGGGGTCGTCGCGCAACCATCCGGCCGCGGTATCACGCAGCGCGGCAAGCCATTCCAGCTTGTAGGTGTAGTGCGGATCGCCCACCGCGCGCCCGTTGGGCACGTACAGGCTCCAGACCCGGATGTCACCGCAGGTGGCGGCCAGCGCGCGCGCCTCGGCCGTCGCGGCCACCTCCGGCTTGCTGCTCCAGCTGGGCTGGCCCTCGAAGCCGACCTGAACGTCGTCGAGGCCCACGCGCGAGGCGATCGCCACGCCGTTCCACTGGTTGAAGCCGACGTGCGCCACCTCGTAGCCGAGTTCGAAGAACGGCAGAGTGGGGAATTGCCCGTCGGAGCACTTGGTCTCCTGCATGGCCAGCACGTCGACGTCGGCGCGGGCCAGCCAGTCGACGACGCGGGGCAGGCGGCTGCGGATCGAATTCACGTTCCAGGTGGCCAGCCTTAAGAGCGGCGAGTCGCCGCCGTCAACCGCGGGCATCGCTAGACCGTATCCCAGGCGGGCGAGCGGGCCGGAAAGTAGCGGCGGCGATGATGGGCCCGAAAGCCCAGCGCGTCCGCGAGCGCCGTCGAGCCGGTGCCGCGTACCACCAGGTAGGCGCGCGTCGCGCCGCGGGCCGCGGCCCGGGCCAGCAGCGCTTCGCACGCGGCCGTGATGGCCCGGTCATCGCCGGACCCCGTCACCGACAGGCCAACCCACCGCGTGCCGTCGGGCGCGTCGGTCACCGCCGCGCGCACCAGCGTCTCGCTGTCCGGATCCGGCCCGGCCGGGGCCGAAGCGGTGACCTCGCGCACCAACACGCGTTCGGTGTGTTCGGCGCTCAGCCCCGGCGGCGGCGCCAACAATCGATCCGGAATCGCCAGCTGACCAGTCAGCCCGCGGCGCTCATACCAGTCCGCGATCGCCGCGACGGTGCCCGCATGGGCCGAAACATCCAGTGGCACAGCGAAATCGACGCCGTCCCCGGCGCGCAGCAGCCAGCCCTCGAGCCACTGTTGTTCCGCGCCGGGCTGAGCCGCGGCGGCCGCATGCTCGAGCGCCCGGATCTGCGAGGTGCGTACCGGCGCGTCGGTCAGCACCCGCAGCGCGACCACGTCGTCGGCCGCCACCTCGACGACCGCGCCCGTCTTGGTCCGAACCCGCACCACCGGGCCGACCGCCAGCAGATGTCCCACCGCGTCGGTCAGCGGCGGGACCGAGCCTTTCGCGCGCCGGTAGCGAAGCGTCACCCGCGTGCCCAGGTCCGGCCACGAGAACATCAGTGACCGAAGGGGTCCGGGCCTTCGCCCGGCAGCCACGACAGCCCGGGCACTCCCCAGCCGTGCGCCTTGACGGCGCGTTTGGCGGCGCGGGCGTGGCGGCCGATCAGCCGGTCCAGGTACAGAAAGCCGTCCAGGTGCCCGGTCTCGTGCTGCAGCATGCGCGCGAACAGGCCGGTGCCCTCGATGTCGACCGGCTTGCCGTCGGCGTCCAGGCCGGTGACCCGCGCCCAGGTGGCGCGGCCGGTGGGAAACGACTCGCCGGGGACCGAGAGGCAACCCTCGTCATCGTTGTCCGGATCGGGCATGGTCTCCGGTATCTCGGAGGTTTCCAGCACCGGGTTGACCACCACACCGCGGCGGCGCTGGGTGCTGCCCCGGTCGTCGGCGCAGTCGTAGACGAAGACCCGCAGCCCGACGCCGATCTGGTTGGCGGCCAGGCCCACTCCGTGCGCGGCGTCCATGGTTTCGTACATGGTGGCGATCAACTCGGCCAGGTCCGCCGGCAGCGAACCGTCGGGGCCCACGGGCACCGGCTGCGTCGGCGTGTGCAAGACCGGATCGCCGACGATCCGGATCGGTACGACTGCCATGGTCGGCTAAGCTACCGCACGGCCGTTACGGGCAATCTGAGCCAATCGGCCGACTCGCGGGTCTGGATCACGGCTTGAGGGTTTGGGCCGTGGTTCAATATTCGCCGAAACACGCCCTCAGGTAAGTCAAGTCATTAGAGCAGCCGAGAATTCGCCGGAAGGGTCCAGGGGAAGCTATATGGACAGCGCCATGGCGCGGGCAAATCGATCGGGGGACGATTCTGAGATCGCAGATGGGCTCACCCGCCGCGAACACGACATCCTCGCCTTCGAACGTCAGTGGTGGAAATTCGCGGGCGTAAAAGAAGAAGCAATCAAAGAGCTGTTCTCGATGTCGGCGACGCGCTACTACCAGGTGCTCAACGCGCTCGTCGACCGGCCGGAGGCGCTGGCCGCCGACCCGATGCTGGTGAAGCGGTTGCGGCGGCTGCGTGCCAGCCGCCAGAAGGCGCGGGCCGCGCGGCGCCTCGGCTTCGAGGTGACCTGACTCGCTACAGTGGGCTCGATGAAAGAGCGAGTCCCCGACTCCACGGGGCTGCCCCTGCGGGCGATGGTGATGGTGCTGTTGTTCCTGGGGGTCATTTTCCTGCTGCTCGGCTGGCAGGCGCTGGGGTCGTCCCACAACTCCGAGGACGACTCGGCGTCGCCGGTGTCCACGTCGACCTCGACCAGCCCGTCGGCCACCCCGACGACCACTAAACCCGTGGGGAATCGGGCCGAGGTGCAGGTGTACAACATCTCGACCAAAGAGGGCGTCGCCTCCCGCACCAGGGATCAGCTCACGGCCGCCGGTTTCAACGTCACCAAGGTCGACAACATGACCGTGCCGGACGTGTCGACCACCACCGTGTATTACACCGACGCCGACGACGAGCACGCGACCGCCGACGCGGTGGGCAAAAACCTGGGCGCGCCCGTCGAACCGCGCATCCCGGCGCTGGTCGGCGAACCGCCCGGGGTCATCGTCCTCGTTACGGGTTGACCCGTCAGCGGCTAGGCTTCCGCTATGCCTCAGCTCGCTGGTTACCGCACTGCCGCCGTCACCGTTTCCGCGCTCTCCGCAGCAACTTCCGTCGCGCTGCTGGGCGCGTGCTCGCCGCCGCAGCACGCCTCGACATCGCCGGGCACCACACCGGCCGTCTGGACCGGATCGCCGGCACCCTCGGGAACCGGGACCCCGGAGGGCGGCCCGGTCGCCGCGCCGTCGGGGCCGAGCATCGTCACCCACCTGAAGGCACCCGACGGTACCCAGGTCGCGACCGCCACGTTCCAGTTCAACAACGGCTACGCCACCATCAGCATCGAGACGACCTCCAACGGGGTGCTGTCGCCCGGCTTCCACGGGGTGCACATCCACAAGGTGGGCAAGTGCGAACCCAACTCGGTGGCGCCGACCGGCGGCGCGCCGGGCGACTTCCTGTCGGCCGGGGGGCACTTCCAGACGCCCGGGCACGCGGCCGAACCCGCCAGCGGTGACCTGACCTCGCTGCAGGTGCGCAAGGACGGGTCCGGGACGCTGGTGACCACCACGGACGCGTTCGCCATGGAGGACCTGCTCACCGGCGAGAAGACCGCGATCATCATTCACGCCGGGGCCGACAACTTCGCCAACATCCCGCCGGAGCGCTACACGCAGCGCAACGGAACCCCGGGTCCCGACCAGCTGACGATGAGCACCGGTGACGCCGGCAAGCGGGTCGCGTGCGGTGTGATCGGTGCCGGCTAACAGGGCCCAAGCGCGTATCGATTTCGCCCGTTCGCCGCGGCCGACCCTGGGCGTGGAGTGGGAGTTCGCGCTCGTCGACGCGCAGACCCGTGACCTGAGCAACGAAGCCACCGCGGTGATCGCCGAGATCGGGGAGAACCCGCGCGTGCACAAGGAGTTGCTGCGCAACACGGTCGAAGTCGTCAGCGGCGTCTGCAGGTCCACCGGAGAGGCGATGGCGGACCTGCGGGAAACCCTGGGCCCCGCGCACCGGATCGTCCGGGACCGGGGCATGGAGCTTTTCAGCGCCGGCGCACACCCGTTCGCGCAGTGGTCCACCCAGAAGCTCACCGACGCGCCCCGGTACGCCGAGCTGATCAAGCGCACGCAGTGGTGGGGACGGCAGATGCTGATCTGGGGCGTGCACGTGCACGTCGGGATCTCCTCGGCGCACAAGGTGATGCCGATCATGACGTCGTTGTTGAAGTACTACCCGCACCTGTTGGCGCTGTCGGCATCCTCGCCGTGGTGGACCGGCGTGGACACCGGGTACGCCAGCAACCGCGCGATGATGTTCCAGCAGTTGCCCACCGCCGGCCTGCCGTTCCAGTTCCAGACCTGGGCCGAGTTCGAAGGGTTCGTCTACGACCAGAAGAAGACCGGCATCATCGACCATGTCAACGAAGTCCGTTGGGACATCAGGCCTTCGCCGCACCTGGGCACCCTCGAGGTGCGGGTCTGCGACGGTGTGTCCAACCTGCGCGAGCTGGGCGCGCTGGTGGCCTTGACGCACTGCCTGGTGGTCGACCTGGACCGCAGGCTGGAAGCCGACGAGACGCTGCCCACCATGCCGCCGTGGCACAACCAGGAGAACAAGTGGCGCGCCGCCCGTTACGGGCTGGACGCGATCATCATCCAGGACGCCGACAGCAACGAGCGGCTGGTCACCGAGGATCTCGACGACGTGCTCAACCGGCTCGAGCCCGTCGCCAAATCGTTGGACTGCCTCGACGAGCTGGCCGCCGTGGCCGACATTCCCCGGCGGGGCGCCTCCTATCAGCGGCAGCGCCGGGTGGCCGAGGAGCACGACGGCGATCTGCGGGCCGTCGTGGACGCGCTGGTGGACGAGCTGGAGATCTGATGGAAGACGTCGAATCCCGTGAGCTGCCGATGTTTCCGCTGGAGTCGGCGCTGCTGCCCGACCAGGAGCTGCCGCTGCGCATCTTCGAGCCACGCTACGGCGCGCTGGTCCGGCATTGTCTGGACACCGGCGATCCGTTCGGGGTGGTGCTGATCTCGCGGGGACGCGAGGTCGGCGGCGGTGACTCGCGTTGTGATGTCGGCACGTTGTCTCGGATCACCGAATGCGCCGATCACGGTGGCGGCCGGTACTTTATGCACTGCCGGACCGGGGAACGGATCCGGGTGTCGCGGTGGTTGCCCGACGATCCCTACCCGCGGGCGATCGTGGCCCCGTGGCCGGACGAGCCGGGGGACCCGGTCACGGCCGCCCAACTGCGCGAGGTCGAGGACCGGGCGATGGCCCTGTTCGAGCGGATCGCCGACGCGCGTGGCGTGGCGCTACCCGACCGCGCGGCACTCCTGGGCGGCGACGACACCGCCGGCGATCCCGGACAACGTCTGTACGCGTTGGCGTCTCGCATCCCCATCGGCACGGCCGACCGGTACACGGTGCTGTCGGCGCCTACGGCCGCCGAGCGCCTGGCCGCGCTCCGCGAGGCCGTGGCGGCGGTCACCGAAGTGGTCCAGTTCCAGCTCTCCGAATAGTACTGTCCGACAGGGGATTACATGAAGGTACAGCTACAGGTCGACGGCTCGCCGGTGAACGCGGTGGCCAGCGCCGCCGACATCGCCGCGACGGGCGCCGACGGTCTGTTCACCTTCGAGGGTCAGCACGACGTGTTCTTCCCGCTGATCCTCGCAGCCGGCACGACCCGGCTGGAACTGATGACCAACGTGGCGATCGCCCCGCCGCGCAGCCCGCTGCATCTGGCGCACGCCGCCTACGACCTGCAGCTCTACAGCGGTGGCCGGTTCCGCCTCGGCCTGGGTTCGCAGGTGAAGGCCCACATCGAAAAGCGTTATGGCAGTAAGTGGGAACGGCCCGCAGCCCGGATGGCCGAAACCATCGCGGCGATCAAGGCGATCTTCGCCGCATGGGAAGGCCGCAGCCGCCTGGACTTTCGCGGCGAATTCTTCACCCACACGATCATGGCGCCCAACTTCAACCCCGGGCCCAACCCGTTCGGGCCGCCCCCGGTGCTGCTGGGGGCGCTGGGCCCAGTGATGACGCGCACCGCCGCCGAGGTCGCCGACGGACTGCTGGTGATGCCGTTCAACAGCGACCGCCACTTCGCCGAACGCACCGTCCCCGCGGTCGCCGACGGGCTGCGGCGCGCCGGGCGAACCTCCGGCGACTTCGCGATCATCGCCCAGGCCATGGTCGCGGTCGGCCGCGACGAGGCCGACCTGACCGCCGCGATCGACGGTGTGGCGGCGCTGATTTCGTTCTACGGCTCGACGCCCGCCTATCTGCCCGTGCTCGAGACCGAGGGCTGGGCCGACGTCCAGCCCGAACTCAACGCGCTGTCCAAGCAGGGCCGGTTCGCTGACATGCGCCGGCTGATCGGCGACGAGGTGGTGGCCCGGATCGGGATCGTCGGCACCCCCGAGGAATGCGCGCGGCAGATCGCCGCCCGGTTCTCCGAGCACGCCGCCGAGGTGTGCTGTTATTTCCCGGGCTACACGCCGCGCCCCGCCGACATCGCCGACCTGATCGGCGCCCTGCATCGCACCCCGGCCCTGCGATGAGCCCCGACGTCACGGTCGAGGTCGACGGGGGCGTGGCGGTGCTCACGCTCAATCGGCCCGAACAACTCAACGCCTACACCGCCGAGATGGGCGCGCTGCTGAGCGGGGCCTACTCCGACTGCGACGGCGACGACGACGTCCGGGCCATCGTGCTGACCGGGGCCGGGCGCGCCTTCTGCGCCGGGGCGGACTTCTCCGGCGACACCAGCCCTTTCGACGCCCCGGGCGAACAGTTCTCGGCGTCACCGATCAGCCCGGCCGCCTTCGAGCTGCGCAAGCCGGTGATCGCCGCCGTCAACGGCCACGCGATCGGCATCGGGCTGACCATCGCCTTGCAGGCGGACCTGCGGATCGTCGCCGACGACGCCAAATACGGTGTGGTGCAGGTCCGCCGGGGCGTGCTACCCGACTGCATGTCGCACTGGACGCTGGCGCAGCTGACCACGTTGGGGGTGGCCGCGGACATACTGCTCACCGGGCGGACCTTCGGTGGGGCCGAGGCGGTGGCGCTCGGCATCGCGAACCGGTCGCTGCCCGCCGGCCAGGTGCTCGAGCACGCGATCCGGCTGGCCCGAGACATCGCGGTCAACGTGGCGCCGATGTCGGCGGCGCTGAGCAAGCGGCTGCTGTGGGACACCGCGATCAACTGCTACACCCCGCGCCAGGTCGCCGAGCTGGAAACACGCCTGCACCAACGCGTGATGGGCACCGCCGACGCGCGCGAAGGGGTCGCGTCGTTCCTCGAGCGCCGGCCGCCGTCCTTTACCTCGCGGCTCTCCCGCGACTGGACCGCGCTGCCCGAGCCGTGAGCATCGAGCGTGCGCTGGCGCACTCGAGTGTGCGTCCAGGGCGGAAATCCGCCGAAAACACCGCCCCACGCTCAGCCGCGAATGCGTGAGCGCACGCTGGAAGTCACGTTCTGTCGCAGCACGTTTCGGAGAGCTTCCACCACGCCGCCGCGCGCGCCGCGTCGCGGGCGTAGGGCGCCGCCCTGTCGCTGATATGGCAGTCCTCGAGATACAGCCCACCCCGGCCGGCCAGCTCCGGGCTGACCGCCGCCCACACCTGGGTGGCCGCGCCGCGATCGGGCGTGGTCACGTCGAGGGGCCCGGCGGCCAGCTCGCGCAGCCGCGAGAAGTCCTCGCGGGACATGTGCCGCGCGAGCGAGGTGGCGACGGTGCCGGGGTGGACCGCGTAAGCGCGGATTCCGTTGTCGCGCAGGCGCCGGTCGGCTTCGACGGCGTGCAGGATGTTCGCCGTCTTCGACGCGCCGTAGGCGACGAACTTGTCGTATTCGCGACGTTCCCAGTTGGGATCGTCGAAGTCGACGTCACCCATGACGTGGCCCCCGGACGACAGGTGGACGATCCGCGCGCCGCGGGCGGCGGCCAGTTGCGGGACGAGGAGCCGGGTGAGTTCGAAGTGCCCGAAATGATTGGTGCCGATTTGTATTTCGAAGCCGTCGTGCGTCCTGCCGAACGGCGTGAACATGACTCCGGCGTTGTTCATCAGCACGTCGATGGCCGGGGCGATGGCGCGGATCGCGCCGGCCGCCGCCCGCACGCTCGCCAGCGAGGTGAGGTCGAGCTCGACCGTCGACGTGTGCGCGCCCGGCACTTCCGTCGCGATCCACCGGGCCGCCTCCGCCAGCGCCGCCGGGTCGCGGGCGGCCAGGACGACGCGCGCGCCCGCGGCGGCCAGCGCCCGCGACGCCTCGCGCCCCAGCCCGGAGGACGCGCCCGTGATCACACAGACCTTGCCGGACAGGTCGATTCCGTCGACGACGTCCAGCGCGGTCTGAGTCCCGGTCATGCCGCTATAGGCTGCCACACCGCGGCGCGCGCCATCAGCCGCGGTGCCACGACCCGGTGCACCGGGCCGACGAGGGCCCACACCGTTCGGGCGGTCAATCCGCGGCGGTAATGCACCCGGGTGGTAAGGCTGGCGCGCCGGTCGTCGCGGCGCCGCAGCGTCAGCTCGCCGCGCATGAGCGGCCCGCGCGCGCCCAGCACGAGTTCGTCGTGATCCGACCGCACGATCGTCCACCCGATGATGTGATCCGGCGACGAATTCGGCCCGAGGGAAAACCTCAGCACGTGGCGGTGGACCCACAACACGGCGCCCCCGTCGGCTTCGCGGCCCACCGCGTCGCGGAACATCTCCTCGGCGCTGCGTGAGTCGCCCTGCGGGAGCGGGACTTCGAAGACGTCCGTGTAATCGGCCTGCCTGGCCGCACGCGCTATCCGGTTCAGTGTCCGCCGGACGACGACGCGGTGCCCACCCGTGCCGATGACCAGCGCCCGGTAGATCTTGCCGTGCACGCCGGGGAAGGCCGCCCACGTCGCCGCGCGCACCCGGGTGCGGCCCATCGGCTCGGCTTCCAACTCGAACACCCACCGGTACGCCGCGAACGGGTGGCGGCCCTTCAGCGCGAACCGCTCCGGCGGTCGCGCCTCGTCGAGCACGAAGCCGGTCGGCACGGTCGACGGGTCGCCCGGGTCCCGGCACATCACCCGCAACAGCGCCGACCACGTGTCCGCGCGCCCCGCGTCGACGGTTATGGCATGCTCATCAATATAGTGTAATCGTTCCATATAGAAGGAATGTACTAGATCATGGCCCCTCCGCGGAAGCACCAAACCGATGTGATCCTCGACGCAGCCCGGGCGCTGGTGCTCGACGGCGGACCGCGCGCGGCCAGCGTGGCGGCGATCGCCAAAACCAGTGGCGCGCCCCCGGGCACCCTCTATCACCGGTTCGGCAACCGGGACGGGATCCTGACGGCGGCGTGGCTGCGCGCGCTGGAACGCTTCCAGGCGGGCGCCCTGGCCGCGGACGGCGACACGCCGTGGGACACCGCCGTCGCCATGGCGGTGGCCGCCGTCAGCTTCGCGCGCGAGCTGCCCGACGACGCCCGGCTGTTGTTGACGATCCGGCCCGGCGACCTGCTCGACGACGAACCCGACGCGGCGTTCCGGGAGACGCTGGCCGCGATGAATGCCCCGCTGACGCAGCGGATCGCGGTGCTGGCCCGGCAACTGTACGGGAACGCCAGGCCCCGCTCCGTGGACGCCGTCGCGCGAGCGGTCGCGGACCTGCCCTACGCCGTGGTCCGCCGCCACGCCCACGACGACCCGATGCCGCGCTGGCTGGAAGACGACGTCGCGGCGTCGGCGCTGGCCGTGCTACGGAGCTTTGGCGAACGCGCGTAGCGCCTCCACCTGCACGGGATCCAGTGAGGGGCGCACGATTTCGCGCGCCGCCGCGATGTCCGCGCCCGTCACGTCGGTGGCGTCGATGGAGCGCCGCATCGCGGTCAGCGCCGCCTCCCGCAGCAGTGCCACGCAGTCGGCGGCGCTGTAGCCGTCGAGGCCGGCGGCGACCTCGTCGAGGTCGACGTCATCGCTCAGCGGCACGGATTTGCCGGCGGTGTGCAGGATTTCGCGGCGGGCGGCGGCGTCGGGCGGTTCGATGAACACCCGCCGCTCCAGCCGGCCCGGGCGCAGCAGCGCCGGGTCGATCAGGTCCGGCCGGTTGGTGGCGCCCAGCACGACGACGTCGCGCAGCGGGTTGACACCGTCGAGTTCGGTCAGCAGCGCGGCCACCACCCGGTCGGTCACGCCCGAGTCGAAGCTCTGCCCGCGCCGGGGCGCCAGCGCGTCGATCTCGTCGAGGAATACCAGCGAGGGGGCCGAGTCGCGGGCCCGCCGAAACAGTTCGCGCACCGCCTTTTCCGAGCTGCCCACCCACTTGTCCATCAGCTCGGAGCCCTTGACCGAATGCACGGACAGCTGGCCGGTGCTGGCCAGCGCGCGCACGACGAAGGTCTTGCCGCAGCCGGGCGGCCCGTACAGCAGCACCCCGCGGGGCGGGTCGACGCCCAGCCGGGCGAAGGTGTCGGGGTGCTGCAGCGGCCACAGCACGGCCTCGGTCAGCGCCTGCCTGGCCTCGGCCATGTCGCCGACGTCGTTGAGGGTGACGTCGCCGACGGTCACTTCCTCGCTGGCCGAACGGGACAGCGGCCGGATGACGGTCAGCGCGCCGACGAGGTCCTCCTGGTTCAGCTCTGGTGGCCGGCCGTCGGTGCTTGCACGTGACGCCGCCCGCAGCGCCGCCTCCCGCAGCAGCGCCGCCAGATCGGCGACCACGAAACCCGGTGTGCGCAAAGCGATCTCATTGAGGTCGAGGGTGCCCGCGGGCACCGATTTCAGCAGCGACTCCAGCAGCGCCTTGCGGGTGCCGGCGTCGGGCAGCGGCAGGGTCAACTCCCGGTCGCACAGGTCCGGCGCCCGCAGCCGGGCATCGAGCTGGTCGGGGCGCGCGGAGGTGGCGATCAGCGCGACCCCCTGCGTGGCCACCGCGGTGCGCAGCTCGCCCAGGATCAGGGCGGCCACCGGCTCGGGGGTGGCCGGCAGCAGGGCGTCGACGTCGGTGATCAGCAGCACCCCGCCGCCGTCGCGGACGGCCCGCACCGCCGAGCTCACGGTCTTGAGCCGGTCTTCCGCCGCCAGCGCCCCCACCTCCGGGCCGTCCAGCTTGACCAGCCTGCGGCCGTCGCACACCGCGCGCACCAGCGTCACCTTGCCCACCCCGGCCGGGCCGGACACCAGCACGCCCAGGTTGGCGCCGGCGCCCAGGGTCTTGAGCAGATGCGGCTCGTCGAGCGCCAGCTTGAGCCATTCGGTAAGTTTGGCGGCTTGCGGCTGCGAGCCCTTGAGCTCCTCGAGGATCGTCTCCGGGCTTGCGACGTCGACCAATTCGGTCGACGGCGGGGCGCCGCCGGTCGGGACACCCACCCCCCAGGAGACCAGCGTGTTGGGCTGCACGCTGACCGGCCCTTGCGGGTCGACGCCGGTGACGGTCAGCAGCTCCGACGTCCAGCTGATGCCGACCGAGGCGGCCAGCGCACGGGTGGCGGCCGACGTTGAGGTGCCCGGGCCCAGATCGCGGGGCAGCAGCGACACGGCGTCGCCGACGGTCAGCACCTTGCCCAGCAGCGCCTGTCGCAGGGTGACCGGCGAAATCGACTGGCTGGCCAGCGACGAGCCGGACAGCGTCACCGACCGGGCGCCGTAGACGGTGACCGCGCTGACGATCACCGCGGTGTCCTCGCGCAGCCCGGCGTTGGACAGCGTCACGTCGTCGAGCAGCGCGGTGCCGACCGGGGTGTCCGGCCCGGCCAGGCCGGCGACCGCCGCCGTGGTCCGCGAGCCCGTCAGCGCCACGGCGTCCCACTCCCGAATGCCAAGTGCCGCAACCGCACTCGGGTGGAGTCGGACGACACCGCGGCGCGAGTCGACGGCCGAGGTGTTCAACCGCGCGGTGAGCGTGAGCTGACGGGCCGCATCGTTGCCCGGCCGGCTCATGGCAGGCGCCCGCCCGGCTTGCGCAGCCCCAGCCGCGCCATCGACCGGCGGTGCGGCTGCGCCCGGCGGATCGCGCGCCGCGCGGCGCGGCGCTGCCTGGGTTCGTCGGACCACGCCTCGGGATGCGCGGCCAGCCAGCGGTGGTTGCGGACCGCGAACGGGACGTGGCAGAGGTAGGCGATGATGATGACCCAAATCAGGACGTAGGGCGCCAGCACCGCCGCGGCCGCGCAGATCGCCAGCAGCGCCAGCAGCGGTGCGGCCCAGCTGGGGGGCACCGCCGCGGCGTGCATCTTGCGCATCGGGATCTTGCTGATCATCAGGATCGACGTCCCCGTGATCCAGATGCACAGGAACGTCGTGGAGGTCCACCAGCCCTCACCGAACTGCAGTTTGAGGCCGATCAGACCGATCATCGACACCGCGCCCGCAGGCGCCGGCATGCCGACGAAGAACTCGTGCGTATAGGTGGGCTGGCTGCCGTCGTCCTGCAGCGCGTTGTACCGCGCCAGCCGCAGCACCACGCACACGGCGTAGAGCAGGATGGCCACCCAGCCGGCCGGCGACTTCGTCAGCATCGTCACGTAGAGCACGATCGCCGGTGTCACCCCGAAGTTCACCGCGTCGGCCAGCGAGTCGATCTCCTCGCCCATGCGCGACTGGGCATCCAGGATGCGGGCCACCCGGCCGTCCAGCCCGTCCAGAATGGCGGCCGCCGCGATCAACGCCATCGCGGCCTTGGGCTGGTGCTCGAGGGCGAACCGGATCGAGGTCAGGCCGGCGCAGATGGACAGCACGGTCATCGCGCTCGGCAGGATCTGCAGGTTGACCGACGGCCTGCCGCGCGGCTTGCTGATCATGGCAGCTCGGCCAGCACGGTTTCGCCGGCGATTGCGCGGTGGCCCACTGCGACCAGCGGTTCGGCGCCGGCCGGCAGGTAGGTGTCCAGCCGGGAGCCGAACCGGATCAGCCCGTAGGTGTCACCGATCGAGAGCTTGTCCCCGACGCGCGCGTCGCAGATGATGCGCCGCGCGAGCAGCCCGGCGACCTGCACCGCCACCACGTCCGCGCCGGTGGGCGTCCGGATCCGCAGGCTGGTGCGCTCGTTCTCGGTGCTGGCCGCGGCCAGGTCGGCCGAGCCGAACCGGCCGGGCCGGTGCTGTACGGCGATCACCTCGCCGCTCACCGGTGCGCGCTGCACGTGGGCGTCCAGCAGCGAGAGGAAGATGCTGACCCGCGGCAGCGGCGCGTCGCCCATGCCGAGCTCGGCGGGCGGTGCGGCGCAATCGATTACGCACACCACCCCGTCGGCGGGGGCGACGATCGCGCCCGGCCGGGTGGGCGGCACCCGGGGTGGGTGGCGGAAGAATCCCGCGCAGGCGCCCGCCGCCAGCAGGCCGGCCCGTCGTATCCACCGGTGCCTGCGGCCGGCCAGCGCCACCGCCAGGCCGGCGGCGATGAACGGCCGACCGGCCGGGTGTACCGGCGGAATGGTCGAGCGCACCAACTCCAACGCGTGCTGCGGGCTGAACGTTGGATCCTCGGCCGTGGGGCCGATGGGGCGGGGGCGTCGTGCCACGCGGCCATCTTACGAAAGGCGCGGCTGGTTGGTCCGGGCCCGCCAGCGGGAACGCCCACGGCAGGTGGCCACCCCGCGGCCTAAGTCAAGTCCCAGACCTGCAGCTCGGTCCCGGCCGACACCTCCACGACGTCCTCGGGGATGTCCAGCAGCGCGTTCGCCGACGCCAGCCACCGCAGGTGGTGCGAGGCCGGCGGGCCGTAACTGGTGACCGTGCCGGCGTCGCGGTCCAGCACCGCGCGGCGGAATTGCCGCTTGCCGCGCGGCGAGGTCAACGACTCGGTGAGCACGGCGGTCCGGTGCGGGCGCTCCGGGTCGGGCAGGCCCATGGCGTTGCGCAGCGCGGGCCGGATGAACACCTCGAAGGACACCAGGGCGCTGACCGGGTTGCCGGGCAGGGTGACGATCGTCGCGCCGGCCACCCGGCCGATGCCCTGCGGCATGCCCGGCTGCATCGCTACCTTGACGAACTCGACACCCTGGTCGCCTTCGCGGCCGAAGGCGTCCTTGACCACTTCGTAGGCGCCGGCGCTGACGCCGCCGCTGGTGATGATCAAATCCGCCTCGCCGGCGAACCGGTCGATCAGCGAACTGAACTGTGCGACGTCGTCTTCGGCGGTCGCCACCCCGACCACGTCGGCGCCGGCGTCGCGCACCGCCCCCGCCAGCATCACCGAGTTGGACTCGTAGATCTGTCCCGGCCGCAGCGGTCCGCCCGGCGGCACCAGCTCCGACCCGGTCGAGATCACCAGCACCCGCTGGCGCGGAATCACGGGCAGCTCGGCCATGCCCAGCGCCGCGGCCAGCCCGAGCACGGCCGGTGTCACAACCTGGCCGCGCCGCAGCACGGTGGTGCCCGCGGCGACGTCCTCACCCGCGCGCCGGATGTGCGCGCCGGCCTCGCGGCGCGCGCGGATCGACACGACGTCCACGCCGCCGTCGGTGTCTTCGACCGGCACGACGGCCGTCGCCCCGGCGGGCAGCGGCGCGCCGGTCATGATGCGGTGCGCGGTGTTCGGTTGCAGCGTCAACTCGTCGGTGCGCCCGGCGGGAATGTCCTCGGCGACCTTCAGCACCACCGGGTGCTCGGGTGTGGCGCCGGAGGTGTCCTCCGCGCGCACCGCGTACCCGTCCATCGCGGAGTTGTCGAAGACGGGCAGCGCCAGCCGCGCGACGACGTCTTCGGCCAACGCCAGCCCCTGCGCCTCGGCCAGCGCCGCGGTGCCCGCCGGGCGGGCACGGATCAGTTCGGCCACGACTCGCTGATGTTCTTGTACCGACCGCACCCGGCCATTATCGGCCCGTCAGATCCCGAAGCCGACCCCGGTGAGTTCTTCGGACACCGACCAGAGCCGCCGCGCCAGCTCCTCGTCGTGGGATTGCGCGCTGGACTGGACGATCTTGGGGTGGCCACGCTGCTCGAGGAAGCCGTCCGGGCCGTAGTACTGCCCGCCCCGGGCGTCCGGATCGGTGGCGGCCCGCAGCGTCGGCAACGCCCCCATCGCCGGGCTCTGGAACAGCACCGGCCCGAGGACGGCCCGCAGCGGCTGAAAGCTTCGCGGCAGGTTGCGGGTCAGCTCGGTGTTGGAGCCGCCGGGGTGCGCGGCCAGCGCGACGGTATTCGCGTCCGACCGGGCGGCCAGCCGGCGCTGCAGCTCGTAGGTGAACAGCAGGTTGGCCAGCTTGGACTGGCCGTAGGCGGCGAACCGGTCGTAGCGGCGTTGCCACTGCAGGTCGTCGAAGTGGATGTCGGCGCGCAGCCGGTGGCCGAGGCTGCTGACGGTCACCACCCGCGAGCCGCGCACGCCAAGGAGCCGGTCCAGCAGGAGCCCGGTCAACGCGAAATGGCCGAGATGGTTTGTGCCGAACTGCAATTCGAAGCCGTCTTTGGTGACCTGCTTGGGCGTGAACATGACGCCCGCGTTGTTGATCAGCAAGTCGATGCGCGGGTAGGCCGCGCGCAGCGCCGCGGCGGCCGAGCGCACCGAGTCCAGCGAGCTCAGGTCCAGCCGCTGCAGGGTGACGTCTACCTTCCGGGCCCCTTGGCCCCCGGCGGCCACGATGCGCGACAGCGCGGCGTTGCCCTTTTCCAGGTCGCGCACCGCGAGCACCACGTGGGCGCCGCGGTAGGCCAGGACGGCGGCCGTGTGAAACCCGATGCCGGTGTTGGCGCCGGTGACGACGGCGATGCGGCCGCTCTGATCCGGCACGTCGGCCGCCGACCATTTACGGGTGTCCGGGTCGTGGGATGCCATTACCGGAAAAACATACTCATCCTGTCGGGGCGCCGCCCGTCCGACGTAGAGTCGAGAACGTGATTACCGGAATGGCCCACACCGGGGTGTGCGTTCCGGATTGCGATGCGGCCGTGGCGTTCTACCGAGACGTGTTGGGCCTGCGTGTGCTCTCGCCGCCGTACGTCATGACCGGTAATGCCATTCGCGACGACATGGGCGAGCTCGTCCCGGACCCCAGCATGAAGGCCGCCATCGTGGGATTCGAAGGCGACGGCGACCGGGTGCTCGAGGTGATCGAATACCTCGGCGTCGGGGGCACCGATCAGCGCAGCCGGGCCGCGCTCACGGACCCGGGGCTGTCGCACGTCGGGCTGATCTGTGAGGACATCGACGCCACTCGCGCGGAGCTGGAAAGCAAGGGCGTGCGATTTCTGGTCAGCGGTATCGCGGAGGTCGCGCGGGTCCGCACCACGTGGTTCGTCGACCCCTGGGGGGTGGTGTTCATCCTGGTGGAGAAGAGCCGGCCGCAGCGACCGTACTTCGCCCAATGGGCGTGAAGCCGACCGTCGGGATCATCGGCGCGGGCGCCGGCGGCATCGCCATGGGCATCCAGCTCGCCGGGGGCGGCTACGAATTCACCATCTTCGACCGTACCGACGGATTCGGCGGGACCTGGCGCCACAACACCTTTCCGGGCGCGGCATGTGACGTCCCGTCGCACCTGTACTCGTATTCCTTTGCCCCCAACCCGCGGTGGAGCAAGACCTACGCCAACCAGCCCGAGATTCTGGCCTACCTGGAGCGGGTGGCCGAAGGTTACGGTTTGGGCCCGCGCCTGCGGGCGAACAGCGCGGTGGCCGCCGTGCGCTGGTCGGACACCCGGCGCCGCTGGACGCTGACCGCCGACGACGGCCAAGAGCACGAGTTCGACGTGGTGGTCAGTGCCGTCGGGATGCTCGACGTGCCGCACATCCCGGACATCCCCGGGGCGCGGCGGTTCCGGGGCCGCCAATTCCATTCGGCGCGTTGGGATCACAGCAAGTCGACGGCCGGGGAGCGGGTGGCGTCCATCGGCACGGGCGCCAGCGCGATCCAGTACGTGCCCGCGATCGCGCGAGAAACCGCGCAGCTGACCGTGTTTCAGCGAACCCCGATCTGGATCGCACCCCGATTCGACTTCCCCTTCACGCCCGAGCAGCACGAGCAGTTCGAACGCGACCCGGCCACGATGCAAAAGCTGCGCGACGAGGCCTTCGACGCCTATGAGTCGGCCAGCTTCGACGTCGACGACGCCCAGACGCGGGAGGCTACCGAGCTGGCCCGCAGTTACCTCGCGCGCAAGGTCGCCGACGCCGAGCTGCGGGCCAAGCTGACGCCGGACTACCCCGCCGGCTGCAAGCGGCCGCTGATGTCGCGTGACTGGTATCCCACGTTCGCGCTGCCCAACGTCTCGCTGGAGACGGCCGCAATCGCCGAGCTGACCGAACGGGGAGTGCGCACCGTCGACGGGGTCGAGCACCGCGTCGACACCGTCATCTACGGCACCGGGTTCAAGGCCGCCGACTATTTGGCCAGCATCGACGTGTACGGAAGCGGGGGCCGGCGCCTCGCCGACGACTGGAGCGGCGGGGCCGAGGCGTACCTCGGCACGCTGGTGGCCGGCTACCCGAATTTCTTCACGCTGTACGGCCCCAACACGAACGGCGTCAACTCGATCATCTACATCCACGAGGCGCAGACGACGTTCGTCCGCCACATCCTCGACGCGATGGACGCACGCGGCGCGCGCACGGTGGAGGTCACGCCCGACGCGCAGCGCCGCTACAACGACGAGATACAGGCGGCCATGGCGGGCAAGGTATGGCTCGCGTGCGACAACTACTTCCGGCACCCCAGCGGCAAGGTGGTCACGCAATTGCCTTACAGCGGGCGGACCTTCTTCGAGCGGACGCGCGAGCTGGCCGACGCCGACTACCGTTTCGACCGGTAGTTAACCGGGGGCGTCCCCTCGAGGCTGCGGCACGACCGGGCAGCCCGCGGCTCAAGCCGGGGCGCCTCGGCCGCTTGACCCGCTCCGCGGTCCTGATCGGGGCGCTGAACGCCGTCTCGACTTTCATCCGCAACCACGCCGCGGCGCGCTTCGACCTCACGGCCGAACCCTACTGCACCCAATGGTTGTCGTGGCGGACGAACCACTCCCGGCGTTCGTCGTCGGTCATGTCGGCCAGCGCCGCGAAGCCCTCGAAGTAGGCCTCCCGGGGGGCGCCCGGCGCGAACAGCATCAAAATCGAGGCCGGTTCGTCGGCCTCGTTGCGGAAGCCGTGGACGCCGCCCGGCGGGACATAGAGAAAGTCGCCCTGGTGCCCGTCGGCCCACTGGGTGCCGTCGTAGAGCTTCATCGTCCCGGACAGCACGAAGAACGCCTCGGACATCGCCCGGTGGAAGTGCGGTCCGGGCCCACCCCCGGCGGCGGGTATGTCGACCCGGTACAGCCCGTAGTCGCCGTCGGTGGCCCGCTGGTTGGCCAGGTAGTGGTACTTGACGCCCCCGGTTTCGTAGTCGGGCGGTGAGCCGGCCCGCTTGAGCCAGGCGCTGACCTCCGGCTCGTCCTTGGTGTATCGGGGCGGCGGATAGGGCGGCACGACGAGGGACATGCCTCCAGTGTGCGGCGATAACATCGCCAGGGTGGCGAGGCCCAGGGCGGAGGAAGAGGTTCGGGCGGAACGGCTGCTGGACGCCCAGGCGAAGGCGGCGCGGCTGTTCGACGAGGTCGAGCGGCGCGCCATGATTCGCCCAGGCGTCTCCGAGCGGCAGCTGTCCGACGAGATCAACCACCTCGCCGCGCGGATGTTCGGGGTGAGCCGCCACTGGCACCGGCGGATCGTGCGGGCGGGCGAGAACACGCTGCAACCGTTCAGCGAGCGCCCACCGGATCGGGTGGTGGCCGACGGCGACATCGTCTTCCTCGATTTCGGACCGATCTTCGCGGAGTGGGAGGCGGACTTCGGCCGCACCTTCGTGCTCAGCGACGACCCCTTCAAGCTCGCCCTGCGCGACGCGCTGCCCCGGGTGTGGGAGGCCGGGCGCGAGTATTTCGACGAGCGTCCCGACGTCACCGGGGCCGAGCTGTTCGACTTCGTCGTCGGGGTGGCGCACGCCGAGGGGTTCGACTTCGCCAGTTCCATCGCCGGTCACCTGGTCGGGGAGTTCCCGCACAAGAAGATCGCCGGGCCCGGCGCCGAGTGGTACATCACGCCCGGGTCGGACAAGCCGATGCGGCGCACGGACCCGACCGGCCGCGCCTGCCACTGGATCCTGGAGATCCATCTGGCCGATCGGGGCCGCGCCTTCGGCGGCTTCTACGAGCAGCTGCTCGACCTGCCGGTCAGCTCAGGGGGTACACCACCCCGGTGAGCTTCACCGAAACCTCCCACAGCCGCCGCTGCCGTTCCGCGTCGTGGGATTTCTCGTTGGACGCCACCAGCTTCGGGTTACCGCGCAGCTCGGCGAATCCGCCGGGACCGTAGTACTGGCCGCCGAGCACGCCGGGGTCGGTGGCGGCGCGCAGCGTCGGCAGCGCGCCGCCGGCGGCGTCCTGGAAGAGCGGGTCCAACAGGGTGGGCAGGGCGGCGAGCAGCGGGGGCACGTTGCGGGCCAGCTCGGTCCGCGAGCCACCCGGGTGGGCGGCCACGGCGATCGTCGTCCCGCGCGGGGCGAGGCGGCGCTGCAATTCGTAGGTGAACAACAGGTTGGCGAGCTTGGACTGCCCGTAGGCGCCCACCCGGCTGTAGCGGCGCTCCCACTGCAGGTCGTCGAAGTGAATGTCGGCGAAGAGGCGGTGGCCGGTGCTGCTGACCGTCACGACCCGGGATCCGGCGACCGGCAGCATGTGGTCCAGCAGCAGGCCGGTGAGGGCGAAGTGGCCGAGGTGGTTGGTGCCGAACTGCAGCTCGAAGCCGTCCTTGGTGGTCGACTTCGGTGTCCACATCACGCCCGCGTTGTTGATCAGCAGGTCGATGCGGTCGTAGTCGGACTTGAGCTGTTCGGCGCCGGCGCGGATGGACTCCAGCGACGTCAGGTCGAGCTCTTGCAGCGCCACATCGGCGTGCGGGCCCCTGGCGGTGATCCGAGCGGCGGCGTCCTTGCCCTTGTCCAGGTTGCGCACCGCCAGCACCACGCGGGCGCCGTGGTCGGCCAGCGCGGCGGCGGTCTCGTAGCCGAGGCCGGTGTTGGCCCCGGTGACGACGGCGACGCGACCGGTCTGGTCGGGAATGTCGCCTGCGGTCCATTTGCCCATGGTTTCCTTACCTTTCTTGGAGGGTGGTTGTTGCGCTCGGCCGTAGGCTTTCAACTGCCCGGGGACGTCGGGTATGGCTTTCATGGTTTTGCTGTCTTCGATGGCCGAAGGAGATTGGCCGCCCGGGGTCCCGCGACGACTCGACCGCTAATTGAGAGATGCGATGTGATCGCTGTGTAAGGACACGCTGGCGTGGTCGTCTGCTGGGTTGATAGAAACCGAGACGGGAACGGAGGTGGTTGTGGCACAACCTGTGTGGGCTGGTGTGGACGCCGGGAAAGCGGACCATTACGGCGTGGTCATCGACGCTGAGGGCAAGTCGTTGCTGTCGCGGCGCGTCGCTAATGACGAGGCCGCGCTGCTGGAGTTGATCGACATGGTCGCGGCGCTGGCTGATGGCGGAGAAGTCACTTGGGCGATTGACCTCAACGCCGGCGGCGCTGCATTGCTGATCACGCTGCTGATCGCTGCCCAGCAGCGGCTGCTCTACATTCCCGGCCGCACTGTTCACCACGCCTCGGGTGGCTACCGCGGCGACGGCAAGACCGACGCCAAAGACGCTGCGGTGATTGCCGATCAGGCCCGGATGCGCCGCGACCTGCAACCGTTGCGCCCCGGCGACGACATCGCCGTCGAACTGCGCATCCTGACCAGTCGGCGCGCCGATCTGGTGGCCGATCGCACCCGCGCGATCAATCGGCTGCGCGCCCAGCTGCTGGAATACTTCCCGGCCCTGGAACGTGGCTTTGACTACAGCAAAAGCAAGGCCGCGCTGATCCTGCTCACCGGCTATCAAACCCCCGACGGGCTGCGCCGGGCCGGTGCCGCCCGGGTGGCAGCCTTTTTGCATAAACGCAAGGCCCGCAACGCCGATGCGGTCGCAACCGCCGCCATCGAGGCAGCCAACGCCCAACACACCATCGTGCCCGGACAACAGCTTGCCGCGGGCGTGGTCGCCCGCTTGGCTAAGGAGGTGATGGCCCTCGACACCGAAATCGGCGACACCGACGCGATGATCGAGGACCGATTTCGCCGCCACCGCCACGCCGAAATCATCCTGAGCATGCCCGGCTTCGGCGTCATCCTCGGCGCCGAGTTCCTCGCCGCCACCGGCGGCGACATGAGCGCCTTCCCCTCCGTCGACCGCCTCGCCGGCGTCTCGGGTCTGGCCCCAGTACCGCGAGATTCGGGCCGCATCAGCGGCAACCTCAAACGCCCCCGCCGCTACGACCGGCGCCTGCTGCGCGCCTGCTACCTGTCCGCTCTGGTCAGCATCCGCACCGATCCCGCCTCGCGCACCTACTACGACCGCAAACGCGCCGAAGGGAAACGCCACACCCAAGCCGTCTTGGCCCTGGCCCGTCGCCGACTCAACGTCCTGTGGGCCATGCTGCGCGACCACGCCGTCTACCAACCCGCAACCACTACTGCGGCGGCTTGACAACGTCATTGAGAATCTCCTCGAACGTTTAGACTAAACGGGGCCAGCGCTCCGGTTGATTGAAACTATACGGAACGCACGCCCCGCTTTGTCAACCTCGAGGTGGTGAACAGTGGCCCAACCCGCACGGTCGTTGCGCGCCGACGCAGCGCGCAACCGTGCCCGCGTGCTGGACGTCGCCTACCAGACCTTCGCGACCGAAGGCCTGTCCGTGCCCATCGACGAGGTCGCACGCCGCGCCGGGGTCGGCGCCGGCACCGTCTACCGGCACTTCCCGACCAAGGAGGCATTGTTCGCCGCGGTCATCGAGAACCGGATGCAGCGGCTCGTGGACGACGGCCACACGCTGCTGGAAACCGAGGGGGCCGGCGAGGCGCTGTTCGCCTTTCTGCGCTCGATGGTGCTGCAGTGGGGGGCGGCGGACCGCGGGCTGGTCGACGCCCTGTCGGGAATCGGCATCGACATCGCGTGCGCGGCTCCCGAGGCCGACGACGCCTTCAAGGCCATGCTCGGCGAGCTGCTGCGTGCCGCGCAGGAAGCGGGCACCGCCCGGCGCGACATCGAGATGCGGGATCTGAAGGCGATCCTGGTCGGTTGCCAGGCGATGCAGGCCTACGACTCGGCGCTCGCCGAGCGGGCGACCGACGTCGTCATCGATGGTTTACGCGTACAGCGTTAAGGGGCGAACTGTTCTTGCACTCGGCATAGGCGAGTGCTAAGAATGACGTTGGCACTCGCGACCGGTGAGTGCTAGGTCGGGACGGTGAGACCAGCAGACACCTGGGGTCGTCCGTCGCGGGCACTGCACCCGGCCAGCGTAAGTAATGGGGTGGCCACACGTGGTCACCCGGTGTCATTCCCGATCCGGAGGAATCACTTCGCAATGGCCAAGACAATTGCGTACGACGAAGAGGCCCGTCGCGGCCTCGAGCGCGGGCTCAATGCCCTCGCCGACGCGGTAAAGGTGACGTTGGGTCCCAAGGGCCGCAACGTCGTCCTGGAGAAGAAGTGGGGTGCCCCCACGATCACCAACGATGGTGTGTCCATCGCCAAGGAGATCGAGCTGGAGGACCCGTACGAGAAGATCGGCGCCGAGCTGGTCAAGGAAGTCGCCAAGAAGACCGACGACGTCGCCGGTGACGGCACGACGACGGCCACGGTGCTGGCTCAGGCGCTGGTCCGCGAGGGCCTGCGCAACGTCGCGGCGGGTGCCAACCCGCTCGGCCTGAAGCGCGGCATCGAGAAGGCGGTCGAGAAGGTCACCGAGACCCTGCTGAAGTCCGCCAAGGAGGTCGAGACCAAGGAGCAGATCGCCGCCACCGCCGCGATCTCCGCGGGCGACCAGTCGATCGGCGACCTGATCGCCGAGGCGATGGACAAGGTCGGCAACGAGGGCGTCATCACCGTCGAGGAGTCCAACACCTTCGGCCTGCAGCTCGAGCTCACCGAGGGCATGCGGTTCGACAAGGGCTACATCTCGGGTTACTTCGTCACCGACGCCGAGCGTCAGGAAGCGGTCCTCGAGGACCCCTACATCCTGCTGGTCAGTTCCAAGGTGTCGACGGTCAAGGACCTGCTGCCGCTGCTGGAGAAGGTCATCCAGGCCGGCAAGCCGCTGCTGATCATCGCCGAGGACGTCGAGGGCGAGGCGTTGAGCACCCTGGTCGTCAACAAGATCCGCGGCACGTTCAAGTCGGTGGCCGTCAAGGCCCCCGGCTTCGGCGACCGCCGCAAGGCGATGCTGCAGGACATGGCGATCCTCACCGGTGGTCAGGTGATCAGCGAAGAGGTCGGCCTGTCGCTGGAGAGCGCCGACATCGCCCTGCTCGGCAAGGCCCGCAAGGTCGTCGTCACCAAGGACGAGACCACCATCGTCGAGGGCGCCGGTGACACCGACGCCATCGCCGGGCGCGTGGCCCAGATCCGCCAGGAGATCGAGAACAGCGACTCCGACTACGACCGCGAGAAGCTGCAGGAGCGCCTGGCCAAGCTGGCCGGCGGTGTTGCGGTGATCAAGGCCGGGGCCGCCACCGAGGTGGAGCTCAAGGAGCGCAAGCACCGCATCGAGGACGCGGTGCGCAACGCCAAGGCCGCCGTCGAGGAGGGCATCGTCGCCGGTGGTGGCGTGGCCCTGCTGCACGCGACCCCGGCGCTGGACGAGCTGAAGCTCACCGGCGACGAGGCGACCGGCGCCAACATCGTGCGCGTTGCGCTCGAGGCTCCGCTGAAGCAGATCGCCTTCAACTCCGGGCTGGAGCCCGGCGTTGTCGCCGAGAAGGTCCGCAACTCGCCCGCCGGCACCGGCCTGAACGCCGCCACCGGTGAGTACGAGGACCTGCTCAAGGCCGGCGTTGCCGACCCGGTCAAGGTCACCCGCTCGGCGCTGCAGAACGCGGCGTCCATTGCCGGGCTGTTCCTGACGACCGAGGCCGTCGTCGCCGACAAGCCGGAGAAGGCGGCCGCTCCCGCGGGCGACCCGACCGGCGGCATGGGCGGTATGGACTTCTAGAAAGTCAACCGAAGAAGCCCGGTCCCCTTGGGGGCCGGGCTTTTTCGTTCTGCGTCGAGCGTGGGGGATATGCACGTCCACACCTAGGATTTTGTGCACAGACCTCACTCTCGGCGCACACGCAAACGCGATCGGCCGCTCAGCATGAGGCGATGGATCCGTTTCGTGGCAGTCACGCGCTCAGTAGTGGCGCCGTCACCCGCAGTCAATTGCGGACGCGATATCGAGCGGTGTTCCGCGACGTGTACATCACCGGGGACACCGAGCTCACCGCGGCGGTCAAAGCCCGCGCGGCGTGGCTGTCGACGGGTTCGACTCTGGCCGGATTGTCCGCGGCCGCGGTCCTCGGCACGAAATGGCTCGACGCGGCCGCACCCGCGGAGATCGTGCGCACCCATCGACACGGGCAGCGGGGGATCGTCGTCCGCAGCTATCGCCTGGCCGACGACGAGGTGTGCACGGTCGCCGGCATGCGTGCGACCACGCCGGCCCGAACGGCTTTCGACCTCGGCCGCGGGCACCCGACCGCCAAGGTGACGCCGATCCTTGACGCGTTGCTTCACGCGACGGGCATCAAGCCGGCGGACGTCAAGGCCCTGGCCGGTCGCTATCCGGGGGCCCGCGGGATTCGGCGGTTACGGGCTTCGCTTGAGCTGGCCGACGGTGGTGCGGAGTCGCCGCAGGAGACGCGAGTGCGGCTCCTGCTGGTAGGCGCTGGTCTGCCAAAACCGCAGACGCAGATCGAGTTTCCGAATCTTCGCATCCGAGTCGACATGGGGTGGCGGGAGTACAAGGTGGCCGTCGAGTACGACGGCATCCAGCACTGGGAGGACCGCTATCAGCGGTCGTGGGATATCGAGCGCATCGCCTTGCTGGAGGCGGCCGGCTGGGCGGTGATCAGGGTGAGCGCCGAGATGCTGTCGAGGCCCGAGGTGATCGTTCAACGCGTCAAGGCGAAGCTCCTCGAGCGTGGCGCCTGCGTATGAATTTCGGCCACTTTCCGTACGTAGGCCTCACACTCGGCGAGCTAGGCCGGTAGCGAGAACACCACGCAGTCGTGCAGGCAGCCCTTCGCCGCCTCCGGGGAGTCCGGATCGGCGTCGCGATGCAGCAGCGCACGGGTGGGCACGACGCCCAGGCGAACGGCGTCCCCCGCGTCGGTGACCTCGGCCGTGCCGTCGACGATCAGCGAATAGCCGCCGGGCTCGGTGGGCGGCCACAGCAGGGTGACGTCGCGGCGCTGGACCAGGTTCTGCCGGGTGCGGCCGCCGATGAGCCCGACGTCCAGGGTCGCCCCGCGCAGCTGCGGCTCGACCGTCACGGTGTGCACGCGATAGTCGTCGTCGACGGTGACCAGGTACGCGTACGGGTAGTCGGGCAGAGCGGCGGCGAGCCGCTCGACGTCCACCTGCTTCTTCGTGCGCATGATGCTCCAGGATAGGCGCGGGCCGGCCCGTTACAGCGTGCGCGGAACCCGCGCCGCCGGGAGGCCGAAAGTGAGCTGACCGCTGCTGCTGAAGTGGAAGCCGAGATTCTGCAGGACGTGCTGCCACGGCGCCAACTTCTCCACCGCCGCCGACGCGTCGGCGTGGTAGCCGTACATCGCCGCCACGTCCGACGCCCACATCTGGTCGTAGGCGGCCTCGATGTCGGCGATCGCGGGGGTGTTCTGGCCCAGCCAGTTGGTGGCCGCCAACGCCTGCGCCAGCGCGCGGTTGGCCGCGACCACCGCCGGCTGCACCGTGGCAGCCAGCGCCCCCTCGAAGGCGGCCGCGACGGCCGCGGCCTGGCTGGACACCGCCTGGGCCTGGGCCGCCGCCGCGCTGAGCCAGCTCACGTAGTGCGTGGCGAGGGCCATCATGGCCGCCGACGACGGCCCCTGCCACGATCCGCTGGCAAGGTTTGATGTGACCGAAGAAAACGACGATGCTGACGATGCCAAGTCCTCGGCCAGTCCGTCCCAGGCTTCCGCGGCAGCAAGCAGCGGCCCGGCTCCGGGACCCGAGAAGATTCGTGCCGAGTTGACTTCGGGCGGCAACCACGCAAAATGCGGGCTCGTCACCGGCTTAACTTACCCAGGATCTGGTGGTTCCGGTGGCGTTATTGCCCGGGTACGGGGCGGGTTTGCCGACCGCGCACCAATCTGCCTGGACGAGCGTCCGTGGGCACGCCGTTCTCGGCGATCACTTCGCCGGCCACGATCGTCGCGACGTACCCGTCGGCGGTCTGGTTCAGGCGCCGCCCCCCGGCCGGCAGGTCGTCGGTGATCACGGGTTTATGCAGCCGCAACGCCGCGTGGTCGATGACGTTGAGGTCGGCCTTGTAGCCGACGGCGATGCGGCCCCGGTCGCCCAGCCCGGCGATGCGGGCCGGCACCGACGTGAGTTCGCGGACGGCCTCCGGCACGGTGAACCGCCCGGACTTGCGGTCACGTGCCCAGTGCGCCAGGAAGTACGTCGGATAGCTGGCGTCGCAGATCATTCCGTAGTGGGCGCCGCCGTCGCCGAGCCCCAGCACCACGTCGTCGCGGTGCAGCAGTTGCCCGACGGTGTCCAGCGAGTTGCCCTGCAGGTTGCTGGTTGCCACCAACAGCATGGCGCGGCCGTCGTCGTCGAGCAGCCGGTCATAGGCCTCCTCCATCGGGTCCACCCCGCGGGCCCGGGCGCGGGCCCCGATGGACGTCGACGGGTCCGGCTCGTAGTCGGGGGTCTCGTCCAGCGGATAGATCCAGTCCCACATCTGGGCCACGTAAAGGATCGGGTGACCGTGGCCGGGCTTGTCGGCCAGGATGCGGGCGCGCACCTGAGGCTTGCGCATCTCGGCGACCCGCTCGGCCAGCGGCAGGTGCGCGATTTCGCGGTAGCTCGGGTACAGCACGAATGGGTTGGCGGACAGCTGGAGCCCGATGATCAGCCCGATCGGTCGCGGCAGCAGCTGCGCGGTGATGTCGCCGCCGGCCGCGTTGGCCTTCTCGATCATCGTGATGGCGGACTCCCACGTCGGGTCGCCGGAGTTGGCGACGACCAGCGTGAAGGTCAGCGGCAGGCCGACGTCCTCGGCCACGTCGAACACCGTCTGCAGCACGTGCTCGTAGCCGCCGGCCGGGATGTCCGGCACGAACTGCAGCAGGCCGCCGCCGCCGTCCACCACACCGCGGGCGATCTCTTCGATCTCCTGGCGGGCGGCGCCGTAACTTGGGATGGGCGAACCACTTTCGGTCTTGTGGATGGTCAGCCGGGACGACGCGAAGCCCAGCGCTCCGACCTCGACCGCCTCCTTGGCCAGCGCCCGCATCTTGGCGAGGTCTTCGGCGGTGGCCGGCTCGCGGTCGGCGCCGCGCTGCCCCATCACGTAGACCCGTAGCGGGGAGTGCGGCAGGTACGCGGCGACGTCGATGTCACGCATGCCGGCGTCCAACGCGTCCAGGTATTCGGGGAACGTCTCCCACGTCCAGGGCAGGCCGTCGGTCATGACGACGCCGGGTATGTCCTCGACGCCGGCCATCACATCGACGAGCACGTCGTGGTCTTCCTGGCGGCACGGGGCGAAGCCCACCCCGCAGTTGCCCATGACCACCGTGGTCACCCCGTTTGCCGACGACGGCGTCAGCCGGTCCGACCAGATGGACTGGCCGTCGTAGTGGGTGTGCAGGTCGATGAAGCCCGGGGTGATCAGCAGCCCGGCGGCGTCGATCTCCCGCTCGGCGCCCTCCCCGTTCACCTGGCCGACGGCTTGGATGACGCCGTCGCCCACCGCGACGTCGCCGACGTACGGCTCACTACCCAGCCCGTCAACGATGGTGCCGTTGCGGATGATCAGGTCGTAAGTCATCCAAACAATCTACGACCGTGCCGGTGGGTGGTGCCAGGCTCTAGTGTCGCTGGTATGGCCAACACCTCCAGCCCCGACGCCGCCGTCCAGGAACTGCTTCGCGACGCCTTCACTCGGTTGATTGAACACGTCGACGCGATCGTCGACGGGTTGACCGACGAGGTCGCCGACTACCGGGTGACCCCGAACGCCAACAGCATTGCCTGGTTGGTCTGGCACAGCGCGCGGGTGCAGGACATCCAGCTGGCCGACGTGGCCGGTGTCGAGCAGGTGTGGCTGCGCGACGGCTGGGTGGACCGCTTCGGGCTGGACCTGCCGCGCAACGACACCGGTTACGGGCACAGCCCCGAGCAGGTCGCGAAGGTCAAGGCGCCCGCGGATCTGCTCTCCGGCTACTACCACGCGGTGCACAAGCTCACCCTCTCCTACGTCGCCGGCGTGACCGCCGACGAGCTGGAGCGCGTGGTCGACACCAACTGGGACCCGCCGGTGACGGCCAGCGTGCGGCTGGTGAGCATCATCGACGACTGCGCCCAGCACCTGGGGCAGGCCGCCTACGTTCGCGGAATCGCGCCCTAGGGCTTTCCGGCGTGCGAATCGTGGCCTCCGTCTTGCGGGCGGTGCTGTGGCTGGCGACGACCGTCGCGCTGGCCGTGGCGATCCCGGCGGCGTGGCTGCAGCTGAACGTGGTCAGCGAGGGCGGCTACGCCGCGCTGGCCCAGAAGGCCGCGGGCGACCCCGCGCTGCAGGCCGCCGCGGCCGACGAACTGACCGACCGCGCGATGGCGCTCATCGCCGAACACAACGGGGGACGCCGGCCGGTCGAGGGCGCCGAGTTGCACTTGGCCGCCGTCGCGTTCACAACGGGGCCCGCGTTTCCGCCGATGTTCGCCGAGGCGAACCGGGCGGCGCACCGCTGGTTGTTCACCGCCGGCGGCGCCGGCGGGTCGTGGGCGATCGACGTGGCCCCGATGCTCGAGGACGGATCGATACAGCGGATACTGAGCGCCCACAACGTGAAAGTGCCTGCGACGCTGATGGTTCCGTTGACGGCATCGGCGCCTTCGGCAAACGGGTCGCTGCGACCGGGGCGGCTGAGCCCGCTTTCCACGTGGGGGCCGTGGGTGAGCATCGGCGCGGTCGTGCTCAGCGGTGCGTGTGCCGTGCTGGTGCTGGCCGCCGCCCACCGTCGCGGCAAGGCGCTCTCCAGCCTCGGTGTCTCCGCGCTGCTGGTCGGCGCCGGCGGATGGGCGGGCATCGAGATCGCCGGCCGCTACGTCAACGACGCGCTCAACCGCACCACCGGCGGCATCCGCCGCATCGCCGAGGTGATGGTCGGCCGGGCCGAGGAAGGCCTGCACCAATGGCTCAACCTGACGCTGCTCGCCGGCGCCGCGCTGGCGATCGCCGGGGTGCTCGCAGCGCTGCTGGGCAGCCTGTGGAAGAGGTCGGCCGGCTAGCCGATCACCAACGAAAAGACTTGCGGGCCAGGGCTCGGAGTGACCTGGCACAAATCACATGCCGTGCGTTATACAAATCACGCAATGTGCGTTACGCTCGGCCGGTGGCGCAGTTAACCTTCCAACGCGCCCGCACCGAGGAGAAGAAGCGCCAACGTGCGGAGGCACTCGTGGAAGCCGCGCGTTCACTGGCGCTCGAGACCGGCGTCGCCTCCGTCACGTTGACCGCCGTCGCCAGCCGGGCCGGCATTCACTACTCCGCCGTCCGTCGCTACTTCACCTCGCACAAAGAAGTGCTGCTGCACCTCTCGGCCGAGGGCTGGGTGCGCTGGTCCAACACGGTGTCGGAGAAGCTGGCCGAGCCCGGCCCCAAGTCGCCGTCGCAAATCGCCGAGACGCTGGCCAACGCGCTGGCCGAGGACCCGCTGTTCTGCGACCTGCTGGCCAACCTGCACCTGCACCTCGAACACGAGGTGAACGCCGAGCGAGTCATCGAGGTGAAGCGGATCAGCACCGCCGCCACACTCTCGCTCGCCGACTCGATCGAGTCCGCACTGCCGGAGCTGGGGCGCTCGGGATCGCTGGACATCCTGCTGGCCGCGTACTCGCTTGCCGCGACGCTGTGGCAGGTGGCCAACCCGCCGGAACACCTCACCGACGCCTACGCCGAGGAGCCGGAAGTGGTTCCCCCCGAGTGGAACCTGGACTTCGCATCCGCCCTCACTCGCTTGCTGACCGCCACGTGCGTCGGGCTCATCTCGGGATTGCAATGAACGCAGAAAGGAGCCGGGGGGCTGTGGCTTGGCGAACTGCAACCGGTGAAGACGGGAAGGTAGTTGGAGCGCCCATGACGATGACTGAGCCAAGGACCGAGCCGCTGAATAAGCTGGGTTCCGCCGGCAGGGAGGGCAAAATGGTCGCTCCGCACCGCGCCAAGAAACAGGGGCTTTTGGGGCGTTTCTGGTTGGTGCTCACGATCGCAGCTGTCGTCGCGGTGTCGGGATTCGTCGTATACCGATTGCACGGCGTCTTCGGCGTTCACAGCGGTTCGTTCGGTGGTGGCACCTCGGGCGAGGTCCTCGACGAGTTCAACGCCAAGACGATCACGCTCGAGGTCTGGGGCTCACCGGGCAGCACGGCAACCATCAACTACCTCGACGAAAACTCCCATCCGCAGCAGGCACTGAACGTGCCCTTGCCCTGGAGCAAAGTATTGAGTTCAACGAAGCCCGGCATCCCGGCAAACCTGGTGGCGCAAGGAGACGGCAGTTGGATCGCCTGCCGGTTCGTCGTGAACAAGCACGACGGGAGCGGTGACGTCATCAAGACTCCGAATCGCTCAGATCCCAACCAAACCGTGAACCCCTTCGTCTACTGCCTGGACAAGTCCGCATGAGCGCGCCGGGCGAGGCTCCGCCGCGCGTCGATCAGCCGCTGATCCCGCCGTTCCTGCCGCGGATGATCCATCGGCTTGCCCTGCCGATCGTCCTGGTGTGGTTGGGCATCGTATTCGTCACCAACACCGTGGCGCCTCAGCTGGAGGTCGTCGCCAAAACTCACTCGGTGTCGATGAGTCCGACCGACGCGGCATCCTTTCAGTCGATGATGCGGGTCGGATCGACGTTCAAAGAGTTCAACTCCGACAACTCGGCCATGATCTTGCTGGAGGGCGACAAGCCACTCGGGGCCGAAGCGCACCGCTACTACGACGAGATCGTCAAGCGCGTCGAGCAAGACAAGGAACACGTTCAGCACGTCCAGGATTTCTGGAGTGATCCGCTGACGGCGGCGGGTTCGCAGAGCCACGATCAAAAGGCCGCGTACGTCCAGGTCTACCTCGACGGCAACATGGGCAGCGGGAGGGCGAGCGAGTCTGCCGTGGCCCTCCGCAAGATCGTCGACTCGGTGCCCGCGCCGCCGGGAATCAAGGCATACGTCACCGGCGCGGGTCCGCTGTTCGCTGATCAGTCCCACGCGGGTGAGAAGGGCGTCGCGAAGGTCACGCTCGTCACGTTTTTGGTGATCGTGGTGATGCTGCTGTTCGTGTACCGGTCGGTGAGCATCGTTCTGATCATGCTGGCCATGGTGTTCATCGAGCTGGCAGCGGCCCGCGGTGTCGTCGCGACGCTCGGCAACTACGGCGTCATGGGGCTGTCGACCTTCGCCAACAACATGCTGGTGCTTATGGCGATCGCCGCCGGGACGGATTACGCGATCTTCGTGGTCGGCCGCTACCACGAAGCCCGCGGTTTGGGCGAGACCCGCGAACAAGCGTTCTACACCATGTTCCACAGCACCGCGCATGTCGTGCTCGGGTCGGGATTGACCATCGCCGGCGCGATGTACTGCCTGAGCTTCTGCCGGCTGCCGTACTTCCAGTCGCTGGGGGTGCCTTGTGCGGTCGGCATGCTGGTCGCGGTGTTGGCGGCTTTGACGCTGGCTCCGGCGATGCTGACGGTGGCTTCGTTCTTCAAGCTCATGGATCCGAAGCGCAAGCTGCAGACCCGGGGCTGGCGTCGCATCGGCACCGCGGTCGTCCGCTGGCCCGCACCGGTTCTCGCGGTGACCATCGGGGTTGCATTGGTTGGTCTGCTCGCCCTGCCCGGATACAAGACGGACTACGACAACCGGCACTTCCTGCCGGCGGACACCCCGGCCAATGTCGGTTATGCCGCCGCGGACCGGCATTTCAATCAGGCCCGTTTGAATCCCGAACTGTTGATGATCGAGACGGACCACGACCTGCGTAACTCGGCCGACTTCCTCGTCCTGGACAAGGTCGCCAAGGCGGTCTTCCACATTCCCGGAATCGGCCGGGTGCAGACGATCACCCGGCCATTGGGCACGCCGCTCGACCACAGCACCCTCGGATTTCAGATGAGTGCACAAGCCGCAGGGCGGATCCAGACCCAGCACTATCAAGACGAACAGGCGAAGAACCTGCTCAAGCAGGCCGACGAGCTACGCAAGACGATTGCGACGCTACATGAGCAGATGCAGGTGACCCAGGACCTCAGCAACACGACACACGAAACCACCAGGCTCACCAAAGAAACCGTGCGGATCACCGAGGCATTGCGCGACGACATCGCCAACTTCGACGACTTCTTCCGGCCGATCCGCAGCTTCTTCTACTGGGAGAGGCACTGCTACGACATTCCGGTCTGCTGGGCGCTACGGTCGGTCTTCAACGCGCTCGACGGCATCGACCAGGTGGCCGCGAACATCGTGGACCTCAGCGCGAATCTGGACAAGCTGGATCAGATCCAGCCGAAATTGGTGGCGCTCATACCGCCGCAGATCGAGAGCCAGCAGCGCAACCTCGACACCGTCATGTCGAACTATGCGACCACTATGGGTCTCAACGAACAGGCCAGGGCGGTGTCCGACAATGCCACCGCCCAGGGCGATGCCTTCGACAAAGCAAAGAACGACGACACGTTCTACCTTCCGCCGGAGGCGTTCAAGAGCCCGGATTTCGAGCGAGGTCTCAAACAGTTCATCTCGCCGGATGGGCACGCCGTCCGGTTGATCATCTCCCATGAAGGCGACCCGGCGACTCCTGAGGGCATCAGCCATATCGAACCGATAAAGCAGGCCGTGCACGAGGCGATCAAGGGCACGCCGTGGGAGGGCGCCAAGGTCTACCTCGGCGGCACCGCCGCGACGTACAAAGACATGCACGACGGCTCTAACATCGACCTGATCATCGCCGGAATTGCCGCAGCCACACTGATTTTCATCATCATGCTGGTGATCACCCGAAGCGTCGTGGCGGCCTTCGTGATCGTCGGTACGGTGTTGCTGTCACTGGGCGCCTCATTCGGACTCTCCGTGCTCCTATGGCAGTACATCCTGGGCATGAAGTTGCACTGGATGGTGCTGGCGATGGCGATCATCCTGCTGCTGGCGGTCGGCTCTGACTACAACCTGCTGTTGATCTCGCGGTTCAAGGAGGAAATCCACGCCGGGCTCAAAACGGGGACGATCCGCGCGATGGCCGGTTCGGGCTCGGTGGTGACCTCCGCCGGTCTGGTGTTCGCCGCGACCATGGCCACGTTCATGTTCAGCCCGCTGGTGGTGATGGCCCAGGTAGGTACGACGATCGCGCTGGGTTTGTTGTTCGACACCTTGATCGTGCGGTCGTTCATGACGCCGTCGCTGGCCACCTTGCTCGGGCGCTGGTTCTGGTGGCCGCAGCACGTGCGTCCACGGCCCGCCAGCACCATGCTGCGACCGTACGGACCGCGTCCCGCCGTGCGCGATTTGCTCCTCAAGAACGTCGAGGAGCACCCGCCGGGCGGATTGGTACAGCCGCGCTGATCTCACGAGGCGCGTGGCTGTCGAGACTGCGAATCGGCCTCAGGACGTGGTTGAAACACTTCGCTGTGAGACGGCCCGACGATCGGCCTGGGCATGCCTCGGTGGCCGCGGTGATGGGCCGCTGGTTCTGGTGGCCGACCCAGGTGCGGACCCGGTGGCGCATTACTGACGGCGCGCGCAGACAAAAAAATCCGCGCGGCCTTCCTCAGGGACGCGCGGATTTTTTTCAGGCGTTAGGCCCAGTTCCACACCGACATGTCGCCGGGCGGGTATTGGGCGCACACGTCGGTGGCCTTGGCGACGACGCCCTTGTTGTTGAAGAAGAGCTTCATGTGGTTGGGCCACGCGTACCACAGCGGGTCGTTGTTGTAGAAGTTCTCGGAGTAGGTCCGGCGGTCCTCCGGCGACAGCGAGTAGAACCAGTGCACCTTGTCGATGGTCGCCTGCTGGACGTTCGGGTGGTTGTTGAAGTCGATCATGTAGCGCTGGTAGTACACCGGGCTGGTGTCGCGGGTGGCCGCCATGATCTGCTCCGCGTCGCAGGTGGTGTTGATCATCCTGCGCGGGATCGGGAAGTCCTCCGTGGAGTCGGCCACGGCGGTCTTCGGGAAGACGGCGGCGGCGATGCCGAGGGCCAGGAAGGCAGCGCCTGCGCGCAAGCCGGTGTTCAGCCAAGACATAGTTGTTACGGTAACACTTTTTGACCCGGGGCGGACAGGTTCCTAGTTGGTCTCAGCATTGGCCGCCATCAGGCACGATGACGTGCGTGGGGTCGGGCCGCAGCTCTGGCGGGGCCTGGCTGTAGTCGCCGAACGGGCCGTCGCGCCGCTCGACCGCCGCCCGCACGCCCTGGGTTTCGGCGGTCTTGATGAAGTCGAGGGCGTCGGGGGTGTTGCGCATCAGGCCGTCGAGGATGCCGCCCAGCGTCTGGGTGGACGCCAACCCCATGTTCTCGTAGGCCTGGTTGACGATCAGCTTCTGCGCCTGCAGCTGCGACAGCGGGATGCGGGCCAGCTCGCCGGCGATCTCGGCGACGCGGGCCTCGAGACGCTCGAACGGCACCGCCTCGTTGATCAGCTCGACCTCGGCCGCCTGCACCCCGGTGAGCGGCCGGCCGGTCAGTGAATGCCACTTGGCCTTGGCGAAGCTGAGCCGGTAGAGCCACATTCCGCTCAGGTACGCGCCCCACATCCTGCTGTACGGGGTGCCGATCACCGCGTCTTCGCTGGCGATGACGAGGTCCGCGCACAGCGCGTAGTCGCTGGCCCCGCCGACGCACCAGCCGTGCACCTGGGCGATGACCGGCTTGGACGCCCGCCAGATGGCCATGAACTTACTTGTCGGCCCCGTCTCGCGGGCGGTGACCATCGCGAAGTCCTTGCCGGGGTCCCATCGGCCGTCGGTCATCATGGCCTCGCCCCAGTGTTGGAAGCCGCCGCCGAAGTCGTAGCCACCGGAGAAGGCCCGGCCCGCGCCGCGCAGCACGATCACCTTGACGGCCGGGTCGCGTTCCGCCCGTCCGACCGCCGCCTCGATCTCCTCGGGCATGGGCGGCACGATGGTGTTGAGCTGCTCCGGACGGTTCAGCGTGATGGTGGCGACCGGGCCGGCCGTCGTGTACAGGAGCGTCTCGAAGTCGGATGCAGTCATGACGTCCTTACGGGTCGGGCTGACGGTTTTCCGGCGACGACGCGTAGATGCGGTCGCCGATCTTCAGATACGGCGTCGTCAGGTAGGCCGACAGGACGATGAGCCCGGAGAAGATCACCGCCACGCAGACGGCGTTGGGCCAGATCTTGCCGGTGCCGAGGGCAAAACAGACGGTGCCGATGATCGCGGTCGCCCAGTAGAACCGCCGGCCGGCGCGGCGGTGGCGGATGAAGCGGTAGCGCGCCTGCGCCGCCGAGACCAGGATGAAGATCAACCCGGTCGCCAGCAGGGTGAGTTCGATGCGTTGTATCGCCGACACGTTGACGATCTTATGGGCCGCCCAGTGGGGACGTTGGTCCTCTCCGCAGTGGGCCACCGGCCCTGGCCAGCGGCCCCACGCCGGCGGGATCCTGGACATCGGGAGGAAGCGTATGTGTGAGTATTGCGGCTGCCAGGCCGTTGCGGCCGTCGCCGAATTGACACGCGAACACGACGAACTGGTGAACCTGATCGGGTGCGCGCGCCGGGCGCATGCTGCAGGCGATGTGGCGGGATTGGCCGCGGCGGTGCGCCGCATGACGCGAGTGCTCGCCCCGCACACCCGCGTCGAGGAACCGGGGGTTGTTTCCCGCGCTGGCCGCACAATTCCCGGACCACGTGGCCGCGCTCACGGCGGAGCATCGCCGCATCGAAGCGGTCCTTGCCGAGTGCGCGCACGGCACGCCGACCGACCCGACCTGGCCCGCGCGCCTGCTCGAAGCGCTCCGCGTGCTGCGCGACCACATTCTGGCCGAGCAGGACGGCGTCTTCCCGGCAGCGCTGGCCAACCTCGAGCCGCGAGATTGGGATGCCGTTGACGCCGTCCGGTCGGGGGTGACCGCGGAACTCATCCCGGGGGCGCAAGCATCCGCCACAGGAACGAATAGGTCAGCGCCGATTTGAACGCGACCTGTTCGTTGTCGGCCGCGCCGGCGTGGCCGCCCTCGATGTTCTCGTAGTAGAAGACCCGATGGCCCGCGGCCTCAAGCGCCGCCGTCATCTTGCGGGCATGGCCCGGATGCACCCGGTCGTCGCGGGTGGACGTGGTCATCAGCACCGGCGGGTAGTGGCGCGTCGCCGAAATGTTCTGGTACGGCGAGTATTCGGAGATGAATGCCCAGTCCTCGGGGTTATCCGGGTCGCCGTACTCGGCCATCCACGAGGCGCCCGCCAGCAGCAGGTGGTAGCGCTTCATGTCCAGCAGCGGCACGCTGCAGACCAGCGCGCCGAATCTCTCCGGGTACTGGGTCAGCATGATGCCCATGAGCAGTCCGCCGTTGCTGCCGCCTTGCGCGCCGAGCTGGTCGACGGTGGTTATGCGGCGATTCACCAAATCGGTTGCCACCGCGGCGAAGTCCTCGGCCACCTTGTGCCGGCCCTCGCGCATCGCCTGGGTGTGCCACCCGGGCCCGTACTCCCCGCCGCCGCGGATGTTGGCCAGCACGTACGTGCCGCCGCGGGCCAGCCACAGCCGGCCGAGCACGCCGCTGTAGGCCGGGGTGTTGGCGGATTCGAAGCCGCCGTAGCCGTACAGCATGGTCGGGCCCGGGCCCTGCGCCCCAGCCGGCCGCACCACGAAGTACGGGATCGGCGTGCCGTCCTGCGACGGCACGAAATGCTGTGCCACCGTCATGTTTTCGGCGTCGAAGAAGGCCGGCGCGGACTTGATCTCATCGAGCGGTCCGGTGCCGGTGCCGCGCATGAGCCGCGAGGGGGTGACGAATCCGCTGGAGTCGAGGAAGAACTCGTCGCCGGTGTCGTCGGCGCCGACGACGACGGTGTGGGTGGCGTCGGGGATGCCGGGCACCGGCTCGCGCCGCCAGCTGCCCGGCGTGACGATCTCCACCCGGCTGGCCACGTCGGCGAGGGTGACCATCAACAACCGGTCTCGTGTCCACGCGTAGTGGTTCAGCGCGGTGTGCTCGTCGGGCTCGAATACCACGCTCAATTGCGCCGTACCCGCGAGGAATTCGTCGTAGTCGGCCGCCAGCAGGGCGCCGGCGGGATAGCTCTGGGCGCCGTAGAACCATTCGGTGCGCAGCTCGATCAGGAGCCATTCGCGGTGTATCGACAGGCTCGCGTCGGTGGGCGCGTCGATCCGGATCAGTTCCGGGTTTTCCGGCAGGCCGCGCAACTCATAGACCTCTTCGTTCCAGAAGTCGAGGGCCCGCCCCAGCAGGGTGCGCTCGAAGCCGGGGGTGCGGTCCACCGACGCGGACACGCGGACGTCGGTGCGGGCGCCCTCGAACACGGTTTCCGCGTCGGTCAGCGGGGTGCCCCGGCACCACCGCTTGATCACCCGGGGGTAGCCGGAGTCGGTGAGCGAGCCGTCGCCGAAGTCCGTGCCCACCAGCACGGTGTCGCCGTCCACCCAGGTGAGCTGCGACTTGGCCTCCGGCAGCTGGAACCCCTCGGCGACGAATTCTCTTGTGGTCATGTCGAATTCGCGCACGACGGAGGCGTCCGAGCCGCCCCTGGACAACGCGACCAGGGCGCGGGTGTACTCCGGTTTGATGACGCCGGCGCCGGCCCACACCCACTTCTCGTCGTCGGCCCGGCCCAACTCGTCGACGTCGATCAGCACGTCCCACTCGGGGGCATCGGTGCGGTAGCTCTCCAGCGTGGTGCGCCGCCACAACCCGCGGGGATTGGCGGCGTCGCGCCAGAAGTTGTAGAGGTACTCGCCGCGGCGGACCACATACGGGATGCGGGCGTCGGTGTCGAGCACCTCGAGCGCCTCGGCGCGCATCCGCTCGAAGTCCTCATCGCGGAACATCGCCAGCGTCGGCTCGTTGCGCGCGCGCACCCAGTCCAGCGCCTCCTCGCCGGTGACGTCCTCGAGCCACAGGTAGGGGTCTTGGGCGTCGTCGGGGGTAGCGGCGGCTTGTGACGTCATGGAAGCCATTGTGGCCCGCGGCGGTAGTGTGAGGTGTATTACACCGACGAGCGAGGAGCCGGGCAGATGACTGTTTTCGCACGTCCAGGGTCCGCTGGGGCGTTGATGTCGTATGAGTCCCGCTACGACAACTTCATCGGGGGCGGGTGGGTGCCGCCGGCGCGGGGCCGCTACTTCGAGAACCCGACACCGGTGACCGGCCAGCCGTTCTGCGAGGTGGCTCGTTCCGACGAGGCCGACGTCGACAAGGCGCTGGACGCCGCCCACGGGGCGGCCCCCGCGTGGGGCAAGACCGCACCGGCCGAGCGGGCGGTGATCCTGAACAAGATCGCCGACCGGATCGAGGAGAACAAGGCCGCGCTGGCGGTGGCCGAGGTGTGGGACAACGGCAAACCGATCCGCGAGGCGCTGGCCGCCGACATCACGCTGGCGGTGGACCATTTCCGCTACTTCGCCGCGGCGATCCGCGCGCAGGAAGGGTCGCTGTCCCAGATCGACTCCGACACCGTCGCCTACCACTTCCATGAACCGCTCGGCGTGGTGGGCCAGATCATCCCGTGGAATTTCCCGATCCTGATGGCCACCTGGAAACTGGCCCCGGCCCTGGCGGCCGGCAACGCGGTGGTGCTCAAACCCGCTGAGCAGACCCCGGTCTCGGTGCTCTACCTGATGTCGCTGATCGGCGATCTGCTGCCCGCGGGGGTGGTCAACGTCGTGAACGGGTTCGGCGCCGAGGCGGGCAAGCCGCTGGCGTCGAGCAATCGGATCGCCAAGGTCGCCTTCACCGGGGAGACCACCACCGGCCGGCTGATCATGCAATACGCCTCGCAGAACCTGATCCCGGTCACCCTGGAGCTTGGCGGCAAGAGCCCCAACATCTTCTTCTCCGACGTCATGGCCAAAGCCGACGACTTCTGCGACAAGGCGCTCGAGGGCTTCACCATGTTCGCCCTCAACCAGGGCGAGGTGTGCACCTGCCCGTCGCGCAGCCTGATCCAGTCCGACATCTACGACGAGTTCCTCGAGCTGGCCGCCATCCGGACCAAGGCGGTCCGGCAGGGCGACCCGCTGGACACCGAGACGATGCTGGGTTCCCAGGCCTCCAACGACCAGCTGGAAAAGGTGTTGTCCTACATCGAGATCGGCAAGGACGAGGGCGCGGTGATCATCACCGGCGGGGAGCGCGCCGAGTTGGGCGGCGACCTGTCCGGCGGCTACTACATGCAGCCGACGATCTTCGCCGGCAACAACAAGATGCGGATCTTTCAGGAGGAGATCTTCGGCCCCGTGGTGGCGGTGACGTCGTTCTCCGATTACGACGACGCGATCTCGATCGCCAACGACACCCTCTACGGCCTGGGCGCGGGGGTGTGGAGCCGCGACGGCAACACCGCCTACCGCGCCGGCCGCGACATCCAGGCCGGCCGGGTGTGGGTCAACTGCTACCACGCGTACCCCGCGCACGCCGCGTTCGGCGGCTACAAGCAGTCCGGCATCGGCCGGGAGAACCACAAGATGATGCTCGACCACTACCAGCAGACCAAGAACCTGATGGTCTCCTACTCCGAGAAGGCGCAGGGGTTCTTCTAGATGGGTCACGGGCCCCCCTCAGGAGTCGTGATCACCCCGGCTGCCGCCGAACTGCTGGCGAGCCTGCAGGATCGGCATGGCCCGGTGATGTTCCACCAGTCGGGCGGCTGCTGCGACGGGTCGTCACCGATGTGCTACCCGCGCGGGGACTTCCTGGTCGGCGACCGCGACGTGCTGCTCGGCGTGCTCGACGTCGGGGACGGGGTGCCGGTGTGGATCTCGGGCCCGCAGTACGAAACCTGGAAGCACACCCAGCTCGTCATCGACGTGGTCCCGGGCCGCGGCGGCGGGTTCAGCCTGGAGGCGCCCGAGGGGGTGCGGTTCCTGTCCCGCGGCCGCGTCTTCAGCGACGGCGAGCAGGCCGAGCTGCGGGCCACGCCGGTCATCACCGGCGCCGATTACGAGCGTGGCGAACGCCCCGCCGCGCGCGGCCAGGTGGTGACTGACGCGGCGTCCCGAACGTGCCCTCCTGCCCGGTGACCGCAGTAATCTCGAAAACGTGATACCCCTGCCGCGACCGCGAGTGTTGGCGGGCGCCATGCTGATCGGAGCCGCGGTCGGCTTGTTGGCGGGGGTGGGGTTCGCCGGGACCGCCCATGGCAGCATCCGCCCGGCCTTCGCCCTCGCGTTGGTGGTCGGGATTCCGAGTGTGGCCGGGCTGGTCACGATCCTGTTCTCCGGGCGTCGGTGGGTGACGACGCTCGGTGCGTTCAGTTTGGCCGTGGCGCCCGGCTGGTTTGGTGTGCTCGTTGCCCTCCAGGTGGCCTCCGGTGGCTGACGAGGACACCCCGTCGAGCCCCGGCACCCAGTCGTGGGTGCCGGATTTCACGGATTCCGACGAGGACACCGGGACGCAGTCGTGGAAGCCGGATTTCTCGGATTCCGATGAGGACACGGGTGAGCGGCCCGCCGCCGCGCCGGCGACGCCCGCGCCCGCGGCCGACGAAGAGGCTGCGGGCGACGAATCCGCTATGGCGCCCGTGCAACCGGTCACCGTTCCCGGTCGTTACCTCTACCTGAAGTGGTGGAAGCTGCTGCTGGTCGCCCTCGGCGTGTGGTCCGTGGCGGCCGTCGCCGGGCTCGGCCTGTTCTATTGGTGGTACCACTCGGCGGACGCGACCCCGGCGCTCTTCGTGGTCCTGGTGTACGTGGTGGCGTGCGCCGTCGCGGGCGTGCTGCTCGCGATGGCCGAGGGCAGGCCGCTGGTCTCGGCGCTGTCGCTGGCGGTGATGTCGGGGCCGTTCGCCTCGCTGGCCGCCGCGGTGCCCCTGCTCGGCTATTACCACTGCGCGCGGGTGGGCCACTGCCTCGTGGGGCTCATTCCGTAGTAACGCGTCGACCGGGCGGCCACTAGGGTAGGGGCCGTGACCCATTTTGACGTCGTCGTCCTCGGGGCCGGTCCCGGCGGATATGTCGCAGCCATTCGCGCCGCACAGCTCGGCCTGAACACCGCAGTCGTCGAGCCGAAGTACTGGGGCGGAGTCTGCCTCAACGTCGGCTGTATCCCGTCCAAGGCGCTGCTGCGCAACGCCGAGCTGGTGCAGATCTTCACCAAGGAGGCCGCCACCTTCGGGATGAAGGGCGAGGCGACCTTCGATTACGGCACCGCCTTCGACCGCAGCCGCAAGGTGGCCGAGGGCCGGGTGGCCGGCGTGCACTTCCTGATGAAGAAGAACAAGATCACCGAGATCCACGGGTACGGCAGGTTTACCGACGCCAACACGCTGTCCGTGGACCTCAACGACGGCGGCACCGACACCGTCACGTTCGACAACGCCATCATCGCCACCGGCAGCAGCACCCGGCTGGTGCCCGGAACGTCGTTGTCGGCAAACGTGGTCACCTACGAAGAACAGATCCTGTCCCGGGAGTTGCCCGAGTCGATCGTCATCGCCGGCGCCGGCGCGATCGGCATGGAGTTCGGCTACGTCCTGAAGAATTACGGCGTCGACGTGACCGTCGTCGAGTTCTTGCCGCGCGCCCTGCCCAACGAGGACGCCGACGTCTCCAAGGAGATCGAGAAGCAGTTCAAGAAGCTGGGCATCAAGATCCTCACCGGCACCAAGGTCGAGTCCATCGACGACAACGGCTCCGAGGTCACCGTCGCCGTGAGCAAGGACGGTAACGCGCAGGAACTCAAGGCGGCGAAAGTGTTGCAGGCCATCGGGTTTGCGCCCAATGTCGAGGGCTACGGCCTGGAGAAGGCCGGTGTCGCGCTGACCGACCGCAAGGCCATCGGCGTCAACGACTACATGGTCACCAGCGTCCCCCACATCTACGCCATCGGGGATGTCACAGGCAAGCTGATGCTGGCCCACGTCGCCGAGGCCATGGGTGTGGTGGCGGCCGAAACCATCGCCGGCGCAGAGACTTTGGCCCTGGGCGACTACCGCATGTTGCCGCGGGCGACGTTCTGCCAGCCGCAGGTGGCCAGCTTCGGGCTGACCGAGCAGCAGGCCCGCGACGAAGGCCACGACGTGGTGGTGGCCAAGTTCCCGTTCAGCGCGAACGGCAAGGCGCACGGCCTGGGTGACCCCAGCGGCTTCGTGAAGCTGATCGCCGACGCCAGACACCTCGAGCTGCTGGGCGGGCACCTGATCGGCCACGACGTCTCCGAGCTGCTGCCCGAGCTGACCCTGGCGCAGAAGTGGGACCTGACCGCCACCGAGCTGGCCCGCAACGTGCACACGCATCCGACGATGTCCGAGGCGCTGCAGGAGTGCTTCCACGGCCTGGTCGGCCACATGATCAACTTCTAAAAGCCTGATGCGCAGCGACGTCGTTCTGGGGACCGTCGGCGGCCTTGCCGCCGGCTATGTCCTGTGGTTGGTGGCCTTTTCGATCGCCGACGACAACGCGGCGGTGGGGCAGTGGGCGCCGACGGTGTTGCTGCTGTCGCTCGCGTTGGCGGTCTGCGCCACGATGTGGGCGTCGTTGTTGCGCCGGCGCAGGAAATACGCGTGGTCGGGGTTCGGGTTCGGCCTGCCGGTGCCCCCGCTGCTGCTGACGCTCGCCGTGCTCGCCAGCGTCTACCTCTGACCAGGGTCTAGCGCGGGTTGTCCAGCGGGATGGCCAGGGCGGACATCGTCGCGGCCAGCCCGTCGTATTGGCTTGCCAGCATGCAGAATTCGATCAGCTGGCGCCGCTCAAGGTGCTGGGCAAGTTGCTGCCAGGTGGCGTCGGAGATGGTCCGGTCCTTGACGAACTCGTCCGTCGCGGTCAGCAGCGCCTGCTGCCGCACGGTCAGGCGCGCCTCGACCGGGTCCAGCCGCTGGGGCCACGCGAAGATGGCGGCCTGAAGGTCGGCGTTCAGCCCCTTCTTGGCGGCCATCGGGCGATGGTGCTGCAGCTCGTATTCGCAAGAGCGCACGTGCGCGACCCGCAGGATCACCAACTCGGTGTCGATCGCGGGCAACCGGCCCCGCAGCACGCGGCCGCTGTAGATGCTCCACACCAAAAACAGAAACTTGTTCTGGCCCAGCGTGGTGAACAGGTGCATCTCGGGCGCCCGGACCTTGCGGGCTGCCAACTTAGCGAGAATCCAGTTGATCAACCCGAGTTCGCGGAACCGCCCCGACGGGATGCGGCCCTCCCGCGCGGTGGTCACGGTTGCTTCACCAGGTACGGGGAGACCGTGCTGCGGTGCTCGTCCAGATCCAGCGCGCGCCCCAAAGCGGGGAAGGCCCGCTGCGGGCAGTTGTCCCGTTCGCAGACCCGGCAACCCGCGCCGATCGGTGTGGCGATATCACCCGACAAGTCGAGTCCTTCCGAGTAGACGAGCCGGTGCGCGTGGCGAAGCTCGCAGCCCAGCCCGATCGCGAAGGTTTTACCCGGCTGACCATACCGGGCGGCGCGGCGTTCCACGGTGCGGGCCACCCACATGTAGTTGCGCCCGTCGGGCATCTGGGCGATCTGCACCAGGATCTTGCCCGGGTTGGCGAACGTTTCGTAGACGTTCCACAGCGGGCAGGTGCCTCCGCTGGAGGAAAAGTGAAAACCGGTGGCCGACTGGCGTTTTGACATGTTGCCGGCCCGGTCCACCCGGACGAACGAGAACGGCACACCGCGCATCGACGGGCGTTGCAGCGTCGAAAGCCGGTGCGCGATGGTCTCGTAGCTCACCGCGTAGAAGGAGGACAACCGTTCGACGTCGTAGCGGAAATTCTCCGCGACGTCGTGGAATTGGCGGTAGGGCAGCACCGCGGCCGCGGCGAAGTAGTTGGCCAGCCCCAGCCGGGCCAGCGTGTGCGACTCGTCGCTGGTGAACTTGCCCTCCTCCACCAGCTGATCGATGAGGTCGCCGTACTCGAGGTAGGCCAGTTCGGCGGCCATCTTGAAAACCTGCTGCCCGGGCGAGAGGTGGTTGCTGATCTCCAGGGTCTTGGTGCCGGGGTCGAACCGGTGCAGCACGGTATCGCCGAGATCGATCCGCCGGTTGATGTGCACGCCGTGCACCTCGGTCAGCCGACGATTCAGTTCGCGGGCCAGGTCGCCGTGGTGCAGTCGCATCTGGATGGTGAGGTCTTCGGCGGCGGTGTCCAGCTCGTGCAGGTAGTTCTGGCGCTGGTAGAAGTAGTCGCGCACCTCCTCGTGCGGCATGGTGATCGAGCCGCTGCCGCTGCCGTCGGAGAACCGCTCCTCGGTGGCGGCGGCCAGCTGCGCCGTGGTGATCCGGTAGCGCCGGTGCAGGTTGACCACCGCCCGGGCCAGTGCCGGGTGGGCGCCGACCATCTCGGCCACCTCGGCCGGGTCGACATCGATGTCCAGGTCGCGGTCCAGGGTCACCTCGCGCAGTTCGGCGACCAGCCGGGTGTCGTCCTGGGAGGCGAAGAACGTCGCGTCCACGCCGAATACCTCGGTGATCCGCAACAGCACCGCCACCGTCAGGGGGCGAACGTCGTGCTCTATCTGGTTGAGGTAGCTCGGGGAGATCTCCAGCATCTGGGCCAGGGCGGCCTGGGAGAACCCACGCTCGTTGCGCAGCTGGCGGACGCGGGAACCGACGAAGGTTTTGGACACTTTGCCCAGGGTACCGGGTTGCTAACCCGAAGTTGGCAGGGTTCGCATAGTGGTGCGGTCGCGTCGCGATTGGTTTTTGCCCCACGGCGTTGGCATGATTCGCAACGAGCCCCAGGGCTGGCCTGGGGTGCCCACGAGGAGGAAACGGGGAGCACGCCGTGAGCCTGGACAAAGAATTGATGCCGGTTCCCGACGGCCACCCCGATGTGTTCGACCGCGAATGGCCGCTGCGGGTGGCCGACATCGACCGCACCGGCCGGTTGCGGCTGGACGCCGCGTGCCGGCACATCCAGGACGTCGGGCAGGATCAGCTGCGCGAGATGGGCTTTGAGGAGACCCACCCTCTGTGGATCGTCCGCCGCACGATGCTCGACCTGATCCGCCCGATCGAGTTCCAGGACATGCTGCGGTGCCGCAGGTGGTGTTCGGGCACGTCGAACCGGTGGTGTGAGATGCGCGTCCGCGTCGACGGACGCAAGGGCGGCCTGATCGAGTCCGAGGCCTTCTGGATCAACATCAACCGGGAAACCCAGATGCCGTCGCGCATCTCCGACGACTTCCTCGCGGGCCTGCACAAGACGACCTCCATCGACCGGCTGCGCTGGAAGGGCTACTTGAAGCCGGGCAGCCGCGACGATGCCGCGGAGATCCACGAGTTCCCCGTCCGGGTCACCGACATCGACTTGTTCGACCACATGAACAACTCGGTGTATTGGAGCGTGATCGAGGACTACCTGGCCTCGCACCTCGAGGTGATGCAGCTGCCGCTGCGCATCACGATCGAGCACGAGGCGCCGGTGGCCCTGGGCGACAAGCTGGAGATCATTTCGCACGTGTACCCGCCCGGTTCGACCGACCAATTCGGGCCCAACCTGGCCGATCGCACTGTTACAACGCTCACATACGCGGTTGGCGACGAGGCGAAAGCGGTCGCCGCGATCTTCAGCCGGTAGCCGAACCGTCACCCCCGTCAATTTCCGTTCTGACCTGCGGATATGGGGTTACTGACGGGTAGCTTCTGAAACGGTTCAGTTTCCGTTCAACTTCGCAAGATTTGCAAATCCCGGTCAAGTCGTAGCCGAAATTGGCAAATGAAACGGCTGGACCAGCGTCAACAGCTATGTCATCTTCGAGTTAGCACACCAGCGAAGTTGAGCCGCTAGCTACCGCCGGTGAAGCGTTCACCAACTCAGTAGTGAAGATTCGTTAAGGAGCATGCCCAATGTCTGTCGTTGGCACCCCGAAGAGCCCCGAACAGATCCAGAAGGACTGGGACACCAACCCGCGTTGGAAGGGTGTCACCCGTACCTACAGCGCCGAGGACGTCGTCGCCCTGCAGGGCACCGTGGTCGAGGAGCACACGCTGGCCCGCCGCGGCGCGGAGGTGCTGTGGGAACAGCTGCACGACCTGGAGTGGATCAACGCGCTCGGCGCCCTGACCGGCAACATGGCCGTCCAGCAGGTGCGTGCCGGCCTGAAGGCGATCTACCTGTCGGGTTGGCAGGTCGCCGGCGACGCCAACCTGTCCGGCCACACCTACCCCGACCAGAGCCTGTACCCGGCCAACTCGGTGCCGCAGGTGGTTCGCCGGATCAACAACGCGCTGCTGCGCGCCGACGAGATCGCCCGGGTCGAGGGTGACCGGTCGGTTCAGAACTGGCTGGCGCCGATCGTCGCGGACGGCGAGGCCGGCTTCGGCGGTGCGCTCAACGTCTACGAACTGCAGAAGGCGATGATCGCCGCGGGCGTCGCGGGCACGCACTGGGAGGACCAGCTCGCGTCGGAGAAGAAGTGCGGTCACCTCGGTGGCAAGGTGCTCATCCCGACCCAGCAGCACATCCGGACGCTGACCTCGGCTCGCCTGGCGGCCGACGTCTGCGACGTGCCGACGGTTGTGATCGCCCGGACCGACGCCGAGGCCGCCACCCTGATCACCTCGGACGTCGACGAGCGTGACCAGCCGTTCATCACCGGTGAGCGGACGAAGGAGGGCTTCTACCGCGTGCGCAACGGCCTCGAGCCCTGCATCGCCCGCGCCAAGGCCTACGCGCCGTACTCCGACCTGATCTGGATGGAGACCGGCACGCCGGACCTCGAGCTGGCCGCCAAGTTCGCCGAGGGCGTCAAGTCCGAGTTCCCCGACCAGATGCTGGCCTACAACTGCTCGCCGTCGTTCAACTGGCGCAAGCACCTGGATGACGCCACCATTGCCAAGTTCCAAAAGGAGCTTGCCGCAATGGGATTCAAGTTCCAGTTCATCACGCTGGCCGGCTTCCACGCGCTGAACTACTCGATGTTCGATCTGGCGTACGGCTACGCCCGCAACCAGATGACCGCGTACGTGGAGCTGCAGGAGCGCGAGTTCGCCGCCGAGGAACGCGGTTACACGGCCACCAAGCACCAGCGTGAGGTCGGTGCCGGTTACTTCGACCGGATCGCCACCACGGTCGACCCCACCTCGTCGACCACCGCTCTGACCGGCTCCACCGAAGAGGGCCAGTTTCACTGAGGAGGAGCGGGCCGATAGGCCCGCGAGGACGAAGTGAAACCGACGGTTTGGGTCACTGAGGAGGAGCGGGCCGATAGGCCCGCGAGGACGAAGTGAAACCGACGGTTTGGGTCACTGAGGAGGAGCGGGCCGATAGGCCCGCGAGGACGAAGTGAAACCGACGGTTTGGGTCACCGAGGGGTGTTGAGCAGGCACGGAATCGCGCTTCTGCAGCCCAGTTGACGCGATTCCGCGCTTGTTCGGCGATGAAGTAGCGTAGGCCCCGCCCAGTCATACCTGGGCGGGGCCTATTGCGGTGCAGGACGATACGCGACACCGAAAGAGATGACAGTGAGCGACGCAGCGATTCAGCGGGTAGGGGTTGTCGGGGCCGGCCAGATGGGATCCGGCATCGCCGAAGTCTCGGTCCGAGCCGGTGTCGACGTGACGGTGTTCGAGACCACCGAGGCTCTGATCACGGCCGGACGCGACCGCATCGTGAAGTCGCTCGAGCGCGGCGTCAGCGCGGGCAAGGTGACCGAGCGGGAGCGCGACCGCGCGCTCAGCCAGCTCACCTTCACCACCGATCTGAAGGACCTCGCCGACCGGCAGCTGGTCATCGAGGCGATCATCGAGGACGAGTCCGTCAAGGCGGACATCTTCGCCGAACTCGACCGGGCCATCACGGATCCCGACGCGGTGCTGGCGTCCAACACCTCCAGCATCCCGATCATGAAGATCGCCGCGGCCACCAAGAACCCGCAGCGGGTGCTGGGTCTGCACTTCTTCAATCCCGTGCCGGTGCTCCCGCTGGTCGAGCTGGTCAGCACCTTGGTCACCGACGAAGCCGCCGCCGCGCGCACCGAAGAATTCGCGAGCGCGGTCCTGGGCAAGCAAGTGGTGCGCTGTTCCGACCGGTCCGGCTTCGTGGTGAACGCGCTGCTGGTTCCCTATCTGTTGTCGGCAATTCGCATGGTGGAGGCCGGTTTTGCCACCATCGAAGACGTCGACAAAGCGGTTGTCGCCGGGCTCTCGCACCCGATGGGCCCGCTGCGGCTGTCCGATCTGGTGGGCTTGGACACCCTGAAGCTGATCGCGGACAAGATGTTCGAGGAATTCAAGGAACCGCAGTACGGCCCGCCCCCGCTGTTGCTGCGGATGGTCGAGGCGGGCCGGCTCGGCAAGAAAACCGGCCAGGGCTTTTACGCATACTGATGCCGCAAGAATGAACTAGCGGCACCTGGATGGCCGGCTGACCGCGCCAAATCGGTACGCGTCAGTTATTATGCTCGCGTCCAATGGTGGAAAGATATGGAGCGGGCATGACGGCTTTGGAGCCATTTTACGAGGAGTCGCAATCCATCTACGACGTCTCGAATGACTTCTTCGCTTTGTTTCTAGACCCCACGATGGCCTATACATGCGCATATTTCGCGCGTGACGATATGACCCTCGAAGATGCGCAGATCGCGAAGTTCGACCTGGCGCTGGGAAAGCTGAACCTCGAGCCTGGGATGACGGTGCTGGACATCGGCTGCGGCTGGGGCGAGGCGCTGAAACGGGCCGTGGAGAAATTTGACGTCAATGTCATCGGAATCACGCTGAGCCACAACCAATTTGAGTACAGCAAGAACAAACTGGCCGGACTGCCGACAAACCGCAACGTCGAGGTGCGGCTGCAGGGCTGGGAAGAGTTCGAGGACAAGGTCGATCGGATTGTCACCATCGGCGCCTTCGAAGCTTTCAAGATGGAGCGGTACGCCGCGTTCTTCGAACGGGCCTACAATATTCTTCCCAATGACGGCCGTATGTTGTTGCATACGATTTTGACGTACACCCAAAAGCAGCAGTATGAGCGCGGCGTTTCCATCACGATGCGCGATATTCGGTTCGCACGGTTCATCGGAACTGAAATTTTCCCGGGCGGACAGTTGCCGGCGCAGGAGGACATTTTCAAGTTTGCGCAAGGCGCTGGGTTCTCAGTGGAGGAAGTCCAATTGCTGCAGGAGCACTACGAGCGCACGCTCAACCTTTGGGCGGCAAATCTCGAGGGGAACAGGCAACAGGCGATCGAGCTGCAGTCCGAAGAGGTCTACGACAAGTACATGCGCTACTTGACCGGCTGCGAGGAGTTCTTCCGTAAGGGCATCAGCAACGTCGGGCAGTTCACCCTCGTGAAGTAGGCCGCGACGTTCGGGTCCGTACCCGGCTACTTTTCCAGCGTGAACTGGTCCACGTCGGTGTAGCCCTGGCGGAACAGCTTCGCGCAACCCGTCAGGTACTTCATGTACCGGTCGTAGACCTCTTCGGACTGGATGGCGATGGCCTGCTCGCGATTCGCCTCGAGGGCTGCCGCCCATATCTCCAGGGTCCTCGCGTAGTGCAGCTGCAGCGAGTGGACGCGGGTCAGGTTGAAGCCGGCCGTGACGGCGTACTCTCCGACGGTCTGAGGCGTCGGGAGCCAGCCCCCCGGGAAGATCTCGGTCAGGATGAACTGCGAGAAGTGAACGATCTCGTGGGTCAGCGTCATGCCGCGCGCCCTGGCCTCTTTGAACGAGGGGCGAACGATCGTGTGCAGCAACATCACCCCGTCGGGCGGCAGCGCTTCGTAGGCCATCTTGAAAAAGCGGCCGTAGCGCTGGCGTCCGAAATGCTCGAAGGCACCGATGGAAACGATGCGGTCGACGGGTTCGTGGAACTTCTCCCACCCCTCCAACAGCACCCGCCGGGTGCGTGGGGTGTCCATCTGGTCGAACGTCTTCTGCACATGCTCGGCCTGGTTCTCCGACAACGTCAGGCCCACGACGTTGACGTCATACTTCTCGATGGCCCGTCGCATGGTGGCGCCCCAACCGCAACCGATGTCCAGCAGCGTCATCCCCGGCTCGAGCTTCAGCTTGCCCAGCGCCAAGTCGATCTTGGCCAGCTGCGCCTCCTCCAGCGTCATGTCGTCACGCTCGAAGTAGGCGCAGCTGTAGGTCTGGGTGGGGTCTAAGAACAACCGGAAGAAATCATCGGACAAGTCGTAGTGGGCCTGCACGTTTCCAAAATGCGGCGTGAGCTGCACGGACATGTCGAGAAGAGCCTTTCGTTTATGCGGAGGCGGGAACGGCCAGCCGGCACGGTGCATCTGCCTCGCCCCCGATGCATCCCTGCATGCTAGTCGTTGCGGCGATGCAGGTGGTGCTCCGTAGCGGGTCATAGCGTCACACGAGACGGGCCCAATTCACAAAAGCAAGGGTGCCGCGCCGCGATGTGAGCCGGCTAAAGCGCCGGCTGAGCCCGATGCTCTCGGGGCGGGACGATCGGCGACGGATGGGGCTCCTCGCGGAACTTCTCCAGTGACCCGCCGACCTCGACGATGCCCTTGAGCGCGTTCCAGCTCAGCATGGTCAGGTAGTCGATCAGCTCGTCGCGGCTCATGCGCGGGGAGGACATCCACGAGTGAGTGGCCAGCTGCACGCCGCCGACGATCAGGTAGGACCAGGGCTCCGCACCGCTGGTGTCCATTCCCGCCTGTTGCATGCGGCGGCGCATCAGCACGGCGAGCATGCGGGCGATGATCCGCTCGGAGTCGGCGATCACCTTGCTCTTGCTGCCGGAGCTGTTGGACATCACGAAGCGGTACGGCTCGGGTTCGTTCGCGACGGTTTCGACGTACACCCGGATCACCTCGCGGGTCAGGTCGAAGCCGTCGAGATTGGACGTCAGCGCCGCGGCCAGGTTAGGAATCAGGGTGGTCTGCGTGAACCGCATCATCACGGCGGTGGTCAGGTCGTTCTTGTCGACGAAGTAGCGATACAGCACCGTCTTGGACACGCCGATCTCCGCGGCGATGTCGTCCATGCTCAAGGCGCCGCCGTGCCGCCGGATCGCATCGATCGTGCCGTCCACCAATTCGTTGCGCCGCTCCACCTTGTGTTGGTGCCAGCGCCGCTTGCGGCCATCCGTCTTGGCCGTCACCGCCAACATTTGCTCTGCCACTGTCGCCGATATCCCATTCACTAGACGCCCCCGATACTACGGCGTGCGGGCCAATTTGGGACTTTGGCCAACACCCGGCGCGGGCTCTGTGAACAGTGCCGTCACACCAATCGCCCGAGACCATAGATGATGGTGAGGTGGTACACAGAGCCTCGCCCCGAGGCCAAGCGCCGGGCCCGCGACCGGCGGGGCCGGCCTCGACGGCACCCGGGCGGCCGCACACGTCGCTCGCCGAATCTTTCGCCGGTGCCGACCCGCAGGCCGATGCCGAGCGCCGGGTGGCGCTGCGTCGGATGAAGGCGGTGGCGCTGGGCTTCCTGATCGGCGCCACCGGCCTGTTCCTGGCCTGCCGGTGGGCGCAGGCCCATACCGGCCTGGGCGCCTGGGTCGGCTACGTCGGTGCCGCCGCGGAGGCCGGAATGGTGGGCGCGCTGGCCGACTGGTTCGCGGTGACGGCGCTGTTCAGGCATCCGCTGGGCATCCCCATCCCGCACACCGCGATCATCAAGCGCAAGAAGGACCAGCTCGGCGAGGGCCTGGGAACCTTCGTGCGGGAGAACTTCCTGTCGCCCCCGGTGGTGGAGACCAAGCTGCGGGACGCCGAAGTACCCGGACGGCTCGGCAAGTGGCTGTCGCAGGCTTCGCACGCCGAACGGGTGGCCGGCGAGACAGCCACTGTGCTGCGGGTGCTGGTGGAGCTGCTGCGCGACGACGACGTCCAGCAGGTGATCGACCGGATGATCGTGCGCCGCATCGCCGAACCGCAGTGGGGGCCGCCGGTCGGGCGGGTGTTGGCCACCCTGCTGGCCGAGAACCGGCAGGAGGCCCTGATCCAGTTGCTGGCCGACCGGGCCTTCCAGTGGTCGCTGAACGCCGGCGAGGTGATCCAGCGGGTGGTCGAGCGCGACTCGCCGACCTGGTCGCCGCGCTTCGTCGACCACCTGGTCGGCGACCGCATCCACCGTGAACTGATGGATTTCACCGACAAGGTGCGGCGCAATCCCGATCACGAACTGCGCCGGTCGGCGACCCGGTTCCTGTTCGACTTCGCGGGCGACCTGCAACACGACGCAGAAACCATCGCGCGCGCAGACGCGATCAAAGAGCAGCTGATGGCGCGCGACGAGATCGCCAACGCCGCCGCGACGGCCTGGAAGACGCTGAAACGGCTGGTGCTCGAGGGCGTGGACGACCCGTCCAGCACGCTGCGTACGCGGATCACCGACACGGTGGTCCGCATCGGCGACTCGCTGCGCGACGACGCCGAGCTACGCGACAAGGTGGACAACTGGATCGTGCGGGCCGCCCAGCACCTGGTTTCGCAGTACGGGGTGGAGATCACAGCGATCATCACCGACACCATCGAGCGCTGGGACGCTGAGGAGGCCAGTCGGCGCATCGAGCTGCACGTCGGCCGTGACCTGCAGTTCATCCGGATCAACGGAACCGTGGTCGGCTCGTTGGCGGGGCTGGTGATCTACGCCGTCGCGCAGTTGTTTTTCTAGCAGTGCTAACAAGTGCTTGCAATAGCAAGCACTTGTAGTAGTCTGATGGAACACCGACCATCAGGAGCACGCCATGGCACCCGAGGAGAAGCTCTCCGCCAAGGTGTCCAACGCCGCCTCCGACATGGCCTCGGACATCGGGAGCTTCATTCGAAGCCAGCGCGAGCTCGCACAGGTCTCGGTGCGCCAACTCGCGGAGAAGTCCGGGGTTAGCAATCCCTATCTGAGCCAGGTCGAGCGTGGCCTGCGCAAGCCGTCCGCCGACGTGCTTAACCAGATCGCGAAGGCGTTGCGGGTGTCCGCCGAGGTGCTCTACGTGCGGGCCGGGATTCTCGAGCCGAGCGACAAGAGTCAGGTGCGTGACGCCGTCATCACCGACACCGCGATCACCGAGCGCCAAAAGCAGATTCTGCTCGACATCTACGCATCGTTCACCCAACAAAACGAGTCCAGCGAACCAAGCAACGAGGAGCGTTTCACCGAATCCAACGACGACGAGTGAGCCAGTCGGTTTCGGCCGCCGCTCTTCCATGTCGCGCCCGTGAGTGGTGATGTATTAATCACCGGCCGCTCGGGTTACCCAAGAACAAGTGTGGCGGCCGCCGGCCGGAAAAGGACGCTCGTCTCCGCTTCCACAACAGACACCAAGAACGCCGATAACGAAAGGAAAAACCATGGCGGACAACACCAACATCGAAGACTTGCGAGCTCCCCTGCTGGCAGCCCTCGGTGCGGCAGACCTGGCCCTGGCGACGGTCAACGAATTGATCGCCAACCTGCGTGACCGCGCCGAAGAGACCCGCGTCGACACTCGCACCCGGGTGGAGGAGAGCCGGGCTCGCCTGACCAAGTTGCAGGAGGACCTGCCCGAGCAACTGGGTGAGTTGCGCGAGCGGTTCACCAGCGAGGAACTGCGCAAGGCCGCCGAGGGCTACCTGGACGCGGCGACCAACCGCTACAACGAACTGGTCGTGCGGGGCGAGGCCGCCCTGCAGCGGATCCGCACCCAGACGGGCCTGGACGACGCCTCCGCGCGCGCCGAGGGCTACGTGGACCAGGCCGTCGAGCTGACCCAGGAGGCGCTGGGCACCGTCGCGTCGCAGACCCGCGCGGTCGGTGAGCGCGCGGCCAAGCTGGTCGGCATCGAGCTGCCCAAGAAGTCCGACGAGACGGCCAAGAAGGCTCAGAAGGCCGTCGCGAAGAAGGCCCCGGCGAAGAAGGCCCCGGCCAAGAAGGCTCCCGCCAAGAAGGCGGCCGCCAAGAAGGTCACCCAGAAGTAAGTCACGACGGCCGACTCGGAGTCGTCCTTCGGACGACTCCGAGTCGACGTTTGGGACGGCGCCCGCATACGCTTAAGGCGTGAGCCACCTCGTGGGTACCGTCATGTTGGTCTTGCAGATCGCCGTCTTGGTCACGGCGGTCTACGCGTTCGTGCACGCCGCGCTACAGCGGCCCGACGCTTACACCGCGGCCGAAAAGCTGACCAAGCCCGTGTGGTTGGTGATCCTCGGTCTGGCCGTCGCCCTGACGTCCATCCTGAGTTTTGTTTTCGGGGTGCTCGGGATGGCGATCGCAGCGTGCGCCGCCGGGGTGTACCTGGTCGACGTGCGGCCGAAACTTCTGGAAATCCAAGGTAAGTCGCGCTAGCGCCGGCGGGATGAAAACCCTGCTGACGGCGCCCGCCGTGGTGCTGCTGGCGCTCTGGGGTCCGCTGGGCACCGGCGCGGCGGACCCGGTTACGGTGTCTCCGCCCTTCATCGACCACACCGAATGGGCGCAGTGGTCCGGCCTGGACAGCCTGCGCGTTTTCCCGACACCGTCGGGGCGGCTGGCCGCTTCCGGGCAGCCCGGAAACGCCGCCCTCGCCGACGAGGCGTGGGCCGAGGTGTTGGCGCTGGCGCCGGCCGCCGACACCGCCGGCATGCGCGCGCAGTTCATCTGCCACTGGCAGTTGGCCGAGTTGGTGGAGCCCGGCAAGGCCAGCTGGAACCTGGAGCCGTGGCGCCCGGTCGTCGACGATGCCGATATGGTCGCCTCCGGGTGTAATCCCGGCGCTCCCGAAGAAAGGTTCTAGTGGCGAGCAAACTCACCCGTGAGCAGCTGGCGGCGATGGTCGACCACACCCTGCTCAAGCCCGAGGCCACCGAGGCGGACGTGGCCGCCCTGATCGCCGAGGCCGCCGAATTAGGCGTCTACGCGGCGTGCGTGTCGCCGTCGATGGTCCCGGCCGCGGTGCGGGCCGGGGGAGGCGTTCGGGTGGCGAGCGTCGCGGGTTTCCCGTCGGGCAAGCACGTTTCGGCGGTCAAGGCGCACGAGGCCCAACAGGCCGTGGCATCCGGTGCCGCCGAGGTCGACATGGTCATCGACATCGGCGCCGCGCTGGCGGGAGACATCGGCGCGGTGCGGGCCGACATCGCGGCCGTACGCGCCGCCATGGACCGCGAGGAGGCCGGCCGCGTGCTGAAGGTGATCGTGGAGTCGGCGGTGCTGTTGTCGGGGACGGACGAGGACACGCTCGTGCGGGTGTGTCGCGCTGCCGAGGACGCCGGCGCCGACTTCGTCAAGACCTCGACCGGGTTCCATCCCGCGGGCGGCGCCTCGGTGCGTGCGGTCACCGTGATGAGCCAGGCCGTCGGCGGCCGGTTGGGCGTCAAGGCCAGCGGCGGCATCCGCACCGCCGCCGACGCGCTCGCGATGCTGGAGGCGGGCGCCACGCGGCTGGGCCTATCCGGCACCCGGGCGGTGCTCGACGGGCTTGATTAGGTCCCCCGCGTCAGAGGTTGGCGAAGCAGGGGTCGTTGCTGTTGCCGGCGGGGATGCTGGCGTTCTGCGTCGAGAAGTGGCTGACGACACCGTCGTTGGTGACCTGCACGCTGTCCGCGTGGATGCCCAACGGGTAGTTCTTGGTGAAATTCGAGGTGAAGTCGTCCAGCGTCGACTGCACCGACTCCTTGGGCATCGTGAAGCCGAGCGCGTTGAAGCTGACGATCTGCAGCTGCAGGCCGGTGCCCGACACCACCGGCTTGGTGGTGAGGTTGTCCAGCATGCCCTTCAGCTCGATGGTGCCGTCGGCGGGGTGGGTGGTCACGGTGTTGGTGACGAAGGGGCCCAGCACGGGAATCGCGTTTTGGACCGATTCCTTGATCCCGTCGGACGTCCAGGTGACCTTCGCCTCCAGCGACCCGATGGTGCCCTTGGAGTCCTGGGTTCTGTTGAGCTGGACGTCGCGGATGTTGATGTCGATCTTCATGCCCTTGGCATCGCGGACCTGGTTCCCCGCCGTCGACACCGAGATGTTGGTGTAGTGCTTGGTGAGCTGCTGCCACAGCATCAACGGCGCCACCCCGAACGACGCGGTGGCCTGGTCCTTGACCTCGCACGCCACCGCCTCGGCGACCTTGCTGTTGGCGACGTGACGGACGTACAGCTCGCCGCCGACCAGGGCGGCGATCACCAGGCACGCGACGATGATGCAGACCAGCACGACGGACAGCGGGTCACGGAAACGCCGCTTCTTCTTCCCCTGGGCCGGCTCCTCGCCGGGGGTGGGCAGCTTGTCCGTTTGCCCCGCGGGCGGGGCGGGCGGAGGCGGCGGCGGGTAGTCGGGCCGCTGCATGTTCGGCGGGGGCGTGGCGATCCGTTCGGTCTGACCCGGCGGCGGACCCGCAGCCGGCGGCGGCGGCGCTGTTGCCGGGCCACCGGTGTTGATCCGCTCGGTCGGCCGCTCGGTGGGGGGCTGGCCGAAAGGGCCTTCGTTGCCGGGACGGCCCCACGGCGACGGGTCGGAGTTCGGTGGTCCTTGTGGGTTCGTCACCCGACCGATTCTGCCCTATCGAGCTGAGCGAAATCTGAGTGGTTGCGGAGCACCGCGATGCTCTTGCGGGCCTCGGCGACCCGATCGGCGTCGATGTCGGCGACCACCAACTGCGGTGCGGAGCCCGCCGACGCGACGACTTCGCCGAATGGGGAGGCCACCAGGCTGCCGCCCACCCCGGTGGGCGCGCCCGACGCGGTCAGCGACTCGCCCGGGTCGGCCTGGCCTACGGCGGCGACGTAGCTCATCGAGTCGAGCGCGCGGGCTCGCGCCAGCAGCGTCCACTGGTCGAGCTTGCCGGGACCCGCGCCCCAGGACGCACAGACGGCGATGAGGTGGGCGCCCCGGCGGGCCAGCTCGGTGTACAGCGCCGGGAAGCGGATGTCGTAGCAGACGGTCAACCCCACCCGGACACCCGCGACCGTGATCACCACCGGCTCGCGGCCGGGCGCGACGGTGCGCGACTCGGTGAAGCCGAAGGCGTCGTAGAGGTGGATCTTGTCGTAGTGCGTGTTTGGCTCGTTCGGATTGCCCGGACCGGCCGCGATCAGCGTGTTCCGTACCCGGCCGTCCCCGGACGGGGTGAACATGCCGGCGATCACCGTGATCCCGCAGTCGGTCGCGATCCGCCGCACACCGGCGGCCCACGGCCCGTCGACCGGCTCGGCGATCGGCGCCAGTGGAACCCCGAACCGGCACATGGTGGCCTCCGGAAACACCACCAACTCCGCGCCCGCGTCGGCGGCCCGGGCGCTGTTCTCGCGCACCAGGTCTAGGTTGGCGGCCGGATCGGTGCCGCTGAGGATTTGCGCCAACGCGATTCGCATGGGCGCCAGCTTAGGCTCGGCGCCCTCACGCCATTCTGGCGATCCACTCCGTGGTGAACCGTTGCTCTGCCGCCACCAACTCGGAAAGCCGGGTGCCGATGATGTTCTCCAGCTTGCCGCCGATGATCGGGACGCGCACCTGGACGGTGGCCCGGAATGTCAGTCGGGCGCCGCCGGTCTCGTGAATGGGCGACAGCATTGCGGTGCCGGTCAGATTCACCGGGGCGTCCAGAATCGAGCCGACCACCGAACCTTGCGCGGCGCCGTCGGCGACCGGTCCCCAGCTCTCCTCGCGCCTGATGCGCAGATCGCCGCTGTGCAGTTGCGTGACCATCCCGGGCAGCTTGTGACTCTGGATCACCTGCACGGTGACGACCTCGACGGTGTCGTCGTTACCGGTTTCGCCACCGACCCGCATCGACTCCAGCGTGGCGAAGTCCACACCGGATCCGGCCAGCCGTGCCCGCCAATAGCTCTCGTCCGTGAACGCCCGATGCACCTCTTCAACGCTGCCGTGGTAGTCGGCGGACAAGTCGAATGAACGCGGCATAGCAGGTGAGGCTACCGTTACGGGCCATGAAATCCAGCGACGCCGGTTCCACGTTCGCCGGCGCGCACGTCGCCGAAGCGGTGCCGCTCGCGCCGCTGACGACGTTGCGGGTGGGGCCGGTCGCGCGCCGCCTGATCACCTGCACCAGCACGGAACAGGTGGTGGCCGTGGTGCGGGAGCTGGATGCCGAAAGCCGTGGGGGAGAACGCTCCCCGGTGTTGGTGTTCGCCGGCGGCTCCAATCTGGTGATCGCCGACACCCTGACCGGCCTCACGGCGGTGCGGCTGGCCAACAGCGGCATCAGCGTCGACGGCAACCTGGTGCGCGCGGAGGCGGGCGCGGTGTGGGACGACGTCGTGGTCCGCGCCATCGAGCACGGTCTGGGTGGGCTGGAATGCCTGTCCGGCATTCCCGGTTCGGCCGGGGCCACCCCGGTGCAAAACGTCGGGGCCTACGGTGCCGAAGTCTCCGACACCATCACCCGGGTCCGGATATTGGACCGCGGCAGCGGGGCGGTCCGCTGGGTGCCTGGCGGCGAGCTCGGCTTCGGCTACCGCACCAGCGTGCTCAAGCAGGCCGGCCCCGAAACCCCTTGGGTGGTACTGGAAGTCGAGTTCGCGCTGGACGCCTCGGGTGCCAGCGCGCCGCTGCGCTACGGCGAACTGGCCGCCGCGCTGGGCTTGAGCGGCGGCGAGCGCGCCAACCCGCGGGCGGTCCGCCATGCGGTGCTGACGCTGCGGGGCCGCAAGGGCATGGTGCTCGACGCGGGTGACCACGACACCTGGAGCGTGGGTTCGTTCTTCACCAATCCCGTGGTCGCACCCGAGGTGTACGAGCGGCTGGCCGAAAGCGTGGCCGGGCCGGTCCCGCACTACCCGGCGCCGGACGGCGTCAAGCTGGCCGCCGGCTGGCTCGTGGAGCGGGCCGGCTTCGCAAAGGGTTACCCCGACGACCCGACGGCGCGGTGCCGGCTGTCCACCAAGCACGCACTGGCGCTCACCAACCGCGGCGGAGCCACCGCCGAAGAGGTGATCGCGCTGGCCCGCGCCATCCGCGACGGGGTCCGTGATGTGTTTGGTGTCACATTGCAACCCGAGCCGGTCCTGCTCGGCTGCAGGCTGTAGCTCCGAATCGTTCGAACGCCGGATTTGTCGCGGCGGGCGCGCCGGAATTTGCCCGGTATCTTTGACTTTCGTGAGCATGTCGCGCAGCCCGCAGCCGGTCAACCGGCGCGTGGCCCTGGCGAGCCTCGGACTGGGTGTGTTCGCCCCCAGCGTGTTGGCCGCGTGCGGTGGCCCCGCGGGCAAGCAGGCCGAGAAGAAGGAGCGGCGGCCGGCGCCGAAACTGAAGTTCCAGCCGGCCGATGCGGCCGAGAACGTGGTGCCGATCGCCCCGATCAGCGTCGAGATCAGCGACGGCTGGTTCCAGCGCGTCGCGCTGACGAATTCCGCGGGCAAGGCCGTGGCGGGCAAGTTCAACTCCGACCGCACCGTCTACAGCACCACCGAGCCCCTGGGCTACGACGCGACCTACACGTGGAGCGGCTCGGCCGTCGGGCACGACGGCAAGGCGGTCCCGGTCACGGGCAAGTTCACCACCGTGTCGCCCACCAAGAAGATCAGCGGGTCATTCCAGTTGGCCGACGGTCAGACGGTCGGGGTGGCGGCGCCGATCATCATCCAGTTCGACGCGCCGATCACCGACAAGGCTTCCGTGGAGAAGGCGCTGACCGTCACCACGAATCCGCCCGTCGAGGGCAGCTGGGCGTGGCTGCCCGACGAGGCGCAGGGCGCACGCGTGCACTACCGCACCCGCGAGTACTACCCCGCGGGCACCACCGTCAACGTCGACGCGAAGCTGTACGGCCTGCCGTTCGGCGACAGCGCGTACGGCGCCGAGGACATCTCGTTGAACATCCAGATCGGCCGCCGGCAGGTGGTGAAGGCCGAGGTCACGTCGCACCGCATCCAGGTGGTCAGGGACGAAGGCGTCATCATGGACTTCCCGTGCAGCTACGGCGAGGCCGACAAGGCGCGCAACGTCACTCGCAACGGCATCCACGTGGTCACCGAGAAGTACGCGGACTTCTACATGTCCAACCCCGCCGCCGGCTACAGCCACGTGCACGAGCGTTGGGCCGTCCGGATCTCCAACAACGGCGAGTTCATCCACGCCAACCCGGCGAGCGCGGGCGCGCAGGGCAACACCAACGTCACCAACGGCTGCATCAACCTGTCGACCGGCGACGCCGAGCAGTACTTCGAGTCGGCGATCTACGGCGACCCGGTGGAAGTGACGGGCAGCAGCATTCAGCTGTCCTACTCCGACGGCGACATCTGGGACTGGGCCGTCGACTGGGACACCTGGGTGGCCATGTCGGCGCTGCCGCCGCCCACCGCGCGCCCGCCGTCCACCCAGATTCCCGTCACCGCGCCGGTCACGCCGTCGACCGCGCCGAGCCTGTCCGGGACGCCCACGACCACGACCACCTCTGCCGGCCCGGGGACTAGCCCCGGCGGTTGAACCGGGTGGCCGACGCCTGGTCGCGCGGCTTCATGACGATCAGGTCGAGGTCGACGTGGGGCGGCCGGGAGGCCACGAAGCCGATCACCTCGGCGACGTCGGCGGCAACCAGCGGAGTGATGCCGGTGTAGACGGCGTCGGCGCGTTGCTGATCGCCGTCGAAGCGAACCAGCGAAAACTCCGTCTCGACCGCGCCCGGCGCGATCTCGGTCAGCCGCACCGGCTTACCCAGCAACTCGCCGCGCAGCGTGCGGTGCAGGGCGCCCTGGGCGTGCTTGGCCGCCGTGTATCCGGCGCCCCCGTCGTAAACCTCAAGTGCGGCAACGGAAGTCACCGTCACGATCAGGCCGTCGCCGGAATCGATGAGCCTGGGCAGCAGCGCTCGGGTGACCCGCAGCGTGCCCATCACGTTCGTCTCCCACATCCACCGCCAGTGCTCGAAGTCGGATTCGACGACCGGTGCCAGGCCGCGGGCGCCGCCGGCGTTGTTTACCAGCACGTCGACCCGGCTCAATTCGCTGGCGAGAGCCGCGACGGCCGCATCGTCCGTGACGTCGGCCACGATGGCCGTCCCGCCGATCTCCGTGGCCAGGGCGTTGATCCGGTCCGCCCGGCGAGCCACCGCGACCACGTGAAAGCCCTGTGCGGCAAGGGTCCGGGCCGTCGCCTCGCCGATCCCGGAGCTGGCCCCCGTGACCACCGCGACCCGTTCATTCCTGACCGATTCAACCATCGAAGCAACCTTAGTAAACGTGGTAAATTTTCGGTGTGCTCCACCGCTCCTTGTCCAACATCACCACCGCCTGCACCTGCGCGGCGGGTGCGTGTTGTTGCCGCGCACTTTGCCGCTCCTGATTTTCAGGTGTGGCCGAAGACCGGCCGGTAAATCTCGGACAAAAGGACGATCGTGCGCTCGAACACACTCACCCAGTCTCACCATTCGCCCAACAGGGCCAGCCACAAGGGCCGCCGGTCGGTACCCCGTCAGATCGTGCCGCCGGCACTGCACATCCCCGACTCCGCGGCGGCCTCCGTCTTCCGCGCCATCCGGTTGCGGGGACCCGTCGGTCGTGACGTCATCGCCGGTGTCACCTCGCTGAGCATCGCGACGGTCAACCGCCAAGTCATCGCCCTGCTCGAGGCCGGTTTGCTGCGGGAGCGCGCCGACCTGGCCGTCGCCGGGGCCATCGGCCGCCCACGGGTGCCGGTCGAGGTCAACCACGAGCCGTTCGTGACGCTGGGCATCCACATCGGCGCCCGGACCACCAGCATCGTGGCCACCGACTTGTTCGGTCGCACGCTCGACACCGTCGAGACGCCGACGCCGCTGCACCCCGCCGGGCCCGCGCTGGCGTCGCTGGCCGAGAGCGCCGCCCGCTACCTGCGCCGTTGGCACCGGCGCCGCGCGCTGTGGGTCGGCGTGGCGATCGGTGGGACCGTTGACAGCGCCACCGGCCACGTGGACCACCCGCGGCTGGGGTGGCGGCAGGCGCCCGTCGGCCCGGTGCTGGCCGACGCGCTGGGACTGCCCGTCTCGGTGGCCTCGCACGTCGATGCCATGGCCGGGGCCGAACTGTTGCTCGGCATGCGACGTTTCCTGCCCAGCTCACCCACCAGCCTGTACGTGTACGCCCGCGAGACCGTGGGCTTCGCGCTGGTGATCGGCGGACGGGTGCACTGCCCGGCCAGCGGCCCGGGCACCATCGCGGCCCTGCCCGTCCACTCGGAGCTGCTCGGTGGCAGCGGCCGGCTGGAATCCACCGTCAGCGACGAGGCGGTGCTGGCCGCCGCCCGCCGGCTGCGCCTCCTGCCATTCGCGCCGGCGGGCCGCGCCGGCGCGCCGGCCGCCGGGATCGCCGACCTGCTCCGGCTGGCCCGCGCCGGCAACGAGCAGGCCAGAGAACTGCTGAACGAGCGGGGCCGGGTGCTCGGGCAGGCGGTGGCCTTGCTGCGCGACATGCTCAACCCCGACGAGCTGGTGGTGGGTGGCCAGGCCTTCACGGAATACCCCGAGGCGATGGAGCACGTCGAGGCCGCTTTCGCCGAACACTCGGTGTTGGCGTCGCGTGAGATTCGCGTCACTGTCTTCGGCAACCGGGTGCAGGAGGCCGGCGCGGGCACCGTCTCGCTGGCCCCGCTGTACGCGGATCCGCTCGGGGCGATGCGGCGGGCCGGGGCGCTCAGTCCGCGGCTGCGCGAGGTCGCGGCCGACGAGTCCTCCGCTTAGCGCGAACCGTGTCCTGGGCGTTGGGCTCGTGCTTCGGGCGTCCTGTAAAGATGACAGAGTGCGCCACGATGACGTCTTCCGGCTGAAACCGCGCCGCGTCGCAGTGTTGGCGGTGCACACTTCGCCACTGGCGCAGCCGGGCACCGGCGACGCCGGGGGCATGAACGTCTACGTGCTGCAAACCGCGTTGCACCTGGCGCGGCGGGGTATCGAGGTGGAGATCTTCACCAGGGCCACCGCGTCCGCCGACCCGCCGGTCGCGCGGGTGGCGCCCGGCGTGCTGGTCCGCAACGTGGTGGCGGGGCCGTTCGAGGGCCTGGACAAATACGACCTGCCCACCCAGCTGTGTGCGTTCGCCGCCGGCGTGCTGCGCGCGGAAGCGTCGCACGAACCGGGCTACTACGACATCGTGCATTCGCATTACTGGCTGTCCGGACAGGTCGGCTGGTTGGCCCGCGACCGCTGGGCGGTGCCGCTGGTGCACACCGCGCACACGCTCGCTGCGGTCAAAAATGCGGCGCTGGCCGCGGGTGACGCGCCCGAGCCGCCGCTGCGCACGGTCGGCGAACAGCAGGTGGTCGACGAGGCGGACCGGCTGATCGTCAACACCGACGACGAAGCCAGGCAACTGATTTCGATCCACCGCGCCTCCCGCGCGCGCATCGACGTCGTCCACCCCGGGGTGGACCTCGAGGTGTTCCGCCCGGGTGACCGCCGTGCGGCCCGGGCGGCGCTGGGATTGCCGCTCGACGAAGACGTGGTGGCGTTCGTCGGGCGGATCCAGCCGCTGAAGGCGCCCGACATTGTGCTGCGCGCCGCCGCGAAATTGCCGGGTGTGCGCATCGTGGTGGCCGGCGGCCCGTCGGGCAGCGGCATGGCCTCCCCGGACGGGCTGCGGCGCCTGGCCGCGGACCTGGGCATCACCCCTCGGGTGACCTTCCTGCCCCCACAGTCCCGCACGGACCTGGCCACGTTGTTCCAGGCGGCCAGCCTGGTGGCCGTGCCGAGCTATTCGGAGTCGTTCGGCCTGGTCGCCGTCGAGGCGCAGGCGTGCGGCACGCCGGTGGTGGCCGCCGCGGTCGGCGGCCTGCCGGTGGCCGTGCGCGACGGGATCACCGGCACGCTGGTGTCCGGCCACGACGTCGACCAATGGGCGGATGCCCTGGACCGGATGCTGCGCCTGCCCGCGCCGCAGGCCGAGGCGATGAGCCGCGCGGCCGCCGAGCATGCGGCCACGTTCTCGTGGGAAAACACCACCGACGCGCTGCTGACCAGCTATCGCCGCGCGATCAGCGAGTACACCGCCGAGCGCCGCGGGGTGGGCGCATGACACTTCCTGAGTCAACCTCAGGCTGTTTGTGGCAACAGTCTTTGTGTTCCGCCGTGGAGGTTGGGGTCGTAGGGGCGGTGGTCGTGCCAGCAGCGGTAGATGACGCGGATCCAGGCGCGGGCGAGGATACGTACGGCGTGAGGGTGGTCGTGTCCGCGAGCGCGGGCTCGGGCGTAGATGTCGGCGGCCCAAGGACTTTGGTGACGACTGTTGTCGGCGAAGGTGGTCAGTGCCCGGCGGAAGCGTTTGTTGCAGGCCCAGCGGAAGTGCACGGCGTGCTGTTTGCCGGAGGCTTTGGTCACTGGAGTGGCTCCGGCCAGAGCCGCTACGGCGTCGGGTCCGTCGTAGGCTGCCCGGGAGTCGCCCCACTCGGCGAGCACCTGGGCGGCGTTGATCTGACCCGACCTTGGCAGCGACGTGAAGATCTCGGCGTCCGGGTGCTTCCCGAGGCGGGCGATGACGGAGCGGTCGAGAGTTTTGGCGGCGCTGTTGAGGGCCTCCAGCACGGTGACCAGGGCTCCTACGGCGTCGGCGACGGCGACCGACAGGGTGGGGTCGGTGGTGCCCGCGGGGTCGCGCGCAGCCGGCCCAGCAGCTCGCTGGCTGGCCGACGGCCGGAGTAGCCGTGCTTGGCCAGGAACGCGGCCAGGCGTTTCTCACCGAGGCGCGATGTGCTGCCCGCAGTGGGGTACTGGCGCAGGAACGCCAGGCTGATCGGGGACTCGATATCGGCGAAGATCGCCTTGGCGCCGGGCCAGTGGTCATCGAGCAAGGCGCTGAGTTGGTTGGTGGCCGATACCCGCATGGCGACGATGTCATCGCGGGTGCGCACTACCGTGCGAAGTGCCTTGGTCTGAGCACTGTAGGGCGCTACGGGATGCAGTCGGTGGTGGCGCAGTCGCAGGTACTCGGCGATCACCAGTGCGTCGCCGGCGTCGGACTTAGCGCCGGAGATGACTTCGCCGTCGCGCCAGGTTTTGATGGCGTTCGGCGATACCGGGATGACCGGGTGGCCGGCCTCGAGCAGCAGGTCGACCAACCGCCCATTGGGTCGCTCGATCCCGATGTGTATCTGGGTGGGATCGCCGTACTTGGCGAGTCTACGGATCAGCATGGCAATGCCTTCCGCAGTGTGGTCAATCATGAACTGTGCCAATACTTTTCCCACCGCAGACAGCACGCACACAGCATGTGCGGCAGCGGCCCAGTCCAAACCGACGTAGATAATTCCTGTGGTGTCTTCCGGCAACGGATCTCCTCAACTTGGCAGCGACGACGCGGCGAGGGGATCGACCACCGGACGGTCACTAACTGGCGCTCTGCGGCGCGTCTTCCTGATGCCGGTCTGCGACCCCGGGAGGACCGAGGGCGGCGGTGTCATACAGGCCCTCAACGAGCGACCACCACTGGCCGTCACCTCGGCCCCCGCCGAGTCCCTTCAACGAATGCCCATCAGACATCCGCCGAAAGGATGGTGCCCTAGTGACCTCCACTGTCGAGCGCGTGATCGAGGACGCGCTGCAGGCCAGCGGTCTTCACTACTCGAAACATGATGGCGCGCGCGGCGGTGTGTCGGGTCTGGTCGTCGAGCTGCCCGGCGAGCGCAAACTCAAGACCAATACCATCCTGAGCGTCGGCGAGCATTCGGTGCGCGTCGAGGCGTTCGTCTGCCGCAAGCCCGACGAGAACCACGAGGGTGTCTACCGCTTCCTGCTCAGGCGGAACCGCCGCCTCTACGGCGTGGCCTACACGCTGGACAACGTCGGCGACATCTACCTGGTGGGCCGCATGTCGCTGGCGTCGGTGGACGCCGACGAGATCGACCGGGTGTTGGGGCAGGTGCTCGAAGCGGTGGATTCGGACTTTAATACGTTGCTGGAGTTGGGTTTTCGCTCGTCGATCCAGAAAGAGTGGGAGTGGCGGGTGTCGCGCGGCGAGTCACTGAAGAACCTGGAGGCGTTCGCCCACTTGATCGACGAAGACGACGAATAAGCTAGCCGGCATGGGAGACACTGCCACGCTGGTGTTGCTCCGCCACGGCGAGAGCGATTGGAATGCCCTCAACCTGTTCACCGGTTGGGTGGACGTCGGGCTGACCGAAAAGGGCCGGGCCGAGGCGGTGCGCAGCGGCGAGCTGCTGGCCGAGCAGAGCCTGTTGCCCGACGTCCTCTACACATCGCTGCTCCGACGCGCGATCACCACCGCGCATCTGGCGCTGGACGCCGCCGACCGGCTGTGGATCCCGGTACGGCGCAGCTGGCGGCTCAACGAACGGCACTACGGGGCGCTGCAGGGCCTGGACAAGTCGGAGACCAAGGCCCGCTACGGCGAGGAGCAGTTCATGACCTGGCGGCGCAGCTACAACACGCCGCCGCCGCCGATCGAGAAGGGCAGCCGATTCAGCCAGGACACCGACCCCCGGTACGCCAACATCGGCGGTGGCCCGCTGACCGAATGCCTGGCCGACGTGGTGGACCGGTTCCTGCCGTACTTCACCGACGTCATCGTCCCGGACCTGCGCAGCGGCAAAACGGTGTTGATCGTCGCGCACGGCAACTCGTTGCGCGCCCTGGTCAAGTACCTCGACCAGATGTCGGACGACGACGTCGTCGGGCTGAACATTCCGACCGGCGTTCCGCTGCGCTACGACCTGGACTCCGACCTGCGTCCGGTGGTGCCGGGCGGCACGTACCTCGACCCGGAGGCGGCCGCGGCGGGCGCCGCGGCGGTTGCCAGCCAGGGACGCGGCTGAAGCCGGCACAGCGGCCATTGCAAGTTTTAAAGGCCTATTCGCCGAACATCGCGTAAACGGGAGTGGAACACCTGAAGCGCAAAGTGTGACTTGTCCGATTTTGGCCTCGTTCCGCTAGGGCTGCGTTCAGGAAGATTTGTAGGATTTGCTATGTGACTGTGTTCTCGGCGCTGTTGCTGGCCGGGGTCTTGTCCGTGCTGGGGCTGGCCGTAGGGGTAGCAGCCGGGACCCGGCTGTCGCCGAAAGCGGCCCACCGCCGGCAGCGGGTGAGCACCGAATGGACCGGGATCACCGTCGCGCAGATGCTGCAACGCATCGTCACGCTGATGCCGCTGGGTGTGGCGGTGGTGGATTCCCACCGCGACGTCGTCTACCTCAACGACCAGGCCAGCGAGCTGGGCCTGGTGCGCGACCGGCAGCTCGACGACCAGGCCTGGGAAGCGGCGCAGCAGGCGCTGAGCGGCGTCGACGTCGAATTCGACCTGCGGCCGGCCAAACGGGCGGCCGGCCGGTCCGGCCTATCGGTGCACGGCCAGGCCCGCCTGCTCAGCGAAGAGGACCGCCGGTTCGCCGTGGTGTTCGCCCACGACCAGTCCGACTATGCGCGCATGGAGGCGACCAGGCGCGACTTCGTGGCCAATGTCAGCCACGAGCTCAAGACCCCGGTTGGCGCGATGGCCCTGCTCGCCGAGGCCCTGCTGGCGTCCGCGGACGACCCCGAGACCGTTCGCCGGTTTGCCGAAAGGGTGCTCCTCGAAGCCAACCGGCTGGGGGACATGGTCGCGGAGCTGATCGAGCTGTCCCGGCTGCAGGGCGCCGAGAGGCTGCCCAACGTCACCGAAGTCGACGTGGATACCGTGGTGTCGGAAGCGATTTCGCGCCACAAGGTGGCCGCCGACAACGCCCATATCGAGATTCGCACCGATGCGCCCAGCGGCTTGCGGGTGCTGGGCGACGAAACGCTTCTGGTTACCGCGCTGGCCAACCTGGTGTCCAACGCGATCGCCTATTCGCCGCCCGGTTCGCCGGTCTCGATCAGCCGTCGCCGCCGTGGCGACAACATCGAGATCGCCGTCACCGACCGCGGCATCGGGATCGCGCTGGAGGACCAGGAGCGCGTCTTCGAGCGGTTCTTCCGGGGGGACAAGGCACGCTCGCGCGCCACCGGCGGCAGCGGGCTGGGCCTGGCCATCGTCAAACATGTCGCGGCCAACCACAACGGCAGCATCGGGGTGTGGAGCAAGCCGGGTACCGGATCCACCTTCACGCTGTCGATTCCGGCCTACAAGGACACTGACGAACAACCCGAGCAACCGCAGGGTCGCGAGGTGCGGCCCCACAGGTCACAACGAGAGGAAGAACTAAGTAGATGACCCGCGCTTACGACGATGCAGAGCGAAGCGATGTGGGGGTACCACCCGCTTGCGGGGGAGAGGAGTGGCGCGCATGACCAGTGTGCTGATCGTGGAGGACGAGGAGTCGCTGGCCGATCCGCTGGCGTTCCTTCTGCGCAAGGAGGGCTTCGAGGCCACCGTCGTGACGGACGGACAGGCCGCACTGGCCGAGTTCGATCGTGGCGGCGCCGACATCGTGTTGCTCGATCTGATGCTGCCCGGCATGTCGGGGACCGACGTGTGCAAGCAGCTGCGTGCCCGTTCCAGCGTTCCGGTGATCATGGTGACCGCGCGCGACAGCGAGATCGACAAGGTCGTCGGGCTGGAGCTCGGCGCCGACGACTATGTGACCAAGCCGTATTCGGCGCGCGAGTTGATCGCCCGGATCCGCGCGGTGCTGCGCCGTGGCGGTGACGACGACTCCGAGATCAGCGACGGTGTGCTCGAGTCCGGACCGGTGCGGATGGACGTCGAGCGACACGTCGTCTCGGTCAATGGCGACACAATCACCTTGCCGCTCAAGGAGTTTGATCTGCTCGAATACCTGATGCGCAACAGCGGTCGGGTGCTGACGCGCGGACAGTTGATCGATCGGGTGTGGGGCGCCGATTACGTCGGCGACACCAAGACGCTCGACGTCCACGTCAAGCGCCTGCGGTCCAAGATCGAAGCCGACCCGGCCAACCCGGTGCACCTCGTGACGGTGCGGGGGCTGGGCTACAAGCTCGAAGGCTAGCCCCGCAACGAGTGTGCGCCGGCGGCGCGGATTTCGCCGATTTCCCGCCCACGACGCGCACTCGAAGCCCAGGATTCACACTCGGCCGGCCGGCCGGCCGGGCGGGTGTCGGCACCATCCGGGCATCGTCGCTGGCGCTCAGCGTGATACGCCGCCGCATGTTCTCGGTCATCGGCGGACGGTCGGCGAGGTCGAACACGCCTCGTCGTCGGCGGCGTAGGGCTCCCCGGCTAGCCAGTGCATCCGGAACACCTGATCGCGGTACTGGGCCTGATCGCCGTCCGCGTGCACCGCCGGCTGGGTCACGTGCAGCCAGGCGAGCCTGCTGGCTCGCGCGCTGACCTGGTCCCTTCGCGCACTTCGCGAGCGGCGCAATCTGGCCGGATTCTCCCGCTATCGGAGCGCTTGACCAGCAGTACGCGGCCGCCGCGGATCGTGACCGCCGCTACGCCGGCTAACCACAGCGGTGCAGTGCCGAGGGCGCGACGGAGCTCAACGACGAAGTCGGGGACCGGCACGCTCCGTTCATCACATACGGACCTCCGGCCGCCGCGTGCCGTGACGCAACGTTCACGTCAACCGCGTGGAAGTTCGCCCGCATTGGGGTTATTCTATCGTCGTTGAAAAGTTATTCAATAGCAGTTGAAATACTCCCCAGTGGCACGGACAGGACGGGTGACATGGATTTCGCATCGCTTCCACCGGAGATCAACTCCGGCCTCATGTACGCGGGCCCCGGGGCGGGGCCGATGCTTGCGGCGGCGGCGGGCTGGGACGCGCTGGCCGCCGAGCTGGAATCCACGGCCGGGGGCTACGCGGCCGAGCTGGCCGGACTGACCGGCCAGGCCTGGTCCGGCCCCTCGTCGGCGCTGATGGCGGCCGCGGCCACACCCTATGTGGACTGGCTGTCGACCGCGGCCGCTCAGGCCGCCCAGACCGCCACCCAGGCCTACGCGGCGGCCGCGGCCTATGAGGCGGCGTTCGCAATGACGGTGCCCCCGCCGGTGATCGCGGCCAACCGAGCACAGCTGATGGCGCTGATCGCGACCAACTTCTTCGGGCAGAACACCCCGGCGATCGCGGCCACCGAAGCCCAATACATGCAGATGTGGGTGCAGGACGCCACGGCGATGTATGGGTATGCCGCTGCGTCTGAGACCGCCAGCACCCTGACCCCGTTCGACGAGCCGCCGCAAACCACGAACCCGGCCGGGCAGGCCGCCCAGGCCCAGACGGTGGCGCGGGCCGCCGGCGATGCCACCCGGCAAGTGGCCTCGACCAACGCCACGACGCATACCCTCAGCTCCACCGCCGCCGACACCGTCGGGCCCGTCGCCCCCGGCGAAACCGCCACCGTCGCGCCGGGCAACACCATTTCCCTCGGAACCGAGACGGGCATGTACATCAACAGCGGCTCGATCACGATCACGGGCCCGGGCACTAACCTCATCAGCTTCGGCAGCGTTATCATGAACCCCGGCAGCACAATTCACACGATCATCGACTGTTCCGCGGACGGTGTTCTGATCCCCGAGGGCGTCGACTTCACCGCCGGTGCGAGCCCCATCGTCCTGACCCCCGGCTCGTTCCAGGAGGTTCTGGTCGCCCTCGTCAACGGCTCCGCCACGCTCCCCGTTGCCGGCGCGGAACAGGTCGCCGTCCAAACCTTCGGGAACACCGCCACCGCCATCGCCGGCCCCGCCGGCGCGTCCATCACCAATGTCTTCGGCACCGTCACCATCGCCTCCGCTACCCCAATCCCCAGCTCGTCCGGTGCAGTGGGGGCTCCCGCGCTAGGCGGGCTGGCTGCGCCAGGACTGGCGGGTACCGCAGGAATTCAGCCTCAGCTCGATGTCGATGGGCTGGCGGAATGGGCTCGAGCCGTTACTGGTGGCGAGCTTGCGGTGGGGGTCGGTTGATGAACATGCAGGCGCACCCCACCCCTCGGTTGGTATGGCCGTTTCACCCTTCGTCCGGTGGTGGCGCGCCGTCCGCGGCAGTCGGCGAGGCGGGCGCGCTCGGTCCGCTGTCGGTGCCGCCGGCCTGGACGACGATCGAATCGGCCCCGCCTTCCCCACCGGATGCCGATGCCGCCCCGCAGGGGCGCACGTTCCAGCGGACCCTGATGGCAACGATCATCGGACGCGATGCCGGTTGCTCATTCTCGGCAATGAGTGTGCGTTCAGGGCCTTGAGCGTGCGCTGCGGGCGCATATTTCGCGGGTTCCCCGCCAAGGCCTCACACTCAAAGCCCTGAACGCACACTCGATCACCGAGCCTCCACCACCTCGTCGGCCACGCCCAGCGCCAGCGCCATGATCGAGACCTGGGGGTTGACCTCCGGGCAGCTCGGCAGGATCGAGGCGTCGGCGATCCACACCCCGTCCACGCCGCGCAGCCGCCCGGTCTCGTCGACCGGGCAGAGCTGATCGTCGGCGCCCGCGGCCGCCGTGCCGGTCGGGTGAAAAGCGGCCAGGTGCAAGCTGCGCGGGTCGCTGCGCCGCAGCGCATCCTGCAGGGCGGGCAGCGACGTCACCGTCTTCGCGGCGGGCAGGCCGGTGAGCACCTCGGTCGCCCCGGCCGCGAACAACAGCCGGCCCATCGCCTCGATCGCGGTGACGAGCTTGGCGACGTCCGTGCGGTCAATGTTGTAGCGCACCAGCGTCTCACCGCGCACCGTGGAAACCGAGCCGGCGCCGCGGTCGGCCACCATGGCACCGAACGTCGCCACCCGGGGCGCGGTGTCCAGCCAGCCGAGCAACTCAGCGCCGTAGCCGGGAAACACCATCGAGCCCATCCCGGGCGGGGTGGAGGTCGCTTCGATGAGCACGCCGTGCGATTCGTGGAGCTCGTGCACCGCGGCGCTTTGCAGCACCCCGTGCCAGGCGACGACGTCGTCCTCGAAGCGCCCGGCGAGCATCGTCGCCGGGTGCAGCGCCAGGTTGCGGCCGAGCCGCGGGTGCGAGCCAAACCCACTGCGGCGCAACAGGCCTGGCGTCTCGGTCGCACCCGCCGCCACGATGACGGTGTCGGCCAGCACGTCCAGCGCCGTGCCGTCGGGCCGGCGGGCCCGCACGCCCCGGGCCCGCCCATGCCGGTGCAGCACCCGTTCGACGCGGGCGTCGGAGACGATCCGCGCGCCCGCCGCGCACGCCTCGGGCAGCGCGTTGAGGTGCACGCCGAACTTGGCGTTGCGGGGGCAGCCGATCGCGCACTGGCAGCAGCCTTCACAGCCCGGCGCGTTGCGCGGAATGGGCGCCGCGTCCCAGCCCAGCGTGGCGGCGGCGTCCAGCAACAGCCGCCCGTTGTTGCCCATGATCTCCAGCGGCACCGGGGCGACCTGCAGGGTGCGTTCGACGTCGTCGAGGCGCTCGGCGAGCCGGTCGGGATCGGCCAGGGCGAGCGCGAACTCGTCGCGCCAGCGCCGCTGCACGGCCGCCGGCGGGCGGTAGCAGGTGCCGGAGTTCACCACCGTGGTGCCGCCGACCGCCCGGCCGATGGGCAGCACCACCGACGGGCGTCCGAGGGCGACGGTGGCCCCGGCGCCGCGGTACAGCCCGGCATAACGGTCGATCGGATGGGCGGTGCGGAATTCCTCGACCGTCCAGCGGCGCCCCTCCTCGAGGACCACGACGTCCAGTCCGGCGCGCGCCAGGGTGCGGGCTACCATCGCGCCGCCGGCGCCGGACCCCACGATCACCGCGTCAGCGGTGACGACGGAGCGGCTCTCGGCCGAGGTGGTGATGTTCAACGCCGCGTCGGGACGGGCCGTTCCATGCTGCCCGGCATTCGAAAGCAGTTCCGGCGCATAGGTTTCCGCGCCGTTGGCGAGCAACACGATCGCCTTCATGGCCTCGATGGCCGCGCCGGAATCGGGGCTGAGCGCGGCGGCCCGCCGCAGCACCTGCTCGCGTCGGTCGGGGCCCAGCCGCGACAGCGACCGGCCGGTGGTGGCGTAGCTGGCCGCGGCCAGCGCGAGCATCCCGGCGCGCATGGCCACCCGTGATGTCGTCGGCAGCTGTCGCAGGTAGCGCTCGACGCGTTCGGCCAGCTCGGCCGGCGCCGGGCCGCCGTACTCCTCGGGCAGCAACGCGGTCCCGAACGAGGCGACCAGGCTCATATCAGCCGTGCGAGCCGGCGGCCCATCTTGATGAAGAACGGGTAGGTGGCGAAGATGGCGCCCGCCGCCGCGTGCAGGGGCCAATCCGCCTCGGCGGTATTCACGTTGAAAACCCCGCTGTTCCACATGAAGTCGCGGCCGTTGCGGGCGCGGAAGGGCCGCCACAACAACCCGAGTCCGGGGACGTTGTTGTAGAGGCCGAACGATCCGCCGAAGAACACGCCCAGGGTGGCGGCCTCGGCGACATCGCGCTGCTCGGCGGGCAGCCGCCGCTCGATGAGCACGCCGGAGGCGAACAGCAGCGGTGGGTCGAGCAGAAAGCTCATGTCGGGATCCTTTCGTTGACATCCGGTGCCGCGCGGCCGCGCACGCCCACTTCGGCGTGCCCGGTGCCCAGCACCGACCAGTGCCGGTCGTCGATTTCGATGTGCACGTCGGCTTGCTCGGTGTTGGTGCACACCGCCTTGCCGCCGTCGGGATCGGTGTATTCCAGGCTCACGCACTTTTCCGCCGGCTGGTCGATCCGGATGAGCACCCGGCGACCGCCGATGCGGCCCTCCAGCTGCCAGTGCGCCACGCCGAGCGTCGTCCGCATCCGCAGCGACGGCAATGGGCTTGCGGGCCAATCCTTTCCGTCGATGCGAAACCGAACGAACGCCATCGGCGCCAGCCTGCGCAGCCCCGGTTTGTGCGAGACGGCGGTGACCGCCTCCATGACATCGCCGTTGCCGAGGTCGGCGTGGACCCATCCCCAGCGCTTGGCGTTGCCGTGCCCGTAGATGTGGGCGACGGCGCCGCGCCAGCCATCGACCCGGGTCGTGGTGTCGGCGACGGTCAGCGAGCCGGTGAAGTCGGCGGTGGGGGCGATGACGACTTGGGCGCCCGGCAGCAGCTCGCGGTCCCAGGCCGCGCGGGGAAACGTCCACAGCGGTGCGCCGGCGTCGGTCCAGGACAGCTGCCAGGCAAGCGAACCGGCGCCTCCGCTCAGGTGTTTGTCGCCCACCCGCGCGCCCGCTGCGTCGAACCACCAGGGGCCGGTCGCGGGCCGGGCCGGGACGGGACCGAACCGCTCGGTGCGGGGCGGACCGTCGGGGGCGAACCAGGTGGCCCACCCGTGGGCGTAGGCGGCGCCCTGGAGCGGCGCCACCGTCTCGCAGTGCACCCACAACCCCGCGCGCGTCGCCGGGTCCGACAGGGTGGCGTACCAGACCTCCAGGCGGCCCGGCTTGCCGCGCCAGCGTGGGGCCACTGCCGATCGCATGTCGCCGTCCATTGCTCACCTTCCGTGGATTCGTCCACTATATTGGTTGAGCCAATGAACCAGTCAAGTCCCCTGCGCCCGCCCGACCGCCAGCGTGTCGATGAACAGATCGCCGCGTCGATCACCGACGCCATCCTCGACGGCGCGTTTCCGCCGGGCTCGGCCTTGCCGCCCGAGCGCGAACTGGCCGAACAGCTCGGCGTCAACCGCACGTCGCTGCGCCAGGGTCTGGCCCGGCTGCAGCACATGGGCCTGATCGAGGCCCGGCACGGTAGCGGCAACGTGGTCGCGGACCCGCAGGCGCTCACCCATCCCGCGGTGGTCGAGGCGCTGGTCCGCAAGCTGGGGCCCGAGTTCCTGGTGGAGCTGTTCGAGATCCGTGCCGCGCTGGGCCCGTTGATCGGCCGATCGGCCGCGCGGCGGAGTCCCGGCGAGGACGCCGTGGCCCTGCGCGCCGCGCTGGCCGCGGTCCGGGACGCCGACAGCGCGGCGGCGCGTCAGGCCGCCGACCTCGCCTACTTCCGGGTGCTGATCCACCACAGCCGCAACCGCGCGCTGGTGTTGCTGTATCGCTGGGTCGAGCACGCTTTCGGCGGCCGCGAGCATGAGCTCACCGCCGCCTATGACGACGCCGCGCCCGTGGTGGCCGGCCTGACCGCGATCACCGACGCCGTCCTGGCGGGCGACGAGGCGGGGGCCGCCGCCGCGATCGAAGCGTACCTGCACGCCAGCGGGCAGCGAATGATCATGTCCTACACCAAGACTGCTGCTACTCGGCGAGGCGAGTCGCCGGATGTACCGCGATGAGCCCTAGCTTGGCCCGGCGCTTGCACATCGCCGCCAGCTCCGCATAGGCCTTGGCGCCCAGTAACTCGGTGAGCTCGTCGGCCATGCTCTCCCACACCTGCTTGGCGCCCACATGGGCGCCGGGATCCCCGGTGCAGTACCAGTGCAGGTCGGCGCCCCCGGAACCCCAGCCGCGCCGATCGTATTCGGTGACAGTGGTTTTCAGGATCTCGGTGCCGTCGGGCCGCGTCACCCACTCCTGGCTGCGCCGGATCGGTAGCTGCCAACAGACGTCGGGCTTCATGGTCAGCGGCGCGACGCCCAGCTTGAGGGCCTTGCTGTGCAGCGCGCATCCGACGCCGGCGGGAAAGCCGGGCCGGTTCAAGAAGATGCAGGCGTCCTTGTGCTTGCGGGTGCGGTACTGAGGCTGCCCGTCGTGCTCGTCGAGTTCCAGATAACCCTTGCGGCCCAAGCCCTTTTCCCGAAATTGCCAGTCTTCATCGGTCAGGAGCTTCACGGCGTCGTCGAGCCGGGCGCGGTCGTCGTCGTCGGACAAGAACGCCCCGTGCGAGCAGCATCCGTCGTCCGGGCGGCCCGCCACCGTACCGTGGCAGGCGGGCGTGCCGAACACGCAGGTCCACCGCGATAACAACCAGGTGAGGTCGGCCGCGATCAGGTGCTCGGGATTGTCCGGGTCGTAAAATTCCACCCACTCACGGGCGAAGTCCAGTTCGACCTCTTGCCCAGGTTCCGGGTAGGAATTCGCCACGCAGTCCACGTTAGACGACGATTCGGGCTCGGCGACCCGCTGACACTCGGGCGTCGGCGGTGTGAGATTGTCGTGCTCCGCGGCGGGCCGAAACGCGGCCCGTAAAGTCGCCCGACTAGGTTGTTTTCCGTGCGATTGGGCGTGCTCGACGTGGGCAGCAACACGGTTCACCTGCTGGTGGTCGACGCGCACCGTGGCGGGCATCCCACGCCCATGAGTTCGACGAAGGCCACCCTGCGGCTGGCCGAGTCGATCGACAGCTCGGGCAAGATCACCAAGCGCGGCGCCGAGAAGCTGATCTCCACGATCGACGAGTTCGCCAAGATCGCGGACAGCTCGGGCTGCGCCGAGCTGATGGCCTTTGCCACGTCCGCGCTGCGCGACGCGGTGAACTCCGACGACGTGCTCGCCCGCGTGCGCAAGGAGACCGGTGTCGAGCTCGAGGCGCTGAGCGGGGTCGACGAATCCCGGCTGACCTTCCTGGCGGTGCGCCGGTGGTACGGGTGGAGCGCGGGGCGGATCATCAACCTCGACATCGGCGGCGGCTCGCTGGAGATGTCCAGCGGTGTCGACGAGGAGCCGGAGGTGGCGCTGTCGCTGCCGCTGGGCGCGGGGAGATTGACCCGCGAGTGGCTGCCCGACGACCCGCCCGGCCGGCGCCGGGTGGGGATGCTGCGGGATTGGCTGGACGCCGAGCTCGCCGATGCCGCCGTGGCCATGCTGGAGGCCGGCGCGCCGGACCTGGCGGTGGCGACGTCGAAGACGTTTCGCTCGCTGGCGCGGCTCACCGGCGCGGCGCCGTCGGCGGCCGGCCCGCGGGTGAAAAGGACGCTCACAGCAAACGGCCTCAGGCAACTCATATCTTTCATCTCTAGGATGACGACCGCTGACCGGGCAGAACTGGAAGGGGTGAGCGCCGAGCGGGCGCCGCAGATTGTGGCGGGTGCGCTGGTGGCGGAGGCGAGTATGCGAGCGCTGTCGATCGAATCGGTGGATATCTGCCCGTGGGCGTTACGGGAAGGTCTCATCTTGCGCAAACTCGACAGCGAAGCCGACGGAACGCCCCTCATGAAGCGATCCGTGCGCGATGCTGGAGGCCAGGCAGGTGATCGGGACGGCAACCGATCGAGAGGCGACAAAGCATGACCGGACCACACTCCGAGACCGAGAGCCCCGGCACTCGGCCGATCTCGGTGGCCGAACTTCTGGCCAGGAACGGCACCATCGGCGCCCCGGCAGTCACGCGGCGCAGGCGCCGGCGGCGCGGCGACAGCGACGCGGTGACCGTCGCGGAGTTGACCGGCGAGATTCCGGTCATCCGTGAGGACCAGGAGGACCCCCGCACGGCCGAACGGCCGAGCGCCGAACCCGTCGCCGAGGAAACCGCGCCCGAAGAGCAAGCCGAAGACAAGCCCGCCACGGCGTACTGGTCGCAGCCCGAGCCGCGCTGGCCCAAGTCGCCGTCGCCGCCCAAGAAGGCGTCGGGACCGGAGCGCAGCGAATACCCGCGCCCCCTGAGCCATCTCGAGGCGGGGGAGACCCAGGCCGCGCGGCAATCCAGTGCCGAGGGCATGAATCCCGACCCGCTGGACCATTACGGCGATCTCCCGGTGGACGTGATGGATTCGGAGGTTCGCGAAGCCGAACCCGCGCTGGAGGACTCCGCGTACGTGCGCTCCTACCTGCAGACCGACACCGACGAGGCCGACGACGACGCGGGCGCGTTTGCCGTCGGGCTCTTGGCGGATGGACAGCGCGAGGAGGATCACCCCGACGGCGAAACCGGTCGCGCGGGCGTGGCCACCGACGTGCACGCGGCGCCGGGCAGGCTGGAGGCGCTGTGGCGCGGCGGCTTGGTCGTGTTCCAGTCGATTCTGGCCGTCGCGTTCGGCGCGGGATTGTTCGTCGCCTTCGACCAGTTGTGGCGCTGGAACAGCATCGTGGCGCTGGTGCTCTCGGTGCTGGTGATCCTTGGGCTGGTCGCCGGCGTTCGGGTGGTGCGCAAGACCGAGGACATCGCCAGCACGCTGATCGCCGTCGCGGTGGGGGCGCTGATCACCCTTGGCCCCTTGGCGCTGTCGCTGCAGTCGGGCTAGGCGGACCGGGGACCACACAGACCGTTGCGCCCAGCTATCAAAGTCGGACTTTCAACGGCCTCGGTGTACCCATTGCGGGCCGAGGCCGCGTTCGAGTACGCCGCCCGGCTGGGCTACGACGGGGTCGAGCTGATGGTGTGGGCCGAGTCGGTCAGCCAGGACATCGACGCCATCGGAAAACTGTCCCGGCGCTACCGCGTACCGGTGTTGTCCGTGCACGCGCCCTGCCTACTGATCTCACAGCGAGTCTGGGGCGCCAATCCGATCCCCAAGCTGAACCGCAGCGTGCGGGCCGCCGAACAACTCGGCGCGCAGACCGTCGTCGTGCATCCGCCGTTTCGCTGGCAGCGGCGCTACGCCGACGGGTTCAGCGACCAGGTCGCCGAGCTGGAAGCATCGAGCGACGTGCTGATCGCGGTGGAGAACATGTTCCCGTTCCGGGCCGACCGGTTCTTCGGATCGGGCCAGTCGCGGGAGCGGATGCGCAGGCGTGGCGGCGGCCCGGGGCCGGCGATTTCGGCGTTCGCGCCCTCGTACGACCCGCTCGACGGCAACCACGCGCACTACACGCTGGACCTGTCGCACACCTCGACCGCGGGCACCGACTCGCTGGACATGGCCCAGCGGATGGGCGGCGGGCTGGTCCACCTGCACCTGTGCGACGGCAGCGGCCTGCCCGCCGACGAGCACCTGGTGCCCGGACGCGGCACCCAGCCCACCGCCGAGGTGTGCCAGATGCTGGCCGGCAGCCACTTCGCGGGCCACGTCATCCTGGAAGTTTCCACGTCCAGCGCCCGTTCAGCCAATGAGCGCGAAAGCATGCTCGCCGAATCGCTACAGTTCGCCCGCACGCACCTGCTGCGCTGACAATCCAGGAGACCATGAACGCGTTATTCACCACCGCAATGGCATTGCGGGAGGTCGACCCGGCCGTCTACCGCCCAGGGGTCTTTGAAGGCGAGCTCAACAAGCACTGGACCATCGGTCCCAAGGTGCACGGGGGCGCGATGCTGGCGCTGTGCGCCAACGCCGCCCGCGCCGCCTGCGGGGGCGAGACGGTCGGGTTCGAACCGGCTCAGCAACCCGTCGCGGTGTCGGCGAGCTTCCTGTGGGCCCCGGACCCGGGGCCGATGCGGCTGGCGACCTCGATCCGCAAGCGCGGCCGCCGGATCAGCGTCGTCGACGTCGAGCTCACCCAGGGTGATCGCACCGCGGTGCATGCCGTGGTCAACCTCGGCGAGCCGGAGCACTTTCCGCCCGACGGTGACGCCAAGCCGCTGCTGTCGGCGAACCCGGTGGTGGACCTGATGACCCCGGAGCCGCCCGACGACATCGCGCCGATCGGGCCGGGCCACCCCCTGGCCGGCCTGGTGCACCTGGGCGAGGGCTGCGACGTGCGGCCGGTGCTGTCGAGTCTTGAGCCGCCGGCCGACGGGCGTCCGCCGGTGATCCAGATGTGGGCGCGCCCCCGGGGCGTGGCCCCGGACCCGCTGTTCGCGCTGATGTGCGGGGATCTGTCGGCGCCGGTGACGTTCGCCGTGGAGCGCACCGGCTGGGCTCCTACCGTCCAGCTGACCGCCTTCCTGCGCGGCCTGCCCGCCGACGGGTGGTTGCGAATCATCGCGACCTGCACGGAGATCGGGCATGACTGGTTCGACGAGGACCACACCGTCGTCGACAGCCTGGGCCGCCTCGTGGTGCAGGCCCGCCAACTGGCGCTGGTCCCTGCCGCTGGGTAGGCGCCGGTGTCTGCGATGCTGTCGGGCATGGCAAGAATCGCGATCATCGGCGGCGGCAGCATCGGGGAGGCACTGCTGTCGGGCCTGCTGCGCGCCGGCCGGGGTGTCAAAGACCTGGTGGTGGCCGAGCGGGTTCCGGAGCGCGCCCAATATCTGGCCGACACCTATTCGGTGTTGATCACCTCGGTGGCCGACGCGGTGGAGAACGCGTCCTTCGTCGTGGTCGCGGTGAAGCCCGGCGATATCGAGCCGGTGACCGCGGAGCTGACCCGGGCGGCGGCCGCGTCCGAGAGCGACAGCGCCGAGCAGGTCTTCGTAACCGTCGCGGCGGGGATCAGCATCTCGTATTTCGAGTCGAAGCTTCCGGCCGGGACGCCGGTGGTCCGGGCGATGCCGAACGCGGCGGCACTGGTCGGCGCGGGGGTGACCGCACTGGCCGCCGGCCGGTTCGTCACCGCCCCGCAGCTCGAGGGGGTGTCGGCCCTCTTCGACTCGGTGGGCGGCGTATTGACCGTGCCGGAGGCCCAAATGGACGCCGTGACCGCGCTGTCGGGGTCGGGCCCCGCCTACTTCTTCTTGATGGTCGAGGCTCTGGTGGACGCCGGGGTCGCCGCGGGCCTGAGCCGCGAGGTGGCCACCAACCTGACGGCGCAGACGATGGCCGGGTCGGCGGCCATGCTGCTGGAACGGATGGAGGCCGACCGGCCGCCAGCCGAGGGAGAAGCGCCTGGGTTGCGGGTGGACGCCACCGCAACGCAGCTGCGGGCGACCATCACCTCGCCCGGCGGGACCACCGCCGCGGGGCTTCGCGAACTGGAAAGGGGCGGCCTGCGGGCGGCCGTCGATGCGGCCGTTCAGGCCGCCAAAACGCGCTCTGAGCAGCTAAGAATTACATCGGAGTAGTCCAAGAATTTTGAACCGATTGTCCCCCACCAGTACCAGTAACCCCATTAGTCCCGCTATTCTCCTCTTTGTATGCACGCGTGGGTGCCAGCGGAGGGGAAGCCGCTGGCGTTGCGGGTGCCTGACACGATTGGGTTGCGATGACGTCTACGAACGGGCCATCGGCGCGCGATTCTGCTGGTAAGCGGGACACCGGTCCCGGCGACGGCCAGCAGGGCAGGACACAATTCCTGACAGTCGCCGAAGTGGCGGCGTTGATGCGGGTCTCCAAGATGACGGTGTACCGCCTGGTGCACAACGGCGAGCTGCCCGCGGTCCGGGTCGGGCGGTCTTTCCGGGTGCACGCCAAGGCGGTGCACGACATGCTGGAGACGTCGTACTTCGACGCGGGCTGACCTGAAACGGGCCGCGCGCCGAGCGCGCGCCCAGCCGCCCGTGCGCTTTGCGATTGCGTGGCGGCCATCGACGCCGGTTTGGTGTTCGGTGCGTCGCGCCGGGTAAAGTGTCCGGGTCAATCCTGCAAGCAGGTCACGGGTCAGATAGCGGAGTTCATGGGTTCAGTAATCAAGAAGCGGCGCAAGCGCATGTCGAAGAAGAAGCACCGCAAGTTGTTGCGCCGCACCCGGGTGCAGCGCAGAAAACTCGGCAAGTAGGGCCCGCCCGCGGCGCAGTGCTGCGGTCTCTTTCGGTCGATAGGCTGTTTGGGTGGATCAGTCGAGTGGGGATGGCGCCGGAACCGGCGACACCGTGCACTACCCCAAGGTTGTGCTGGTTACCGGTGCGTGCCGGTTTTTGGGCGGCTACCTGACGGCCCGGCTCGCACAGAACCCGATGATCAACAGAGTGATCGCGGTGGACGCGATCGCGCCCAGCAAGGACATGCTGCGCCGGATGGGCCGCGCGGAGTTCGTCCGGGCCGACATCCGTAATCCCTTCATAGCCAAGGTGATTCGCAACGGCGACGTCGACACGGTGGTGCACGCGGCGGCGGCCTCATACGCGCCGCGGTCCGGCGGTACCGCGGCCCTGAAGGAAATCAACGTGATGGGCGCGATGCAGCTGTTCGCCGCCTGTCACAAGGCGCCCTCGGTGCGCCGCGTCGTGCTCAAGTCGACGTCCGAGGTGTACGGGTCCAGCGCACACGACCCGGTGATGTTCACCGAGGACAGCACCAGCCGTCGACCGCTGCGCGGCGGTTTCGCCAAGGACAGCCTCGACATCGAGGGCTACGCGCGCGGGCTGGGACGACGCCGGCCCGACATCGCCGTGACCATCCTGCGGCTGGCCAACATGATCGGGCCGGCGATGGACACCACGCTGTCGCGGTACCTGGCCGGGCCGTTGGTGCCCACGATGTTCGGCCGCGATGCGCGGCTGCAGTTGCTACACGAGCAGGATGCGCTGGGTGCGCTGGAGCGCGCGGCGATGGCCGGCAAGGCCGGCACCTTCAACATCGGCGCCGAGGGGATCATCATGCTGTCGCAGGCGATCCGCCGGGCCGGCCGTATCCCGTTGCCGGTGCCGGGTTTTGGCGTCTGGGCGCTGGATTCGCTGAGGCGTGCCAACCGCTACAACGAGATCAGCCGCGATCAGTTCGCGTACCTGAGTTACGGCCGGGTCATGGACACCACCCGGATGCGCACGGAGTTGGGTTACAGCCCGAAGTGGACGACGGCCGAGGCCTTCGACGACTATGTCCGCGGCCGCGGCATGACTCCCATTATCGACCCGCATCGGGTACGCTCCTTGGAAGGTCGCGCCATATCCTTTGCTCAGCGCTGGAGCAGCCGAAATCCAATTCCGTGGGGTGGGGTTAGGTAGGTATCGTGGCGGGTGAATCCAGAGCGAATGTCATTCCACTGCACACGAATCGGGGTCGGGTAGCCGCGCGAAGGAGAGCCGATCAGCGCGCGGAGTCAGCTCGCCAACATCCTTCCTTGCTTTCGGACCCCAACGGTCGCGCGTCGGCCGAACAGATCGCCGCTGTCGTCCGCGAGATCGATGAGCACCGACGCGCCGCGGGCCAGGGGTCCCCGGAGGTACCGCTCACCGAACTCGCTCAGCGCGTCGCCGCGGTGGCCGGGTTCCTCCGCCAGCGGCTCACGGGTGACTACACCGTTGACGAATTCGGCTTCGATCCGCACTTCAACAGCGCCATCGTTCGCCCGTTGCTGAGGTTCTTCTTCCGGTCGTGGTTCCGGGTGGAGGTCAGCGGTGTCGAAAACCTGCCCAGCGAAGGGGCCGCGTTGGTGGTGGCCAATCATGCCGGGGTGTTGCCCTTCGACGGGTTGATGCTGTCGGTGGCCGTCCACGACGAGCACCCCGCGCACCGGGACCTGCGCTTACTAGCCGCCGACATGGTGTTCGATTTGCCCGTCGTGGGCGAGGCCGCCCGCAAGGCGGGCCACACCATGGCCTGCACGACGGACGCGCACCGGCTGCTTGCCGCCGGCGAGCTGACCGCGGTGTTCCCGGAGGGCTACAAGGGGTTGGGGAAGCGCTTCGAGGACCGCTATCGGTTGCAGCGGTTCGGCCGCGGCGGCTTCGTCACCGCTGCGCTGCGCACCAAGGCACCCATCATCCCGTGCTCGATCGTCGGTTCGGAAGAGATCTACCCGATGCTGACCGATGTGAAGCTGTTGGCCCGGCTGTTCGGTCTGCCCTACTTCCCGATCACGCCGCTGTTCCCGCTGGCCGGGCCGGCCGGGCTGGTGCCGCTGCCGTCGAAGTGGCGCATCGCGTTCGGTGAGCCGATCTACACCAACGACTACGCCGCTTCGGACGCCGAGGACCCGATGGTCACCTTCGAGCTGACCGATCAGGTGCGCGAGACCATCCAGCAGACGCTGTACCGGCTGCTCGCGGGCCGTCGCAACATCTTCTTCGGCTGATTTCGCGTCCAACGTCGAGTTGTTGGGCGAATCTCTCGGGTTTCGGCCCGACAACTCGACGTTCGCGCGCAGCGGCGCTGAAACTCTTCGTCTACTGGCCCTGTCCGCTTCGCTGTACGGCTCGTTCGTCGACGCGAAAACGCCCCGGAGCCAACGGCTTCCGGGGCGTTCTCGGGCGAATTACTTGACCAGTGTGAACTGGCAGACGTTCGTGTAGCCGTCGCGGAACAGGTCCGAGCAGCCCCGCAGATATTTCAGGTAGATGTCGTAGGTCTCCTGGCCCTTGAGGGCGATCGCCTCTTCCTTGTGCGCCTCAAGAGCGTCGGCCCAGGCGGTCAACGTCGGAACGTAGTTCTTGCCGATGAAGTGATGGCGCTCGATCTTGAAACCGGCCTCGGTCGAGTACCTGTCGACCTGTTCGACCTGGGGCAACCTACCGCCCGGGTAGATCTCCTTCAGGATGAAGCTGATGAACCGCAGCAGGCTCATCGTGGTCTTCAACCCCATCGCTTTGCCCTCCTCCGCGGTGGGCACCACGATGCTGTGCAGCAGCATCCGGCCGTCGTCGGGCAGCAAGTTGTAGAACTTCTTGAAGAAGACGCCGTAACGCTGGTATCCGGCGTCACCCGCTCCGTCGGCGAAGTGCTCGAACGCGCCCAGCGACACGATGCGGTCGATCGGTTCGTCGGGAAATTCCTCCCAGCCCTGGATCCGCACTTCTTTGCGGCGGGGGCTGTCCATCTTGTCGAACTCGGCCACACAGTGGGCGTACTGGTTTTCGCTCAGCGTCAGGCCGATGACGTTGACGTCGTATTCTGCGACGGCGTGGCGCATGGTCGAGCCCCACCCGGAACCGATGTCGAGCAGCGTCATGCCGGGCTTGAGGTTGAGCTTGTCCAGGGCGAGCTTGCGCTTGGCGTATTGGGCTTCTTCCAGCGTCTTGGTCAGGTGCTGGGGGTCCGGATTCTCGTCGAAATAACCGCAGCTGTAGGTCATCGACGGGTCAAGCCAAAGCTTGAAGAACTCGTTCGACTTGTCGTAGTGGGACCGGACCGCCGCGACCGGCGGCTTCAGCTGGGTGCTACCCGTTTCCCCCTGTGGCGTCATGGGTTCGAACCTACTTTCCGGCTGATATGGATGCAATGGCTGCCACTGTTGCGTCAGTGTCGGCTTGAGTTGAAGCTTCCCCCAGCATCGTGACGACACTGGTGATAAGCGGGTTCCCATCCGCATCGGTCACCTCGCTGCGGATTTCAGCGAGCACGGTGCCATGGGACTCGATCACCGAGTCTAGATAGGTGTCGAAGTAAAGCCTGTCGCCGGCCACGATCGGCCGATGAAACTTGAATTTCTGGTCGCGGTGGATCACCCGGGCGATGTTGATCGGGATGCTGAACTTGGTGAAGATCTCCAGCTGCACGCGCCGTCCGGCGATCGCGAGGAACGTCACCGGAGCGACCAGCGAGTCATACCCGGCAGCGGCGGCCTCGGCCTCGCTGAAGTGCGCCGGATGGTCGTCCTTGACCGCGGACGCGAACTCCCGGATCTTCTCGCGGCCAACCAGGAAGTAATCCGGTGCGCGGTAATGGCTGCCGATGAGTCCCTCGGCTTCTTTGGGGGTGGTCATGCCGCTGTCGTCTCCGCTCGATTAGGTCTCAGCGGCGCAGCCTATCAGCGGGATTGCCGTCGAGAAGCCACGGCGGCCAGTGCGCCGCCGGCCGCTCCCAGCGCCAAAGCCGACGGCACTCCGATCCGGGCGGCCTTGCGGGCGGTGCGAAAGTCGCGGATCTCCCAGCCGCGTTCGCGGGCCAGGGTGCGCAGGCGCGCGTCGGGATTGATGGCGACCGCGGTGCCCACCAGCGACAACATCGGCACGTCGTTGAAGCTGTCGGAGTAGGCGGTGCAGCGCTTGAGGTTGAGTCCCTCCCGGATCGCCAGCGAGCGCACCGCGTGCGCCTTCCCGGTGCCGTGCAGGATGTCGCCGACCAGCCGGCCGGTGAACACGCCGTCGACGGACTCGGCGACGGTGCCCAGGGCGCCGGTCAGACCCAGCCGCCGCGCGATGGTCGCCGCGAGTTCGTAAGGCGTGGCGGTGATTAACCAGACCTGCTGACCCGCGTCGAGGTGCATCTGTGTGAGCTCGCGGGTGCCGGGCCAGATCTTGTCGGCGATGATCTCGTCGTAGATCTCCTCGCCCAAAGCCACCAGCTGTTCGACCGATCGGCCCTCGATGAAGGCGAGCGCCTTGCGCCGGCCGGCGGCGACGTCGTTGCTGTTCTCCTTGCCGAGGATCTGGAATTTGGCCTGGGCGTAGACGAAGCCGAGCACATCGCGATAGGTGAAGTAGTTGCGTGCGGCGAGCCCGCGGCCGAAGTGCACCGCCGAGGAACCCTGCACCAGCGTGTTGTCCACGTCGAAGAAGGCGGCCGCGGTCAGGTCGATCGGCGGCTGCGGGCGATCCTCGGCGGCGGCGGTCTCGGCCCGCAGACCTTCCAGCGCGCGGGCGGCGCTGGCGTCGGCGGCCAGCGACTCCAGGTCAACGCGACTGACGTCTCCGTTGACCGGGCCAGAGGAAGTCATCGCCAAACCTCCTAGATCGCTGTGTTGCCCGGCGACCCAGTGGGTCCCGGTATCCAACCCTATCGGGAAGGGGCGTGGGCGGGTTTACACCTCGGGGTCCGGGCAGTCGCGTTGGCGGCATCGCGCGTTGTGATCTCGTGACTGGACGGCCCAGTTCGGCCGGAACGACTAACGAGAAAATTCGCCTGTGGTCGTTTGTGATGTGTGTTAATTTGGCCGCTGAATCCGCGACAGTCAACGATTCTCCGTGAGGTTCTACGACCCGTATTGCGGATCCGATGATCCATTTATTGAAATCTATGTGTGAGTGGTCAATACGTAAAATCGTCGCGATACCATCGCACGTGATTCTCGTGTTGCACCACTCACTGAAAGCAAATAAAGGAGGTACAAACCGCGAGAGCGAAGAGGTCGCCGTTATCTATCGATGGCGCCAGTAAGGAAAATTGAGTCTAAGCTTTCTTGTTGGGATCGTACTCGGTACCAGAGATATCATCCCAAAACTTTGGTGAAACGTTTGTTTTGCGGTCTTCTGGCGCAACGGCATCGACCTTTGCCTGGAAATCGTCGAAGCCTTTCCTTGCGCGCGCTAATTCTTCTTCTGTTGGCGCGGTAACGCCAGCTTCTTCCGGCGTCGAGAAAGTCTTACCAGCAATATTTTTGCTCATTTGAAACTCCCTTCATAACAGGTGCGAGCGGAACAGGTAGTGGTCAGCGTTCGATCATCTCGATTATCGTCCTTCCTGTCCTTGGATTCACTGTGTTGCTTATGATATAAAATTTTGACCCGGCTGGAAATAATATCTCTTGCTCGCTTGAGTACATTGACACGGAAGAAACATCTCGTCCTGTAATCGACCAAATTCTGAACTCGGTGTTTCCGGCAAAAGTTGGTGACTGAGCCACACTGGGGTCCGTTGAGGTGCTAGTAAAAGCAGGCTCCGTAATTATTTCTCCGGGTCTGTACTGTTCGAGCACATCGGCCGGGAGGTTTGTGCCTCGGACTACGGCGCCTTCATACGGTGGTAGTTTCTCCAACGCCTTATGCAGTGCTTCAACACGAGCCTGTTGAGATGCGTTCAATGCACCTTCCCTAAGAGCAAAATTTAGGTCTTGGTATCCGGTCCCAGTGTAGTGGGCGAGCGCGGCCAGATCATCCGAGTTAAGCGGATGCAGTGGTAAATGGTGGTCGCTGCCGCTTTCCGGATTCGGGTGGTCCGGCCCGCGCCCATTGCCTTCATGCGGCCCTTTAGCCACATCGGGCGGATGCGGCGATCCTTCGCCCGGCGGATGTGTCGATCCGCCATCGTCAGGCCCATCCCGGAAATCCCCGGGATGCAAGTCGTGGGGCGAGTTGCCGTCACTGGGTGGATGTGGCGGTCCGCCATCGTGGGGTGCGCCGCCGTGCGGCTCGGCCGGGTGGATACCGGATTCCCCGCCGGGCGGCGGTTCGAAGCCCCGCGGTGCTTCGGCAGGCGCACCGCCCACGGGCAGGGAGGTCGCCGTCGGCGGATGCGACTCCGGTAGCGACGGGAGACCCGAGCCGGGAATCGGCGCTGCCGGTTCGCCGCCGGGAGCAGGCGGCGCGTGGGCTGGCGCGGGCTCGGCCGGTTTCGAGTGGGGTAGCGGCGTCTGTTCTGCTAGCGCCGGCACCGTCGGCTTGCCACCGGGCTCCGGCGGCGCGGCGATACGTCGGGGCGGCTCAACGGTGGGGGGCTTCTCGCCGACCAGCGGCTTGGATTCCGTGGGGCTATGCGGCAGAGGGCCCTCGGTGGGCCCCGGTGCCGGCTTGCCCGACGATGCGGGTTGGGCCCCTTCAGGCGGCTTCGGGGCGGCCGGGGGTGGCTCCGCCGGGGGCCTCACCGAGGGCGGTTTCACCACTTCCGGCAGCCGCGGTGCCTTCAAACCCCTCGCCGCGTCGCCAAGGCCGCGCCCAAGCTTGCCGAGTTTTGACAGCGGGCCGCCGGGCAGCGCCAAAGTTCCCACGTCGAAGAGGGTCTTTCCGAACGCTTCGTCGGGGTTTGAGCCCCATTCGTCCCAGTGGGTGACCTGCTTACCCAACGCCTTCCAGGACTCGCCGACTCCGGGCGCACCGTCGGGGCCCAAGCCCACCAAAGGCGCCTCCCCGGCAACCGCGCCGGCCACGTCTTTGACGTAACCAACGGGATCGGTCTGAAGCCGGTTCGGACTGAATTTCGCGAGGCCGCCGAGGAAGTCGTAGCCCTCCACGCCGACACCCTTCAGCGTCCGGCCCACGTGGTTGAGGACCCTGCCCACGTCGGTGCCGTGCAAAAAGTGGTCCCACTCTTTACTCGCCCAGCGGGCCATAACCTCCGCCGTTGCGGCGGCCGATGACACGGTGGCGTTGATTTGGTCGCGCAGCGTCTCGGCTTCGTGGGCAAAGTTGTCGACAACCGTGCGAATGTCGTCGGCGATCCTTTTGATCTCGTCTTCGTCTTCGTCGGTCAGCAGGTCCCAGACCTCTTTGATCCCGGTGAGCGGGTCACAGATGCGCGACAACAGATCCAGAATCGCCGCGTGTACGCGGTCGATCTTGGCCGCGTAGCTGTTGAGCTGCGCGGCGATCGTTTGGCACTGGCGTGCGAGGTTGATGGTGGCCTCGGAGGCATCCGCCAACGCCTTGTTGATGGCGGCGCCCTCCGGGATCTGCTGGCCGCCAATGGCGGCCATCGTCGCGCCGCCCGCTGCGGTCTCGGCTGCCATGAAGTTGGCGCCCGCCGTGGCCCAGGCCGTCGCGGCGGCTCGCAACTTCGCCGAATCGCCATTGGGCCAAATCATTCCGATGTACGGGGCCACCCAACCCCAGCCCGCCTGGGCTCCGCTACCGGCGCCGACCGCGGACGGCGGCTTCCCCCCTACGGTCATGGGGGCGGTCACGTGGGGTGTGGATAGACCCGCGGCTTGGCCCGTGACATCGGACAACGCCTCGGCGACCGCGTAGTTGTGCGCCGACATCCGCACACCGTCGCCGATGCTGCAGATCCCATTCCGGGTGTACACCATCGCCTGGATCAGCTTGGCGGCCGAGCCGTCGTAGCTGTGACCGAGTGCCGCGCCAACAGGATCGTCTCCGGCCATCCCGGCGCTGCCGGACAGTGCCGCAGCCAGAACCGAGATCACCGATCCCAGGGACTCGCCGGCATCCACCACCGTGACGCCGGCGCGGTCTAGAACGGTGGGATCACACGCCAGCGGCGCCATCCGGTCACCACCACATACCGAGATTCGTCGACATCGCGCCCGTGTAGTTGCCGTGCGCCGTAGCGGCCGCCTTCTCGAGTTGCGCCAGCGCCTCGCGCATCATGGCCTCCCCGCGCACCCAGCGCTGATGCGCCTCGGCGTGAGCGGCCGCGGCCTGACCCGTCCAGGTGGTGTGCAAACGCGTTACCCGAGAATCGATTTCGGCGATCATGTCTTCGGCGTGGCGCTGAAACACCGCCATCCGCTGCACCGCGTCGGCCAACGCTTCCGGATCGGCACGAAACGCCTCAGCCACCGCGCACCGCCCGTTCCGCCTGGGCGGAGCCGGCCTCTTTGCTCTGATAGCCACCGCCGGCCTGGCCCACCAGTTGCGCCAGCATCGACAGGCCCTGGTGCACTTCGCAGGCGCCCCGGTGCCACAGCGCCCACGCGGAGGCGTACGCGGTGCCCGACTCACCCTGCCAGCCGCCCAACATCTGACCCACTTGACCGTCGAGCTGGGCCAGCTCAGCCGAAAGGTGCTCGGCCGCGCCGGAGATGGAAACGGCGTGGCTTTGCATCACCGTCGGATCGATCCGCAGCGTCTCGTCGGCCATCCCCGGAAAGTAACGCCTGGTAGACGGTGCCACAAGTCACCGATGCCAGACTGGTGGGCATGACGCAAGCCCCCCGGCGGCCGCAGGTGGAGCTGTTGACCCGCGACGGCTGCACCATCTGCGTGCGGGTGCACGCCCGGCTCAGCGCACTGGCGGATGAGCTGGGCTTCGACCTGTCGACGACCGACGTGGACGCCGCCGCGGCGGCCGGCAACCCGGCGCTGCGGGCCGAGTTCGGCGACCGGCTGCCCGTTGTCCTGCTCGACGGCCACGAGCACAGTTACTGGGACATCGACGAGGCCCGGTTGCGGGCGGATCTCGCCGGCTGAGTGCGGCTGCAAGCGGGGTAACGTCGGTCGATTATTTGGTAGCCCACCTGATAACCGATTACCGTGGGAACCAGTTCAATACTGGAGGAAGCAAGGGAGCTGGCCAGGTGATGCTGCCGTGAGCGTCTTGCTTTTCGGGGTTTCGCACCGCAGTGCGCCGGTCTCCGTCCTGGAACAACTCACCATCGACGAATCCGATCAGGGCAAGATCGTCGACCGGGTGTTGCAGTCGCCGCTGGTGACCGAGGCGATGGTGCTGTCGACATGCAACCGGGTCGAGGTCTACGCGGTGGTGGACGCGTTCCACGGCGGGTTGACGGCGGTCGGGCAGGTGCTGTCGGATCACTCCGGAATGTCGATGGCGGACCTGACCAAGTACGCCTACGTCCGCTACAGCGAGGCCGCCGTCGAGCACCTGTTCGCGGTGGCCAGCGGCCTGGACTCCGCGGTGGTGGGTGAGCAGCAGGTGCTCGGCCAGGTGCGCCGCGCGTATGCCACCGCCGAAGCCAACCGCACCGTCGGCCGGGTGCTGCACGAGCTGGCCCAGCGGGCGCTGTCGGCGGGGAAGCGGGTGCATTCGGAGACCGCCATCGATGCGGCCGGCGCCTCGGTGGTGTCGGTCGCCCTCGACATGGCCGAACGGCGGCTGGGCGGCCTGGAAGGCAAGTCCGCCGTGCTGGTCGGCGCCGGCGCGATGGGCAGCCTGGCGGCGGCCCACCTGACCCGGGCCGGCATCGGGCACGTGCACGTACTGAATAGGTCGTCGTCCCGGGCGCAGCGCCTGGCCCGCAAGATCCGCGAAACCGCTGTGCAGGCCGACACGATGCCACTCGACCGCTTGGCCGACGCCGTCGCGGATGCCGACGTCATGGTCAGCTGTACGGGCGCGGTGAGCCCGGTGGTCACGCTGGCCGACGTGCACCACGCGCTGGCCGCCGCGCGCCGCGACGAGTCGACCCGTCCACTGGTGATCTGCGACCTGGGCATGCCGCGTGACGTGGACCCGGCGGTCGCCGGTCTGCCCGGTGTGTGGGTGGTCGACGTGGACCGTGTGCAGCATGAGCCGTCGGCGCATGCCGCGGCGTCCGACGTCCACGCCGCGCGCCACATCGTGGCGGCCGAAGTCGCCGCCTACCTGGCGGGGCAGCGGATGGCCGAGGTCACCCCGACGGTCACCGCGTTGCGCCAGCGCGCCGCCGACGTGGTGGAGGCGGAGCTGCTGCGCTTGGACAACCGCCTGCCCGGGCTGGACAGCGCCCACCGCGAGGAGGTGGCGCGCACCGTGCGGCGGGTGGTGGACAAGCTGCTGCATGCGCCCACCGTGCGGATCAAACAACTCGCCAGCGCCCCCGGCGGCGACAGCTACGCCGAAGCGTTGCGCGAACTCTTCGAACTTGACCAGACCGCCGTCAACGCCGTCGCCGCGGGTGAATTGCCCGTCGTATCAACGGGATTCGATGTCGGGACGCAAGAACCTTCCACCGAGTAGCCGATTGGCGAACGTGATCCGGATAGGTACCCGGGGCAGTCTGTTGGCCACCACCCAGGCCGGTGTCATCAGGGACGCATTGATCGCCAACGGTCATCCCGCGGAGCTGGTGATCATCACCACCGCCGGCGACCGTTCCTCGGCACCCATCGAAACCCTGGGCGTCGGCGCCTTCACCACCGCGCTGCGCGAGGCCATCAACGACGGCCGGGTGGACGCCGCCGTGCACTCCCACAAAGATCTGCCCACGGCGGAGGATCCGCGGTTCACCATCGCGGCCATACCTGCCCGCAACGACCCCCGCGACGTGGTGGTGGCCCGCGGCGGGCTGGTGCTGGCGGAGTTGCCGCCGGGTTCGCTGGTGGGCACGTCGTCCCCGCGCAGGGCCGCGCAGCTTAGAGCATTGGGTCTCGGTTTGGAAATCCGCCCCCTTCGAGGCAACCTAGATACCAGGTTGAACAGGGTAAGCAGTGGTGACCTCGACGCGATCGTGGTAGCTCGGGCCGGACTGGCCCGGCTCGGACGCCTCGACGATGTCACCGAGACGCTAGAGCCGGTGCAGATGTTGCCAGCACCGGCTCAGGGCGCGCTCGCCGTCGAATGCCGCGCCGGTGACGGGTTGGCGGCAGTGCTGGCGGAGTTGGACGACGCCGACACGCGCGCGTCGGTCACCGCGGAGCGAGCCCTGCTGGCCGAACTGGAGGCCGGTTGTTCCGCACCGGTGGGCGCGATCGCCGAGGTGGTCGAGTCCATCGATGAGGACGGGCGGGTCTTCGAAGAGTTGTCGCTGCGTGGCTGCGTGGCGGCGCTGGACGGGTCCGACGTGATCCGCGCGTCCGGCATCGGCACCACCGATCGGGCGCGAGAGCTGGGGATTTCGGTCGCCGCAGAGTTGTTCGAGCTCGGCGCCCGAGAGCTGATGGCTGAAGCGCGGCAGGACCCGGCACGAGGAAATTAATTGCGAGTGACGTGGGAGCGACAATGACGACGCGAGGGCGTAAGCCGAGACCCGGCCGCATCACGTACGTGGGTTCCGGTCCCGGCGACCCGGGGCTCTTGACCACCCGGGCCGCGACGGTTCTGGCGAACGCCGCGCTGGTATTCACCGACCCCGACGTACCGGAGCCGGTGCTGGCGCTGATCGGCAAAGACCTGCCGCCGGTTTCCGGCCCGGCGCCCGCCGATGCCGCGGCCGGCGACGGCGAGGCGGCCACCGGCGGGGCGGAGCAGCCCGCGGTGATATCGGCCGGTCCCGATGTACGCCCGGCGCTGGGCGAGCCGGCCGAGGTGGCCAAGACGCTGGTCGCCGAGGCCCGTACCGGCGCCGACGTGGTGCGGTTGGTGGCCGGTGACCCGCTGACGGTCGACGCGGTGATCACCGAGGTGAACGCCGTCGCGCGAAGCCACCTGCACCTCGAGATCGTGCCCGGCCTGGCGCCGACCGGCGCCGTCCCCACCTATGCGGGGCTGCCGCTGGGTTCGTCGCACACGGTTGCCGACGTGCGCGACCCGCATGTGGATTGGGAGGCTTTGGCCGCGGCCCCCGGCCCGCTGATCCTGCAGGCCACCGCGTCGCACCTGGCCGACGCGGCGCGCACTCTGATCGAGCACGGGCTGGCCGAGAGCACCCCCTGCGTGGTGACCGCGCAGGGCACGACCTGCCAGCAGCGTTCGATCGAAACCACGCTGGGCGGTTTGACCGACTCGGCCGTCCTGGGCGGGACGGACCCCGGGGGCCCGTTGACCGGGCCGCTGGTGGTGACCATCGGTAAGACGGTGGCCAGCCGGGCGAAGCTGAACTGGTGGGAGAGCCGCGCGCTGTACGGCTGGACCGTGCTGGTGCCCCGCACCAAGGACCAGGCCGGCGAGATGAGCGAGCGGCTGACGTCCTACGGCGCGCTGCCGATCGAGGTGCCGACCATCGCCGTCGAGCCACCCCGCAGCCCCGCGCAGATGGAGCGGGCCGTCAAGGGCTTGGTCGACGGCCGTTTCCAGTGGGTGGTGTTCACCTCCACCAACGCGGTGCGCGCGGTGTGGGAGAAGTTCAACGAGTTCGGTCTGGACGCCCGTGCGTTCTCCGGGGTGAAGATCGCCTGCGTCGGCGAGGCCACGGCCGACCGGGTGCGCGCTTTCGGGATCAGCCCCGAGCTGGTGCCGTCGGGCGAGCAGTCATCGCTGGGCCTGTTGGACGACTTCCCGCCCTACGACAGCGTTTTCGACCCGGTGAACCGGGTCTTGCTGCCGCGCGCCGACATCGCCACCGAGACCCTGGCCGAGGGCCTGCGCGAACGTGGTTGGGAGATCGAGGATGTCACCGCCTACCGGACGGTGCGGGCCGCCCCGCCGCCGGCGGAGACGCGGGAGATGATCAAGACCGGCGGGTTCGACGCCGTGTGCTTCACCTCCAGCTCCACGGTGCGGAACCTGGTCGGCATCGCCGGCAAGCCGCACGCGCGGACGATCATCGCCTGCATCGGTCCCAAGACCGCAGAGACCGCCGCCGAATTCGGTTTGCGGGTGGACGTGCAGCCCGAAACCGCCGCCGTCGGTCCGCTGGTCGACGCGTTGGCCGAACACGCCGCCCGGTTGCGCGCCGAGGGCGCGCTGCCACCGCCGCGCAAGAAGAGCCGCAGGCGCTAGTGGCGATCGCCATACCCGCGAGCGTCCGTGTTTGTACTGCGACACGCCGCTGGGGCTGGCAGTCGGTGGACGCTCGCGCCCACGGAACCGCGCGATGAGCGCCTACCCCCGGCAGCGCCCGCGCCGGCTCCGCTCCACCCCCGCGTTGCGCCGTTTGGTGGCGCAAACGTCTTTGGAACCAAGGCATTTGGTGCTGCCGATGTTCGTCGCCGACGGGATCGACGAACCTCGGCCGATCGCGTCGATGCCCGGCGTGGTGCAGCACACCCGCGATTCGCTGCGCAGCGCCGCCGCCGACGCGGTCACCGCCGGGGTGGGGGGGTTGATGCTGTTCGGCGTGCCCCGCGACGAGGACAAAGACTCGACCGGCTCGGCCGGCACCGACCCCGACGGTATCCTCAACGTCGCCCTGCGGGACCTGGCCAAGGACCTCGGCGACGCCACGGTGTTGATGGCCGACACCTGCCTGGACGAATTCACCGACCACGGCCACTGCGGCGTCCTGGACGCCAGGGGCCGGGTGGACAACGACGCCACGCTGGCCCGGTACGTGAAACTCGCTGTGGCGCAGGCAGAATCGGGCGCGCACGTGGTGGGGCCGAGCGGGATGATGGACGGCCAGGTGGCCGCCATCCGCGACGGCCTGGACGCCGCCGGCCACACCGATGTGGTGATCTTGGCCTACGCCGCGAAATTCGCCTCGGCGTTCTACGGCCCGTTCCGCGAGGCGGTCAGTTCCAGCCTGGCCGGGGACCGGCGCACCTATCAACAGGAGGCGGGCAACTTCCGCGAGGCGCTGCGCGAGGTCCGGCTCGACGCGGACGAGGGCGCGGACATCATCATGGTCAAGCCCGCGCTTGGTTACCTCGACGTGGTGGCGGCCGCGGCGGACATTTCGCCGGTGCCGGTGGCCGCCTACCAGGTCTCGGGGGAGTACGCGATGATCTGCGCTGCGGCCGCCAACAATTGGATCGACGAGCGCGCGGCGGCGCTCGAGTCGCTGACCAGCATCCGCCGCGCCGGCGCCGATATCGTACTGACCTACTGGGCCGCGGACGCGGCCGGTTGGCTTTCGTGAGACGAGGCTTGCGATGACTACCGCCAGGGACGCCGAACCGAAACCGTTGTTCTACGAACCGGGCGCCAGTTGGTGGTGGGTGGCGTGGGGCCCGATCGCCGCGGGCGCGATGATCCTGATCGAAGTCTGGAGCGGCGCCCCGGTGTCGTTCCTGATCCCGGTGATCTTCTTGGTCCTGGTGTCGGGGTTCGTCGGGTTACAGGTCAAGGCGGCACGGATTCACGTCTCGGTCGAGCTCACCGAAGACGCGCTGCGTCAGGGCACCGAAACCATCCTGGTGCGCGAGATCCTCAAGGTGTATCCCGAACCCGAGAACCACGAAGCCTCCGGTAAGGACCTCGCGCGCTGGCAGTCGGCGCGGGCACTCGGCGAATTGGTCGGGGTGCCCCGCGGCCGGATCGGCATCGGTCTCAAGCTCACGGGGGATCGCTACGTGCAGGCGTGGGCGCGCCGGCACCGTGAGCTGCGCGCGGCGCTGACCCCGCTGGTCCAGGAGCGGGTGGAGCCCGCCCGATCCGACGTTGCCGACGCCGATCGTGACGACGACACCGGGCCCGCGCAGTGAGCGCCCGCTACCGCAGTAGCAGGGCGATGGTCGAACTCGGCCTGGCGTGTGCGGCGCTTGTCGGCGCGGGAGTGAGCTGGACGCGTTCGCATCACACGGTGGGGGTGGCGCCCATCGCGGACGGCCAGCCCTTCACGACGTCGGTGGTGTACGACCCGCAGTTGCTGTTGCTGACCCTGTTGCTGCTGACGAGCGCAGGGGTGCTGGCGGTCATCGGGACCGCCAGACAGCGCCGTGAGCGGCGCTCTAAGACGTCCTGACGAGCGACAGGGCCATCCGGCGCCGCCTGGCGATGGCGTCGGCCACGTCGTGCAGTGCCTCGTGCACCGAGCGGTTGCTCGAAAATGCGGGCCCATCGGGGCCGTCGTCCAATATTTCGGCGACGGCCGGGCTCGCGACCAGCATCCACTGCACCCCTTCGGCGCGGCAGTCGTCGTCGAAGGTTTCCAGAAGCGAAATGCCCGCCTCAGCAAATTGGCTCACGTCGCCCATGTCGAGCACCACGCGGTCTTCTCCGAGGATGAAACGCCGAATGTGCTCGCCGACTTGGTCGACGTTGAAGGCGTCGATTTCACCCCGAATCGTCACGACGGTCGCCAGCTGACGACGCTGCGCCCGAATCCAGGCGCCGCCGCACTGAAAGATGCCGTTCCGGTCCTGCGTGAGGACATCGGCGATCGTCATGGGCACCCCTCACTCTCCGTGGCGCTCGCTGTGCCTTCGACGCTAATCCGCAAGGTTAAGGAGGCTGAAAGCCGCACCTAACTATTTGTTAAGAAGCGATTCTCGGCGCAATTTTCGTGCTGTCCGAGCAAAGGCCGGCCGGCGCCGATTTCCGGCGAAAGACCGCATGCCACACCACGACCGTCCGCGCATCGGGGCGGTTGCGCTGTTAGGCTGCCATGGCTACCGGTTGCGAGGCGGGGGCTTGTGACAGCGTGTGGTCGCCCGGTCAACGGAGCTGCAAGGCGAACGGAACGGCAGAGTCCAGGCGGAGAGAAAGCGCTGTGCGCGTCGGAGACATTGAGCGAGAGATCAAGGGAGAGATCAAGGCCCTGACGGGGCTCCGCATCGTCGCCGCGCTGTGGGTCGTGCTGTTTCACTTCCGGCCGATGGTGGGCGACATCGGGCCCGACTTCCGCGACGCCCTCGCGCCGGTGCTCAACTGCGGGGCCCAGGGCGTCGACCTGTTCTTCATCCTCAGTGGGTTCGTCCTGACCTGGAACTATCTCGACCGCATGGGCCGGTCATGGTCGACGCGCGCGACCCTGCACTTCCTGTGGCTGCGGCTGGCCAGGGTATGGCCGGTGTACCTGCTCACCCTGCACCTCGCCGCCCTGTGGGTGATCTTCACCCTGCACGTCGGCCACGTGCCGTCGCCCGACGCCGGTCAGCTCACCGCGATGAGCTATGTCCGTCAGATCCTGCTGGTGCAGTTGTGGTTCGTGCCCTTCTTCGACGACTCCAGTTGGGATGGGCCGGCCTGGTCGATCAGCGCCGAATGGCTGGCCTACCTGCTCTTCGGCCTTCTGGTGCTGGTGATATTGCGGATGAAACAGGCGACGCGGGCGCGGAGCCTGATGCTGCTGGCGTTCGCGGCGGCGCTGCCGCCCGTGGTGATGTTGCTGGCCAGTGGTCACTTCTACACACCGTGGAGCTGGCTGCCGCGGATCGTCACGCAGTTCACCGCCGGCGCGCTGGCCTGCGCCGCCGTGCGCAGGCTGCGGCTGACCGATCGCGGCCGCCGCGTCGCCGGGTATGTGTCCCTGCTTCTGTTGGGAGTCATGGTGGGCGCCCTCTATTGGCTTGACGCGCACCCGATCTCCGGAATCGTGGAGAACGACAGCGGCGGCGTGGTCGACATCCTGTTCATTCCGCTGGTGATCACGCTGGCGATCGGCGTCGGCAGCCTGCCGAGGGTGCTCTCAACCCGGTTGATGGTGTACGGCGGGCAGATCTCGTTTTGCCTGTACATGGTTCACGAGCTGGTGCACACCGCCTGGGGATGGTCCGTCGAGCAATTCGAGCTGAGGCCGCAGGAGAATCCGTGGAAGTGGAACCTCATCGGCCTGCTTGCCATCGCCGTGGTCATCTCCATCGTGATGTATCACTTCGTCGAAGAGCCCGCCCGCCGCTGGATGCGCAAGATGGTCGATGTCAAAGCCGTCAGCGCGAGAAGCGAGCCCGGCGAGCCCCCGAGCGGCAAGGTCCATCCGATCGACCGCTCGCTGGAATCGATTCCGGCCCGCGCCGTGTGACGGTTGCGTTAGCACCCGGCCGCGAGCCGCGTGGCGGATAATCGATGAAAATGCAGTGGCACATGGCGATGCCGTTGACGGTGGAGGTTAGTAGTGAGTCGTCTGGCCACTTTTCTCATCGGCCTGACGCTGCTCGCGGGCATTGGCATCGCATACCCGGCTCGGGTGCGCACGTATGACACGTTGACCCTGGACTTCCGGCTGAACCACCTCGCCGTCATCGGGGACTCCTACACCACCGGCACCGGCGAGGGTGGGCTGGGCCCGAGGTCATGGCCCGCCCGCGCCTGGGACGGGCTCGCCGCACGGGGAGAACGGATTTCGGCCGACGTCGCGGCCGAAGGCCGGGCCGGCTATGGCATGCCGGGCGACCACGGCAGCGTCTTCGAGGACCTGACCGCCAGGGCCGTGCAGCCCGACGATGTGCTGGCGGTGTTCTTCGGCTCCCGCAACGACGAGACCATCGATCCGGCTGTGGTCGCCGAAAAGGCCCGCAGCGCATTCGATTTGGCGCGCCACCTGGCGCCGTCCGCGCGGTTGCTGGTGATCGGACCGCCGTGGCCGACCGTTGACGTGCCCCTGCCCATGCTGCAGGTTCGCGACGCGCTCGGCGCGGCGGCCGCGGCCGCGGGGGCAACGTGGGTCGACCCCATCGCCGAACACTGGTTCGTCGGCAGGCCCGACCTGATCGGCGCGGACGGCGTGCACCCCAACGACGCGGGGCACCAATACATGGCGGACAAGATCGCGCCGCTGATCCGCACGCAGCTGTCGACCTGAGTCGGCGCTCGGGCGGATCAGTCCTCGGCGTGCCGCTCGTAGTCCCATCGCTCCAGGCGGGCCTGCAAATTCAGCAAGCCGAGCCCGGCGATCGGAGCGGCGGCTGCAATGCAGGCCAGCAGCAGCGTGGTCATCCCCGGAACCTCCCAAAACCCTTCTCTGATATGACGTTCGTGGGCAAGAAGAAGTTCATTACGGTTCACCCACCCGCCAGGGGACGGTCCGCTTCACCGCCCGCTCCAAATGGCGGGTGGGGGGTTCGTTCGCCCGGATGCTCATCGGTCTCCGCTAGGACGCCATCCAGGCAAGTTCGCCGGGCAATTGTGCCCGCCAGTAGACGATGTCGTGGCCGCCCAGCGAGAAGCTGCCCGCCGGCGGCGTCTTCAGTTGGTTCACGAATTGCCGAGTGGCCGAATAGAACCGGTCGAAGGTGCCACAATCCACGCGCAGCGGAATCTCCGACAAAGCCGGCACGCCCATCACACTGTTCTGCGCCCAGTCGTCATTGCTGTCGAACGCCTTGGGGGCGCTATCGGCGAACGACGTGTACAACGCCGGACTGATCGCGCAGATCCCCGCGGTCCGCGCCGGCCCGAGCTTGGCGCCCAGGTGCAGCGCCCCGTATCCCCCCATCGACCACCCCATGAAGCCCACCCGGGAGGTGTCGAAACCCATCGAGGACAGCATCGGGAGCAGCTCGTCGAGCACCATCGCCCCGGAGTCGGTGCCGTCGGCCCGTTTGTGCCAGTAGGAGTCGCTGCCGCCGTCGACGCCCACCACCGCAAACGGCGGCTTGCCCTCCTTGACCAGTTGGGCCAGGCCCCTCTCGACACCGCAGTCCAGCATCATGTTCGCGTCGCCGTCCTTGCCGTGCAGCGCGATCACCGGGCGCAGCGTCCCGGTTTGGCCCGGCGGCAGGGCGATCACGTAGTTGGTCTTCACGCCCCCGCGGGCGGCGGAGACGAACGAACCGGTGAGCCTGGTCGGCAGGTTGCTGCTCGCGGCCGACGGCTCGAACGGGGCCGGAGCTCGCGGCAACGTCGCGGCCAGCGGCCTGACCGGATCGAGCAGGGCACTCAGGGCGAACACGCCAGCGGCTCCCAGGCCGGCGCTGCTCCCCATCCGCAGCACCGCCCGGCGTGTCAGGTCAGGCATGATCGCAATAATGCCGCCCTGACCGGGCATTCCCGGGCGAGCCACGCCGAAATGGAAGCATTGTGTGATCTGGCGTGATCTACCGGTCACCAACCGGTTACCTGCGGGGCACCGACGACGCGTTTCGCGGCCGAGTTGCTTCGTCATGATACGGCCGTCGCCATCGCGTCGACCGATGTGGCGCTGCCGAACAACTCCGATCGAAACCCATTGCGCCGCAATGAGAGAAGCCAACATCCGGTGATTCGGGGAAGCCGGTGGCGGGCGGCCACGGCACGCCGATGTCGGGTGATCGTCCCGCCACGCTGAAATGCTTGCACGGGCGGGATGTAGTTCTTCGGGCTGACTCCGCAGTGGACGAACGCATTCCTCGTTAGGCTGCACCCGACGGGGATCGCGAGGAAGCGAGAAGACATGACTGACGCGAACGTCGCCGGTTTCGAACCGCTGTACGACGAGGCGGAACACGCCGGCGGCCGGATCCCGTGGGACATCGGTGGCCCGCAGCCGGCGGTGCAGCAATTGGTGGCCTACGGCGGGATCCGCGGCGAGGTGCTCGATCCCGGTACCGGGCCCGGCCATCACGCCATTCACTTTGCCGCGCACGGGTATTCGGCAACCGGAATCGACGACTCCCCATCGGCCATCGAGCAAGCCAAACGCAACGCGGAGCGGGCGGGGGTCGAGGTCGACTTCCAGGTGGCCGACGCGACCAAGCTGGACGGGTTCGAGGGCCGCTTCGACACGGTGGTGGACAGCGCCTTCTACCACGTGTTCCTGAACGACGGTGTCATCCAGACGCGGTACGCGCAGGCGCTGCACCGGGCCACCAGGCCCGGGGCGCGGCTGTACATGTTCGAGTTCAGCCCGCACAACGTCAACGGCCTGCAATGGACCGCCATCCCCGCCGACAACTTCGAGCGGGTGTTCGGCGCCAACGGGTGGCGCATCGACTACCTGGGCGGCACGACCTACCAGGCCCGCTTCCTCAAGGAGACGTTCGACACCATGAAGGAGTTCGCGTCCGAGCAGCAGGGCGAGATCCTGCAGCGGATGCGGCCGTTGGTGCACCGGCTCGGCGTCATCGACCCGCTTCTGGAGGACCACCGGGTGCACCTTCCGGTGTGGTCCGTGGTCGCCACCCGCCTGGACTGATTAGGGCCGCACGGTCCGGCATGGCTGGCACTCCGCAACTGCGCCAAGGGCTCTCGCAGCGCCAGCTCAGCATGATCGCCCTCGGCGGCGTCATCGGCGCCGGGCTGTTCGTCGGCTCCGGCGTGGTGATCAACGACACCGGCCCCGCCGCGTTCCTGACGTACGCGCTGTGCGGTCTGCTGATCGTCCTCGTGATGCGCATGCTGGGCGAGATGGCGGCCGCGAGCCCGTCGACCGGATCGTTCGCCGACTACGCGGCCACGGCCCTGGGCGGCTGGGCGGGCTTTTCGGTCGCCTGGCTCTACTGGTACTTCTGGGTCATCGTGGTCGGCTTCGAGGCGGTCGCCGGCGGGAAGGTCCTCAACTACTGGTTTCACGCCCCGCTGTGGCTGCTGTCGCTGTGCCTGATGGTCTTGATGACCGCGACCAACCTGTTCTCGGTGTCGTCCTTCGGAGAATTCGAATACTGGTTCGCCGGAATCAAAGTCGCGACCATCGTGATCTTCCTCGGCGTGGGCACGGCGTTCGTCCTGGGCCTCGTGCCGGGCCATCGGGGCGGACTGGCCAACCTCACCGCGCACGGCGGCTTCCTCCCCAAGGGCATCGGCGCCGTTTTCGCCGCGATCGTGGTGGTGATCTTCTCCATGGTCGGCGCCGAGATCGTCACCGTGGCCGCCGCCGAAAGCCGGGACCCCGAACTCGCGGTCCAGAAGGCGACGCGGTCGGTGGTGGCGCGCATCGGCGTCTTCTTCGTCGGTTCCGTCTTCCTGCTGGTGGCGATATTGCCATGGGACTCAGTCGAAGTCGGCGCCTCGCCGTACGTGGCCGCGCTGCACCACCTGGGGCTGCGCGGCGCCGATCAGGTGATGAACGCGGTGGTGCTCACCGCGGTGCTGTCCTGCCTGAACTCAGGGCTGTATACGGCGTCGCGCATGCTGTTCGTGCTCGCCGGCCGGGGTGAGGCCCCGACACGGTTGATCAGGCTGAGCGCGCGCGGCGTTCCCCACATCGCGATCCTGTGCTCCTCGGCGGTCGGGTTCGGCTGCGTCATCATGGCGCGCGTCGCGCCCAACACCGTGTTCCTCTTCCTGCTCAACTCGTCGGGCGCCGTCATCTTGTTCGTCTACTGGCTGATCGCGCTGTCGCAGATCCGCCTGCGCCGCCGCACCCCCGCCGAAAAGCTGCGAGTCAAGATGTGGTTCTTCCCGGTGCTCTCGATCCTCGCCCTCGCCGGCATCACCGCCGTGCTGGTGCAGATGGCGTTCGACCGCTCGGCGCGCAGCCAACTGTGGCTCAGCCTGCTGTCGTGGGCGGTGGTGATCGGGCTGTACTTCGCCGCCCGGGCCCGCGGCCGGCTCCCCGTGCGCCCCGGGGACTAAGAGCTCAGTCGGTCTTCGTCAGCAGGACCGCGTCGTCGAACGGCAGCCGGTCGGGTTCTTCAGCCAGTCCCGGTCCGGGCCGTAGGTCAGCAGGATCGCCACCCCGGGCTTGCCGTCGACGCCGGTGCTGAACACATTCACCGGGGTGCGGTACGGCTTGCCCGAGCGGCGCCCGCTGCCCCGCATCAACCAAACTTTTGCCGGCGAACGGGTCTAGGGTTTTGCCATGGGTGACTCGCCAGGTGACGAAGCGGCCGACCGCGCCGACGAGTTGCAGCGCAGGGGCCGAGACCTCGCCGCGCACAAGCCCGTCACCCCCGAAGACGTCGGGCGCGCCGCCGATCGTGCCGAGCACGCCCACGAGCGAGACCAGGTGGCGCACCGCCGCGAGCGGCAGCGCCACTACCAAGCCGCCGCCGCGCACGAGCGGGCCGCCGAGGTCCACGAGCGCGCGGTGGCCGAGGGCATCGGGGACGTCGAAGCGCACCGGCGCGCGGCTGAAAGGGAGCGCGAAGCCGCCCGCCAGAACTTCCAGGCCGCGCAGGAAGCCGACGGGCAAGGCGACGCCTGACCCGTCCTGCTACACCCTGTAGTTGAACCGGCCGCGGAGGCTGGGACACTGGTCGTCATGGGAAGCAGTGACCAGGCGACCGCGCACGCCGCCACGACGGCGGCGTCGGCCCGGCTGTTCGAGGATGCCTGCCAGGTCATCCCCGGCGGGGTGAACTCGCCGGTGCGGGCCTTCACCGCGGTGGGCGGGACCCCGCGCTTCATCACCGAGGCGCGCGGGTGCCGGCTCACCGACGCCGACGGCAATCGCTACGTCGACCTGGTCTGCTCCTGGGGCCCGATGATCCTGGGGCACGCGCACCCGGCCGTCGTCGAGGCCGTCGCCCGGGCCGCCGCTTCCGGCCTGTCGTTCGGTGCGCCCACGCCGGCGGAGAGCCAGCTGGCCGCCGAGATCATCGGGCGGGTGGCGCCCGTCGAACGGATACGGCTGGTCAACTCCGGCACCGAGGCCACGATGAGCGCGATCCGGCTGGCCCGCGGGTTCACCGGCAGGCCCAAGATCGTCAAGTTCTCCGGCTGCTACCACGGCCACGTCGACGCGCTGCTCGCCGACGCGGGTTCCGGGGTGGCGACGCTGGGCCTGCCGTCCTCGCCCGGGGTCACCGGCGCGGCGGCGGCCGACACGATCGTGTTGCCGTACAACGACATCGACGCCGTGCGGCGGACCTTCGCCGAGCTCGGCGACCAGATCGCCGCGGTGATCACCGAGGCCAGCCCCGGCAACATGGGCGTCGTCCCACCCCTGGCCGGCTACAACGCCGCGCTGCGCGCCATCACCGCCGAACACGGTGCGCTGCTGATCGTCGACGAGGTGATGACCGGGTTCCGGGTCAGCCGAAGCGGTTGGTACGGAATAGATCCCGTCGCCGCCGACCTGTTCACCTTCGGCAAGGTGATGAGTGGCGGGCTGCCCGCGGCCGCGTTCGGCGGCCGCGCCGAGGTGATGGAGCGGCTGGCGCCGCTGGGGCCCGTGTATCAGGCCGGCACGCTGTCCGGCAACCCGGTGGCGGTGGCCGCCGGCCTGGCGACGTTGCGTGCCGCCGACGCCGCCGTCTACGCCGCGCTGGACGCCAACGCCGATCGGCTGGCAGCCCTGCTCTCGGAGGCCCTGACGGACGCCGGTGTGCCACACCAGCTTTCGCGGGCCGGCAACATGCTCAGCGTGTTCTTCGCCGACACGCCGGTGACCGACTTCGCGTCCGCGCGGGCCACCCAGACCTGGCGTTATCCGCCGTTCTTCCACGCGCTGCTGGACGCGGGCGTCTACCCGCCGTGCAGCGCCTTCGAGGCATGGTTCGTCTCGGCGGCGCTGGACGACGCCGCGTTCGACCGGATCGCCGATGCCCTGCCCGCCGCCGCCCGCGCGGCCGCCCAAAAGGACCAGCCCTGATGTCCGAGCAAACCCGCGTCCACGTCGTGCGCCACGGGGAGGTGCACAACCCCAGCGGCGTCCTCTATGGCCGGCTGCCGGGGTTCCGCCTATCCGAGCGGGGCCGCGAGCAGGCGGCCGCCGTCGCCGAGGCGCTGGCCGGCCGGGACATCGCCGCCGTCGTCGCCTCCCCGCTGCAACGGGCCCAGGAAACCGCCGCGCCCATCGCCGCCAAGCACGACGTGGCCGTCGACACCGATCACGACCTGATCGAGTCCGCGAACTTCTTCGAGGGCCGCCGCGTCGGCCCGGGCGACGGCGCCTGGCGCGACCCGCGATTCTGGTGGCAGCTGCGCAACCCGTTCACCCCCTCGTGGGGTGAACCGTACGCCGAGATCGCGGCGCGCATGACGACCGCGGTGGACAAGGTCCGCGCGCGCGGGGCCGGCCGCGAGGTGGTGTGCGTCAGCCACCAGCTGCCGGTATGGACGCTGCGGCTGCACCTGACCGGCCGGCGGCTGTGGCACGACCCGCGACGGCGCGAGTGCGGCCTGTGCTCGATCACCACCCTGGTGTACGAGGGTGACCGGCTGGTCGACGTCGAGTACCGGGAGCCGGCGCTCTGAGCATGTGGCGACTGGTGGTGGCCGGGGTCGTGCTGACGACCCTGGTTGCCGGGTGCTCTTCGGGTCGCGACGCGGTCGCCCAGGGCGGCACCTTCGAATTCGTCTCGCCCGGCGGGAAGACCGACATTTACTACAACCCGCCGTCCAGCCGTGGCCGCCCCGGCCCGCTGTCGGGGCCCGACCTGGCGGACCCCGCCCACCCGCTGTCGCTGGACGATCCGACCTTCGCCGGCCGGGTCGTCGTCATCAACATCTGGGGGCAGTGGTGCGGCCCGTGCCGGGCCGAGGTCAGCCAGCTGCAGCAGGTGTACGACGCCACCCGCGACGCCGGGGTGTCTTTTCTCGGCATCGACGTGCGCGACAGCAACCGCCAGGCGGCGCTGGACTTCGTCAATGACCGGCACGTGACCTTCCCGTCGATCTACGACCCGGCGATGCGCACCCTGATCGCGTTCGGCGGCAAGTACCCCACCACCGTGATCCCGTCCACGCTCGTCCTCGACCGCCAGCACCGCGTCGCGGCGGTGTTCCTGCGCGAAATGCTGGCGGCCGACCTGCAGCCCGTGGTGCAGAAGCTGGCGCGAGAATGACCGGCTTCACCCAGATCGCCGCCGCCGGGCCGCTCCTGGTGGCCCTCGGCGTGTGCCTGCTCGCGGGGCTGGTGTCCTTCGCCTCGCCGTGCGTGGTGCCCCTGGTGCCCGGCTACCTGTCCTACCTGGCCGCCGTCGTCGGCGTGGACGAGCAGCCGTTGCCCGGCCAGGTCAAGGCCCCACCGTCGGCGCGATGGCGGGTCGCCGGCTCGGCCGCGTTGTTCGTCGCCGGGTTCACCACTGTGTTCGTCCTGGGCACGGTCGCCGTCCTCGGGATGACCACCACTCTGATCACCAACCAGCTGCTGCTACAGCGGGTCGGTGGCGTGCTGACGATCGTGATGGGCCTGGTCTTCGTCGGCCTCATCCCGGCGCTGCAGCGCCAGGCCCGGTTCAGCCCGCGCCAGCTGACGACGGTCGCCGGGGCGCCGCTGCTGGGCGCGGTGTTCGCGTTGGGCTGGACGCCGTGCCTGGGGCCGACGCTGGCCGGCGTCATCACCGTGGCCTCGGCCACCGACGGCGCGAGCGTGGCTCGCGGCACCGCCCTGGTGATCGCCTACTGCCTGGGGCTGGGCATCCCGTTCGTGCTGTTGGCGTTCGGCTCGGCGGGCGCCGTCGGGGCGCTGGGCTGGCTGCGGCGCCATACCCGGGCCATCCAGATCTTCGGCGGCGCGCTGCTGATCACGGTCGGTGCCCTGCTGGTCAGCGGGGTGTGGAACGACTTCACCTCCTGGCTGCGCGACGCCTTCGTGTCCGACGTGAGGCTGCCGATTTGAGCTCCCCGGTAGAGCCGCGAGCAGACGCAGAATCGCACGGAAAGACCCGTCCCAGTGCGATTTTGCGTCTGCTCGCGCAAAGGGGGCGCAACACCTGGCGCGCGCTGACCTCCATGGGCACCGCGCTGGTGCTGCTGTTCCTGCTCGCGCTGGGCGCGATACCCGGGGCGCTGCTGCCCCAGCGCAGCCTCAACGCCGGCAAGGTCGACGACTACCTGAAGGCCCACCCGGTCATCGGGCCGTGGCTGGATCGGCTGCAGGCGTTCAACGTGTTCTCCAGCTTCTGGTTCACCGCCGTCTACGTCCTGCTGTTCGTCTCGCTGGTCGGCTGCCTGACCCCGCGGATGATCGAGCATGCCCGCAGCCTGCGCGCCACCCCGGTGGCCGCCCCGCGCAACCTGGCCCGGCTGCCCAAGCACGCCAGCGCTCAGCTGAAAGGCGACCCCGACGAGCTGAACGCCCTGGCGAACAGGATCACCGACCGGCTGCGCGGCTGGCGGACGGCGATCCGGCACGAAGGCGAGGTCGTCGAGGTGTCCGCCGAAAAGGGCTACCTGCGTGAATTCGGCAACATCGCCTTCCACTTCTCCTTGCTGGGCCTGCTGGTCGCGGTGGCCGTCGGCAAGCTGTTCGGCTACGAGGGCAACGTCATCGTCATCGCCGACTCCGGCCCGGGCTTCTGCTCGGCCTCGCCGGCGGCGTTCGACTCGTTCCGCGCCGGCAACACCGTCGACGGCACGTCGCTCAATCCGATCTGCATCCGCGTCAACGACTTTCAGGCGCACTACCTGCCGTCGGGGCAGGCCACCTCGTTCGCCGCCGACATCGACTACCAGGCGGGCCGCGATCTGGCGGCCAACAACTGGCGGCACTACCTGCTGGAGGTCAACCATCCGCTGCGGGTCGGCGGCGACCGGGTGTACCTGCAGGGCCACGGCTACGCGCCCACCTTCACCGTGACCTTCCCGGACGGGCAGACCCGCACGTCGACCGTGCAATGGCGACCCGACAACCCGCAGACCCTGCTCAGCTCGGGGGTGGTGCGCATCGACCCGCCCGCCGGCAGCTATCGCACCGCCGCCGAGCGCCGCGCGCACGAGATCGCGATACAGGGCCTGCTGGCGCCGACGGAGCAGCTCGAGGGCACGCTGATGTCGTCGAGTTTCCCGGCCCTGAACGCCCCCGCGGTGGCCGTCGACATCTACCGCGGCGACACTGGCCTGGACACCGGGCGGCCCCAATCGCTGTTCACGCTGGACCCCCGGTTGATCCAGCAGGGGCGGCTGACCAAGGAAAAGCGCGTCAATCTGCGTGCCGGGCAGGAGGTCCGGATCGACCAGGGCCCGGCGGCGGGCACCGTCGTCCGCTTCGACGGCGCCGTGCCGTTCGTCAACCTGCAGGTCTCCCACGACCCCGGCCAAAGCTGGGTGCTGGTCTTCGCCGTCACGATGATGGCCGGGCTGCTGGTGTCGCTGCTGGTGCGCCGTCGCCGGGTGTGGGTCAGGCTCACCCCGGGGGCCGGTACGGTGAACGTCGAACTGGGCGGGCTGGCGCGCACCGACAACTCCGGGTGGGGCGACGAGTTCGAGCGGTTGACCGAGCGGGTGCTGGATGGCCTTGGCGAGCCTGCCGCGTCCAGAAGGAGTTCTCAGGTGGACGTCAAATGAACACGTTGCACGTCAACATCGTCTTGGCGCGCTATTCCGACTGGGCGTTCACGTCGGCCGTGGTGGCGCTCGTCATCGCGCTGCTGCTGCTGGCCTTCGAGCTGGCGTATGCGGGCGGCCGCCGCGTCGACCGGCGCGAGCAGGTCCTGGCCGGTGCGGTCTCCTCCGACAGCTTCAGCCCGGGCATCGTGGAGGACGTCCCCGCGCGGCCGTTCGACGAACGCGTCGGGCGGGCCGGGCTGGCCGTCGTCTACCTCGGCATCGGGCTGCTGCTCGCCTGCATCGTGCTGCGCGGCCTGGCCACCCTGCGGGCGCCGTGGGGCAACATGTACGAGTTCATCAACCTGACCTGCATGTGCGGGCTGCTGGCCGGGGCTTTCGTGTTGCGCCGCCCGCTATACCGCCCGCTGTGGGTCTTCCTGCTGGTGCCGGTGCTGATCCTGCTCACGGTGTCCGGGCGCTGGCTCTACACCAACGCCGCGCCGGTGATGCCCGCGCTGCAGTCCTACTGGCTGCCCATCCACGTGTCCGTGGTCAGCCTGGGCTCCGGGGTGTTCATGGTCGCCGGCATCGCCAGCATTCTGTTCCTGCTGCGCACCTCGGCGCTGAGTGATCCCGGGGCCGACGGTGCCCTGGCCCGGATGGTGCGGCGATTCCCCGACGCGCAGACCCTGGACCGCGTCGCCTACCGGACCACGATCTTCGCCTTCCCCGTTTTCGGCTTCGGGGTCATCTTCGGCGCGATCTGGGCCGAGGAGGCGTGGGGCCGGTATTGGGGCTGGGATCCCAAGGAGACAGTGTCCTTCGTCGCATGGGTGATCTACGCCGCCTACTTGCACGCCAGGTCGACGGCGGGCTGGCGGGACAGGAAGGCGGCCTGGATCAACGTCGCCGGGTTCGTGGCCATGGTCTTCAACCTGTTCTTCGTTAACCTGGTCACGGTGGGCCTGCATTCGTATGCGGGCGTGGGGTGACCGCTAGCGACCGACCCAAGTAACACAACAAGGGGGAGTGCAAGTGTCCGACCATCCAACGACGGGCGTGGGGGCGCCCGAGGAACCGACCACGCAACTGCCCCCGCAGGAGCCGGCGGCCTCGCCGCCGCCGGAAAACGCTGACGAGTCGCCGTCCGACGCCGGCGAGGCGCCGACCCGCGCCTTCGCCGGATTCCGCACCGAGCGGCGGGTGCCCGGCCCCGAGCAGCGGGAGGCGGCGCCGCCCACCACGCCCAGGCCCGCGGGGATGCCGCCGTGGGATGCCACCCCGGTGACCGGTATACCGCGCGTCGACCCGACCGCATACGGCGCCTACTACGCCGGCCCCGCCGACGCGCCGCCTCCGCAAACGCCGCCGCGGCCCGAGTCCGTGCCGCACACGCCGTACCCGGAACTGTCCACCGGCGTGTTGCTTCGGCCCGTCAAACCGCCGCCGTCCGAGGGCTGGCGCCGGCTGCTCTATGAGCTGTCCGGGCATCTGGTCAACCTGGGGGAGAGCCCCCGCTCGGCCCGCTACAACAACCTGGTGGCACAGGTGAACCGGCCGCTGCGCGGGTGCTACCGGATCGTGCTGGTCTCGCTGAAGGGCGGCGTCGGCAAGACGACGATCACCGCGATGGTGGGCGCCACCTTCGCCTCCATCCGCGGTGACCGGGTGGTCGCGGTCGACGCCAACCCCGACCGCGGCACACTGAGCCAGAGGATCCCGCTGGAGACGTCGGCGACGGTCCGCCAGCTGCTGCACGACGCCGCGAGCATCGAGCGCTACAGCGATGTCCGGCGCTACACGTCGAAGGGCCCGAGCGGGCTGGAAGTACTGGCCTCAGAATCCGACCCGGCCATCTCGGAGGCGTTCAGCGCCGACGACTACACCCGGGTCTTGGACGTCCTGGAGCGGTTCTACGGCCTGGTGCTCACCGACTGCGGCCCGGGTCTGCTGCATTCGGTGATGTCCTCGGTGCTGGAGAAGGCCGACGTGCTCGTCGTGGTCAGCTCCGCATCGATCGACGGGGCGCGCAGCGCGTCGGCAACGCTGGACTGGTTGGACGCGCACGGCTACCAGGAGATGGTGCGCAATTCGATCGCGGTCATCAACGGGGTGCGGTCGCGGACGGGCAAGGTCGACATGAACAAGGTGGTCGACCATTTCGCCCGCCGCTGCCGCGCGGTCCAGGTGGTGCCGTTCGACCCGCACCTCGAGGAGGGCGCCGAAATCGAGTTGGACCGGCTGAAGCGGAAGACCCGCGAGGCGCTCACCGAGCTGGCAGCCATCGTCGCCGACGGATTCCCCGGCGACCAGCGCAACCCCGGGATCGCGTAGAGCCTCAGCGGGGGTTGTTGTCCCCGTGGCCTAACCGCCGCAAGAACTCTGGATCGTCGTCGGGTCCGATAACGCGCGTCTTCGGCCGATTGATTTGTGACCGCGCCGTCCGCCAGCCAACGTAGATCAGCGTCCCCAGAATCAGGACGAGCAGCAGGTAGAGCACTCAACACCTCCTTGGACGAATATACCCGCGTCGTAGGCTCTCCCCTGTGTCAGAAGGAGCTAGCGACAGCGGCACCGGTGACGGCGCGGACGACGGCCGGTCGCAGGGCGCCGGGCGTCGGGCGGTCGTCGACGTTGCGCTCTACGCGGCGGCGCGGCTGCTGCTCGCGGTGGTGCTCGCCGCCGCGATCTATGGGGTGGCGCGCCTGATCGGAGTCAGCCAGTTTCCGCTCGTCATCGCCGCGTTGTTCGCGCTGATCATCGCGATGCCCCTGGGTATCTGGGTGTTCGGGCCGCTGCGCCGGCGCGCCACCGCGTCGCTGGCGCTGGCCGGTGAGCGCCGGCGCCGGGAGCGCGCACAACTGCGGGCCCGGTTGCACGGTGAGGAAACGCCCGACGAGGGGCGCGACCAAGCGTGATCAGGCGTTGGGCATCCGCACGACCTGCGCGGCATAGCTGAGGCCCGCGCCGTAACCGATCAGCAGGGCCAGATCGCCCGGCTTGGCCGCCCCGGTCGCCAGCAGTTCGGCCATCGCCAGGGGAATGGAAGCCGCGGAGGTGTTGCCGGTGTGCTCGATGTCGTTGGCCACGACGGCGTCCGGCCGCAGCTCCAGGCTCTTGGCCAGGACCTCGTTGATGCGGCTGTTGGCCTGGTGCGGGACGAACACGTCGATCTCGTCGGGCCGGATGCCCGCCGCGTCCATCGCCTGCCGGCCGACCTTGCCCATCTCGAATGCCGCCCAGCGGAACACCGCGCTGCCCTCCAGCCGCAGGAAGGGGCGGGGCCCCGTGGGGGCGTCCATGTAGTCGATCCAGTCGATGTCCTGGCGTATCGCCAGGGCCTGTTCACCGTCGCTGCCCCAGACGGTCGGCCCGATGCCCTGGTCAGGCGTCTCGCCCACCACCACTCCGGCCGCGCCGTCGGCGAAGATGAAGCAGTTGGTGCGGTCGTGCATGTCCACGGTCGGCGACAGCTTCTCCGAACCGAGGACCAGCACCTTGGCCGCGGTGCCGCCGCGAATCATGTCGGCCGCGACGCCGAGCGCGTAGCCGAAGCCGGCGCACCCCGCCGAGACGTCGAACGCGGGCACGCCCGTGGCGCCCAAGGCGGCGGCGACCGCCGGGGCGCACGCCGGGGTCTGCAGGAAATGCGTGCTGGTCGCGACGATCACGCAGTCGATGTCCGACGGCGTCAGCGCGGCCTTCTCGATCGCCTGCCGCCCCGCCTCGGTGGCCATCGACGCGGCGGATTCTTCCCGGGCGGCGAATCGACGGGTCTTGATCCCCGTCCTGGTGAAGATCCACTCATCGGACGAGTCGATGTTCTCGCATATCTCGTCGTTGGTGACCACTCGTTCGGGGCGGTAGGCCCCGACACTGAGCATTCCGATGTTCTTCGGTCCAGTGGTCGCGGCGATCTGCTTCATTGCTGTCCCCGATCGGTGCTCGCTGTGAACGGCCATCGGTGCCGACGCCGGTCCCTCATTGTTATCGGATCCGGTCCCGCCGTTTCACTCGAGTGTGCATATACGGTGGCGACACGCCGACGGACCCCACCGTCAGCGCACGCTCAAGGCCGTGGGCGCACGGTCGATCAGCCGGCCAGCGCCAGGGCCGCCGCCACCGCGACCGCCCAGGCGACCATGGCCAGGCCGGTGTCGCGTAGCACGGGGATCAACTCGGGGCCGCCGCGCCCCGACCGCACCGGGGAAGCGGCGCGCCACGCCAGCGGCGCGGCCACGAATCCCACGGCGCACCACGGCGTGGCGGCCATCAGCACCAGGGTCAACACCCCCGCTGTCGCCAGCAGCGCCTGGTACAGGATGCGGGTGCGGGCATCGCCCAGCCGCACCGCCAGGGTGATCTTGCCCGACCTCGCGTCGGTGGGAATGTCGCGCAGGTTGTTGGCCACCAGCACCGACGACGACACCGCCCCGATCGCCACCGCCAGCGCGAGCCCCACCCAGTCCACCCGCAACGCCTGGGTGTACTCGGTGCCGAGCACGGCCACCAGGCCGAAAAACACCAACACCGCGACCTCGCCAAAACCGGCGTAGCCGTAGGGTTTCGAGCCGCCCGTGTACAGCCACGCTCCGGCGATGCACACCGCGCCCACGGCGATCAGCCATGGCGCGCTGACCAGCGCTAGCGCGAGCCCGGCGGCCGCCCCGATCGACAGGCTCGCCACCGCGGCGGCCAGCACCGACCGCGGGGTGGCCAGCCGCGAACCCACCAGGCGCACCGGGCCGGCACGCTCGTCGTCGGTGCCGCGAACGCCGTCGGAGTAGTCGTTGGCGTAGTTGACGCCGACGGTCAGCGCGACCGCGACGGCCAGCGCCAGCAACGCCCTCCACCACACCGCGGATCCCAGCCACGCCGCCGCGCCGGTGCCTGCGACGACCGGCGCCACCGCGTTGGGCAGCGTCCGCGGCCGCGCACCGGAGATCCACTGCCTGAAACTGGCCACGCACGCATCCTGCCTCATGCACCACAATGGGCGGATGCTCGGAGTCATCGGCGGCAGCGGCTTCTACACCTTCTTCGAGTCCGACACCCGCGCCGTCGAGGTCGACACCCCGTACGGCCCGCCCAGCGCCGCGGTGACGATCGGCACCGTCGGCGGACACGAGGTCGCGTTCTTGCCCCGGCATGGGAGCAGCCACCAGTTCTCGGCGCACACCGTGCCGTATCGGGCCAATATGTGGGCGCTGCGCAAGCTCGGGGTGCGGCGAATCTTCGGCCCCTGCGCCGTGGGCAGCCTCAAACCCGAACACGGGCCGGGCGCCGTCGTGGTGCCCGATCAGCTGGTCGACCGCACCAGCGGTCGCCCCGACACCTACTTCGACTCCGGCGGCGTCCACGTCGACTTCGCCGACCCGTACTGCCCCACCCTGCGCGCCGCGGTCACCGGCCTGCCCGGCGTGGTCGACGGCGGCACCATGGTGGTGATCCAGGGGCCGCGGTTTTCCACCCGGGCGGAAAGCCAGTGGTTCGCCTCCGCGGGTTTCTCGGTGGTCAACATGACGGGCTATCCGGAGGCGGTACTCGCCCGAGAACTCGAAATGTGCTATGCGACAATCGCTTTGGTCACCGACCTGGACGCCGGTGTCACGTCCGGCCAGGGCGTGACGACCGTCGAGGTGTTCGCCGAATTCGAGAAGAACATCGGGGGATTCAAGGAGCTGGTGCGCGAGGCGATCGGCCGCGTCACCAGCGAACGCAACTGCGAACACTGCCTGCCGCACACCGGCGTCACGCTGCCGCACGAGTTGCCATGAGGGTATTGCTCACCGGGGTGGCCGGTTTCATCGGTTCGCGGGTGGACGCGGCGCTGCGGGCGGCGGGTCACGAGGTGGTCGGTGTCGACGCGTTGCTGCCCGCGGCGCACGGCCCGAATGCCGTGCTGCCGCAGGGATGTCACCGCGTCGACGTCCGTGACGCCGACGCGCTGGCGCCCCTGCTGGACGGGGTGGACCTGGTCTGTCATCAGGCCGCGATGGTCGGCGCGGGTGTGGACGCCGCCGACGCCCCCGCCTACGGCGGCCACAACGATTTCGGCACCACGGTGCTGCTGGCGCAGATGTTCGCCGCCGGGGTGCGCCGGCTGGTGCTGGCGTCGTCGATGGTGGTGTACGGGCAGGGCCGGTATCACTGCGCGCAGCACGGGCTCGTCGAGCCGTTGCCGCGGCGGCGCGCCGACCTCGACGCCGGGGTTTTCGAACACCGCTGCCCGACCGGGGGCGAGGAGCTGCAGTGGCGCCTGGTCGACGAGGACGCCGCGCTGCGGCCCCGCAGCCTGTACGCCGCCAGCAAGACCGCGCAGGAGCACTACGCGCTGGCGTGGTCGGAGGCTGTGGGCGGCTCGGTGGTGGCGCTGCGCTACCACAACGTCTACGGCCCCGGGATGCCGCGCGACACCCCCTATTCCGGGGTGGCGGCCATTTTTCGGTCATCGATCGAAAAGGGCCAGCCGCCAAGGGTTTTCGAGGACGGCGGTCAGATGCGGGACTTCGTCCACGTCGACGACGTCGCCGCCGCCAACGTCGCGGCCGCGGCATCGGGGCTCGACGGCTTCACTGCGGTCAACGTCTGTTCGGGGCGGCCCGTGTCGATCCTGCAGGTGGCCGGCGCACTGTGTGACGCGCGCGGCGGTTCGCTCTCGCCGGTGATCACCGGCCAGTACCGCAGCGGCGACGTCCGCCACATCGTCGCCGACCCGACCCGGGCGGCCGAGGTGCTGGGCTTCCGCGCGGCGATCGACCCGGCCGAGGGTTTGCGCGAATTCGCGTTCGCCCCGCTGCGCTGACTAGGCCTGCGGCGGCCGGTAGATCTTGGGTTTCTCGACGGGTATCTGTCGCGTCGCGGAGTCGTCGCCCCGGAAAAGCCGCGGGCCGGAGGTGATCCGGGTAGTCGCCGCGGCCGACGGCGCGACGGCGTGGCCCACTGGGACGCGCGCCCTCGGCTCGGCGGGAGCGCCGGCCGCCGCGGGCTTACTGACCGTGCGGCGGCGGCGCAGCCGCCGTCCGCGCAGCTGACCGGTGACGATGGCGGCGCCCAGGATGCACAAGGCCAGGCCGCACAGCGTCACGTCGAAGGTGCTGGTGATCTGCTGGGCGAGGTTGTTGCCGTAGACCGGTTGCCGCGCGGGCGAAGTGGGTGAGTCCGGGAACCGCGGCGCCAGCACCACGCCCACCACGACCCGGGCAAGGCTCAGCGCGGCGACCAGCCCGCACAGCGACGAGATCAATCGGGCGGAGCGGGCGGCGTCGGCCAGGTTGAGGCGCAGCCAGACCGCAAGGACCGCGGTGGCCAGGTCGAACGCGGCCAGCACCACGCTGTCGTACCGGGAGAACGGGTAGTTCAGGCTCACCGCGACGAAGAGATCGGTAAATCTCATCACCATCGAGCCCAGGGCCCATATGGCTATCAGCAGCAAGCCAGTTCGGGCCGCCGTCCGCCAAGCGCTCTCCTCGGCCCCGGTGGTGTTCCGCTGGCCGAACAGGGTTCCCGGCGCGAACATCGCCGCCGCGGCCGCCCATGCCAGGTAGCCCTCGAACCCGACCCCGGCGGTCGACGTGTTCTGCGCGATGCCGTGAAACGCGTCGATGTCCCGCCCCAGTGGCAGGCTCCACACCAGGATCCCGGCGACCAGCGCCGAGGCGCCGAGCGCGACGGTGGCCAGCCGGGCGGCCCTACTGCCGCGCAGCAACCACCTGGCCGCGACCAGCACGGCGACCAACGCCACCACGCCGTACACCACCGCGGTCACGATGACCGCGACGTTTTGCCTGCCGAATTCGGCGGCGCCACTGGCGTTTTGCAGCGCGTAGCGCACGCGCCAGTACAGGTTGAAGCCAAAGCTGAGCACCGCCAACACCATCGACGCGTAGCCGATGAGCCGGGCGGACCTCAGCCAGCCGGTGTGCTCGCCGCCTTCGGGGACCGGTCCGGAGCGGGCGCCCGCCTTCACCGCTTGCGCGCTCAGCATGCAGCCGGCGATCCCCACCCACGCCCCGGGCCCCACGCCGCCCGGCACGTTCACCGTGCCGCCGAACCGGACGGTCTCGAACGCGTCGAACCCGACGAAGGCCAGCACCAGCAGCGCGTAGGGGATGTTCAGCCCGAGGCGAAGCCGGCCCGCCGTCGCGGGGTTGAACCGCGCGCCGGACGACCGCCAGGAACCGGCCACGGCGACGGCGATGACGGACAGCACGGTCACCGCGAGCAGCGCCGCGAACAGGGTCCGGTTGCTGTCGGGGATTCCCACGCCGAAATACAGATTCCACGGCAGGAACAGGGCGACGACGAGCAGCGCGACGGCGGTCAGGTCGCTGACCAGGTGCCGGTGCTGCGTCGAATCCCGCGCGGTTTGCTGCGCCTGCCCGTGGATGGGCCCCGTGGGCGGGTCGTCGCTGCGCTGGCTCACCATGCCCCCCGGGATCAAGGACTATTCTCCGTTCGGACGCCGTGGCAGATTCCCTGGCGACCGTCCTGTCGTTCGAGAAGCTGGTTACGCTGCGCTGTAGGCAAAGCTTGTCGCCCGAATAACGGATACTGCCAACGGTATCGCAAGTGTAATGATGCCGGGACATTGCTGGTCGTGGGGTAGCCAGCCGAAGGAGAACCGGGATGGACGTCGTGTTGGGGGTCGCGGTCACGGGCCCGGTCGCGCGCTTGGCCCTTGCCGGGCCGGGCGCACGGGGCGCCGACGTGATCGACCAATCCGTTGTCGATCTCGAGGACGACCCGGTCGGGAAACTGACCGAGACGGTGGTCGGCACCAATCGGCTGCTGGCCGATGAGAACCACCGGCTGGTCGGCACCCGGGTGTGCTGGAGCGACGATTCGCGCGCCGGCGAACTCCGGCAAGCGCTGGAAGATTCCGGCGTTTCCAACGTCGCCGTGCTCTCGGAGCCGCAGGCGGTGGCCGCCCTGATGCGCGCGGTCGGCCGACCCGGTGCCGCGCTGGTGCTGGACGGCGCGACGGCGACCCTGTCGGTGCCAAGTTCCGCCGAAGACCGGGACGCCCCGCCGACCGTGCTGGCCAAGGAGTCGCTCGCCGGCGACGCGACGGCGGCGTTCGACACGATGATGGCCCAGCTCAACGCCCGGCCGGACGCCCCGGGCGAGGTGTACCTGGTGGGCGCTTCCCCCGAGCTGGCCCGGGTCGCCGACCAGTTCCGCGGCGAGTCGACCATGCGGGTGCAGGTGGCCGACGACCCCGCCTTTGCGCTCGCCCGCGGCGCGGCCATGGCCGCGGCGGCGCAGGCATTGTCGGCCGGGGATGCCACCGCGATGGCGCCTGCCGTGGGACCCACCGGCGACGAGACGACCGTCGTGCCCCCGCCGGACGTGGAGGAACCACAGCTGGCGTACTCGATGACCGACGATGCCGGGTCTTTCACCGGCGACGAGTACGGCGCCGAATTCGACGAATTGGACGACTTCGACGAGACCGAGGCCATCCCCTCGCGGCTCAGTCGCCGATCGTTGCTGGTCGGCAACGCCGTAATCGCCTTCGCGATCATCGGATTCGCGTCGCTGGCCGCCGCGGTGGCCATCGCGGTCCGTCCCGCCGCGAGTCAGCAGCCGGTCGTGGGACACCAGAACGCCGCGCCGGGCAAGTTCATGCCGTTGTTGCCGACGCAGCAGCAGGCGCCGGTGCCGCCGCCCCCGGCTGACGACCCCAACGCCGGCTTCCAGGGCGGCGTCGTCCCGGACGCCAACGGTCTTCTTCCGGCGCGGGTTTCCTCGCCCGGCGCGGGCGGGCCGGCCGCCCCGGTGCCGCCCGGCACGCCGGGTTTCGTGCCCAACCCGAATCCCGCTGTGCCCGTTCCGGTCCCGGTCATCGTTCCGGTGCCGGGATGGAACCCCGGCTACCCCACACCGCCGTACAACTCGCCGACGACCACCACGACGACGACGACCACGATTACGACCACGACGACGCCCACCACGACCACGACGACGCCGACGACAACGACATCGACCACGACGCCGACCACGACAACGCCGTCCACCACGACGCCGACCACGACAACGCCGACGACCACGACACCGCCGCACGTGACGACTACGGAACCGCCCACGAGCTCCAAGACGCCGTTCACGTCGACCGAGACGCCGGCAACCGTAGCGCCGCCCAGCACGCACCCGACGACGGTGGCGCCGCAGCACACGCAGACCCAGCAGACGCTCGTCCCGCGGCAGCCCCACACCCAGCACGGGTCCTGAGGCGTCCATGTCCGATGCCGTCACGGTGGTGCTGCCCTGTCTCAACGAAGAGGAGTCGCTGCCGGCCGTGCTGGCCGCCATACCCGCCGGATATCGGGCGCTGGTCGTCGACAACAACAGCACCGACGGCACCGCCGCCGTCGCGCTGCGGCACGGCGCCCAGGTGGTCGCCGAGCCGCGGGCCGGATACGGCTCGGCGGTGCACGCGGGCGTGGTGGCCGCGACCACCCCGATCGTGGCGGTCATCGACGCCGACGGGTCGATGGACGCCGGTGACCTGCCCCGGCTGGTCGCCGCGCTTGACCAGGGCGCCGATCTGGTGGTCGGGCGGCGCCGGCCGGTGGCCGGGCTGCACTGGCCATGGGTAGCCCGGGTCGGCACCGTGGTGATGAGCTGGCGGCTGCGCACCCGCCACGGACTGCCGGTGCACGACATCGCGCCGATGCGGGTGGCCCGGCGCGAGGCGCTGCTGAACCTGGGCGTCGTCGACAGGCGGTCGGGCTATCCGCTGGAGCTGCTGGTGCGCGCCGCGGCCGCCGGCTGGCGCGTGGCCGAACTCGACGTGAGCTACGGTCCCCGGACCGGCGGCAAGTCGAAGGTCAGTGGTTCGCTGCGGGGGAGCATCACCGCGATCCTCGACTTCTGGAAGGTGATCTCGTGAGCGTCCTGCCGGTGACGCTGCTGGTGGTTGCCAAGGCGCCGGAGCCGGGCCGGGCCAAGACGCGGCTCGCGGCGACGGTCGGGGAGCTCGTCGCCGCCGAAATCGCCGCGGCCGCACTGCTGGACACGCTGGACGCGGTGGCCGCCGCGCCGGTGGCCAAACGGGTGGTGGCGCTCACCGGCGACCTGGGCGCCGCGGCCGGCGCGGCCGAGATTCGCCAACGGCTGCGGTCGTTCACGGTGATTCGCCAGCGCGGTCACGACTTCGCCGACCGGCTCGCGAACGCGCACGCCGACGCCGCGGACGGCTATCCGGTGTTGCAGATCGGGATGGACACGCCCCAGGTGACCGCCGAGCTGCTGGCCGATTGTGCGCGGCGGCTCCTGGCGGCGCCGGCGGTGCTCGGGCTGGCCCACGACGGCGGTTGGTGGGTGCTCGGGGTGGCCGCGCCAACCATGGCGGAATGCCTGCGCACCGTCCCGATGTCGCAGCCCGACACCGGCGACCTCACACTGAACGCGTTGCGTGGCAACGGAATTGACGCGAAACTCGTCCCGCGGTTGGGGGACATCGACGTCATCGGCGACGTGGCCGCGGTGCGCGAGGCGTGCGGGCCCGCCAGCCGGTTCGCGAAGGTCACCCGCGCGGCCGGACTGTGAGCCGAGCACAGCCGGGGCTTTGCGTGTGAATCCTTGGCTCTGCGTGTGAGCCCTGGGCGGAGAAATCGGCGAAACGCCGCCGCCAGCGCACACCCAAAGCCCGCACGCTCGATCACCAGTTGGTGACCATGACGGTGTTCACCAGCAGGGCGCCGGCGGCGTTGAGTGCCAGCCACATTCGGTGCGACCGGACGGGCAGCAGCGCGGGCGCCGCGGTGAGCCAGATCGTGAAGGGCAGCCAGATCCGCTCCACCTCGGCCTTGCTGAGCATGCTCAGATCCGCGCAGGCGATGGCGGCCAGCACGGCCAGCAGCACCAGGTGGAACCCGGAGCGGCGACGGATGGCCGCCGCATCGAACACCCGGCTGACGCCGGCGACGCTGCCCAACCCGATCGCGCAGACGACCGACGCCAGGTTGGCCCAGCTCCAGTACTGAAACGGGCGGTCCTTGGCTATGCCCTGCCAATAGCGTTGCTGCACAAGGTTATAGCCGTCGAACCAATAGAACCCGGCGACCGCGAAGGTGGACGCCACCGCGACCGCGGCCAGCGTCGCCGGGCCCAGCGCCCGCAGCACCGCGCGCCAGTCGGTGGCCGACACCAGCACCGCCAGCGCCGGAAGGCCCATCAACATCAGCCCGTAGTTACAGAACACGCCCCAGCCCAGCAGCAGGCCCGCGGCGCCGGCGGTCAAGGCGGGAAACCGGACCGGCCGGTGCACCGCCACGGCCAACAGCGCGATGCCCCACGCCGCCACCCCGGCGAAGTAGCCGTCGGCGGAGACCGCGACCCAGATCGCCGTCGGCGCCACGGCCACGAACGGCGCGGCGCGCCGCGCGGTCTGCTCGTCGGCCAGCGCGCGGACGGCGACCAGCACCGCGGCCGCCGCGCTGGATCCGGCCAGCAGGCACAGCAGCCCGGCCCAGGCGCCCCCGTGCAGGCCGATTCGGTCCAGCCAGACGAACGTCAGCAGCGCCCCGGGTGGGTGCCCGGAGACGTGCGTGGTCCACGAGTTCGGTTGGTAGTCGACGATCCGGCTCGCGAACGTGCGCACCGTGGCCCCGATGTCGGTGATGCCCGGCACCTCTGACAGGTACTCGTCGCGGGTGGTCAGCCGGCCGGCGAAGCCGCGTTGCCAGCCGTCGATCATCGCCAGGGCGAAGGCCCACCCGCAGGCGGTGGCCCAAGTGCCCAGTGTCAGAGCGCGCCACGAAATCCGTTGCGCCAGAATTGGTCCCCACGCCACTGCGGCCACCGCGATGGCGATCGCCGGCCCGGTGCCCCAGCTGGCGTGGATTTCCCAGGCGCCGAAAATCGGTGCCGCCCCGGCGTGCGTGCCGAACCGCTCCTGGCCGACGTCCGTCCGCGGCCGCACGCCCCAGTGCAACCGCGGCAGCACGAACGCCGCACCCACCAGCACCACCCCGACCGCGACGGCCGATAACTCCCGACGTGCCACCCTCACGGTGGACCAGCCTATTGACCGGCCGAACCGGCGAAGCGGCGCACCAACGCCGCCCGGTCGACCTTGCCGATGCCGCGCCGCGGCAGAGCGCCAACGACGTGCAGCTCGCGCGGCGCCGCGGTGGCGTCCAGGGTGCGGGTCACGTGGGCGCGCAGCGCGTCCAGCGTCGGCGCCGGCCGGCCCTCGGCGACCACGATCGCGGCGACCACCCGCTGACCCAGCCGGTCGTCGGGGAGGCCGAAGACGGCGCAGTCCGCGACGGCGGGATGGGTGCCCAGCGCGGCCTCGACCAGCTGCGGCAGCACGGTCAACCCGCCGGTGCCGATCGCATCGTCGGCGCGCCCCAGCACGGTCAGCACGCCCGCGTCGTCGACAACGCCGAGATCGTCGGTGCGGAACCAGCCCGGCTCGGCGAACGGGTCGGGATCCACCGGGTTGCGGTAGCCCTTGGCCAGGGTCGCGCCGCCGAGGACGACGCGCCCGTCGGCCGCCACCCGGACCAGGACGCCGTCCAGCGGCACGCCGTCGTACACGCAGCCGCCCGCGGTTTCACTCATCCCGTAGGTGCGGACGACCGCGATGCCGGCCGCAGCCGCGGCGGCGAGGACGACCTGCGGGGCCGGGCCGCCGCCGAGCAGCACGGCGTCCAGTTCGGCCAGCGCGGCCGCGGCGGCGGGATCGGTGAGCGCCTTGGCCAGCTGCGCGGCGACCAGCGACGTGTACCGCCGTCCGGATCCCAATCGCCTTATCGCGCTGGGCAATTCGGCGACATCGAAGCCTCCCGAAACGTCCAGCTCGACGGGCACCGACCCGGCGAGCGCGCTGCGCACCAGCACCTGCAGCCCCGCGATGTGATACGGCGGCAGCGCCAGCAGCCAACTGCCCGGGCCGCCGAGGCGGTCGTGGGTGGCCGCCGCGCTGGACGTCAGCGCGGCCGCGGTCAGCAGGGCCCCCTTGGGCGCACCCGTGGTTCCCGACGTCGTCGCCACCAGGGCCACGTCGTCGTCGATGTCTTCCCCGACCCGCAGGGCCGCCCCCAGCGCGTCCGCGGACGGCGCCAGCGCGACCAGCGCCGAGTCGCGGCCATCCAGCACCCGTTCCAGGGCCGGCAACAGCGACGAGACGGCCGATCCCGGCGGGACGGTGAGTGCGCGCAGTACGGCTATGCGGGGTCCCCGACCTCGTCCGCGTCGTCGAACGGCCAGCCCTGGGCCGCCAACCGCACCCGCACCCGCTCGATGTCGGCCGGCGCGGGCAGCTCGTCGGTGATCTGCGTGATCAGCACCCCGATGTCGACGTCGTCGAACTCACCGCGCCGGATCAGCTCGGAGGCCACGTCTTTGACCTCGTCGTTGGACAGCCTGCGGACCAGCAGCGCGAGCACCGGGAAGGTGTCCGTCGCCGGGACGCCTTCCGGGTATCCCGCGCGCAGCCACGAGACGATGGAACTGAGAAATCCGTTCACGCTGGTACAGCTCCCCCCGGTGTCCGGCTCGGTAACGCGGTGGGCATCAGTCGATGCTACTTGGGTTTGGCCCCAAGGAAGGCGGTGCCGGTGTGATGGGCGATGAAGTCCCGGGAGATGTACAACAGGGCGAAGGCGATCACCACGAGCACCACCGCATAGATCGCCCAGGCGAGTGCCAGCAGCACCGGGTTCTTCTGTCCCGAACCGCCGTCGGTGCCGGCCTGTCCGGCACCCACCGCGTGGAATCGCAGCCCCAGGGCGAACAGCCCCGGCAATGCGGCTCCGGCCAGCATGGCGAAGAGCAGGATCTTCAAGGAGGCCTGGTAGTTGAACCAGTCGCTGAAGTGACTCATCAGGCGTTCGCCTTCATCGTGGGGTCGTCGGAGTCGAACCGGGGCGGCGCGGTGTTGACCGTGGGGCCGGCGTCCGAGGGCGGCCGCTGTCTGTCGGGACCTTCGAGTCCGGCGGTCAGGCTGCCTTCCCATTCGGCGTTGACGTTGTTGTGGTCCACCTTGACCCTGCGCGACCGGATGTAGATGGCGGCCGAGACCGCGATCAGCAGCGCGAAGCCGACGATGGCGCCCGGGTACCCGCCGATCAGGTGCACGATCCAGTAGGTGACGGCGCCGACCAGCCCGGCCAGCGGCAGCGTCACCAGCCAGGCGACGCCCATCCGGCCGGCGACGCCCCAGCGGACCTCGCCCCCCGGCTTGCCCAGCCCGCTGCCGAGCACCGAGCCCGTGCAGACCTGGGTGGTGGACAGCGCGTAGCCGAAGTGGGCGGACAGCAAAATCACCGCCGCCGAGGACGACTCGGCCGCCATGCCCTGTGGCGACTGGATCTCGACCAGCCCCTTGCCCAGGGTGCGGATGATGCGCCAGCCGCCCAGATACGTGCCCAGCGCCATCGACAGCGCGCAGCCGACGATGACCCACAGCGGCGGCATGGAGGCGTCCTTGCTGACCGAGCCGTAGGACATCAGCGCCAGGAAGATGATGCCCATCGTCTTCTGGGCGTCGTTGGTGCCGTGCGCCAGCGAGACCAGCGACGCCGAGCCCCACTGGCCATACCGGAATCCGGCCTCGGTGCGCTTGGTCGGGATGCCGCGGGTGATCCGGTAGACCAGCCAGGTCGCCACGGCCCCGACCGCAATGGCCAGGATCGCCGAAATGACGGCCGGGATGATCGCCTTCGACACCACGCCCTTCCAAATCACCCCGTGCGCGCCGACGGCCGCGATGGTGGCGCCCACGATGCCGCCGATCAAGGCGTGTGAGGAACTCGAGGGGATGCCGAGGAGCCAGGTCAGCAGGTTCCACACGATGCCGCCGACCAGGCCGGCGAAAACCAGCTCCAGCGTCACGATGTGCCCGTCGATCAGGCCCTTGGCGATCGTGGCGGCGACCGCGGTGGACATGAACGCGCCGATCAGATTCAGCACCGCGGACAGGGCGACCGCCGCCTTGGGCTTGAGCGCGCCGCTGGCGATGGAGGTCGCCATCGCGTTGCCGGTGTCATGGAATCCGTTGGTGAAATCGAAGGCCAGTGCCGTGATTACGACAATGATCAGAAGGAACAATTGGATGTTCACAGCGCCCGATTCTGGTGGTAGGGGGATTCCATTGTCGAATGCAGCAAGACCCGAATCGCGGATGTACTAAGACTCGTCGCCAGATGTTACCTCTCAGTTAACCGGACTTTGTCTCTCATTCACCCCGGGTGTCGCGGCGCAGCGGGTGGCCCGGCGGGATCTGAACGAAGATCAGCGTGATGCCGTCCGGGTCCGTCACGTGCATCTCGAATAGGCCCCACGGTTCTTGGCGCGCCTCGCGGGCGATCGCCACGCCGCGGCCTTGCAGCTCGGCCTGGGTCGCCTCGATGTCGCGGACCTGCAGCCACAGCGCGCCGGGAAAGGGACCCCGGGAGTGGTCCGGTGAGCCGTAGCCCGCCAGCTCCAGCAACGACTGACCGGCGAAAAACACTGTGCCGCCGGGGTATTCGCGGGCTATCGCGAGCCCGATCAGGTCGCGGTAGAAGGTCAACGACTGCTGATAGTCCGCCGGCCGGAGCAGCATCCGGCTGGCCAGGATCTCCACGACCTCGTGTCTATCACATGCGCCGATTCAGCCACCGTCTTCGCGGTTGGGCTGGATGCGTTGCCGCTGCATGAGCGCGTTGACGAAGCGGGGCCCGAAGGTGTCCAGCGCCTTGGCGGCGATCGCCATCCGCGGCGCGATGCGCACCGGCCGGGTGCGGGCCGCGGTCAGCATCCATTCGGCGGCCTCTTCCGACGTGAGCGCCGGCATGCCCTCGTAGGCCTTGGTCGGCGCGATCATCGGGGTGGCCACCAGCGGGTAGTAGAGCGTCGTCGAATGCACGCCCCGGTTTCCCCACTCGGTCTCCACGACGCGGCTCACCGCCGACAGCGCCGCCTTGGATGCGTTGTAGACCGCGAACAGCGGTGACGCCTCGGACAGCACCCCCCACGTGGAGACGTTGATGATGTGGCCGTCGCCGCGCTCGAGCATCCCGGGCGCGAGCCCGCGGATCAGCCGCAGCGGCGCGTAGTAGTTGAGCACGATGGTGCGCTCGACGTCGTGCCAGCGCTGCAGCGACTCGGCCAGCGGCCGGCGGATGGACCGGCCGGCGTTGTTGATCAGGATGTCCACGCCGCCGAGGCGCTTTTCGACGTCGGCGACCAGCGCGTCGATGGCCTCCATGTCGGAGACGTCGCACGGCATGGCGAGGGCGGTGCCGCCCGCCGTGGTGATCCGTTCCGCGAGCGCGTCGAGCAGTTCCTGTCGCCGGGCGACGACGACCACCGTCGCGCCCTCGCGGGCCAGCAGTTCGGCCGCGGCCTCGCCGATGCCCGAGGACGCCCCGGTGAGCAGGATGCGCTTGCCGTCGAGGTCGACCGGCTTGATGGCGGGCCGGTTGACCAGTATTTGCGGCGACGCGGGCGGTCGCATGGTCGCCAGCACGAGCTGGTCTTTGAACCTGCCAAGCGGACTCTTGCTCACCGTGGCGAGTCTAGGCAGAGCGGGTCACCGACGCGGATTTCGGGCGTACCGTTAGCCCACCACCTCACGATTGGGGCTTCTGATGGGACTGGCCAGCGGTGTCCACCACTTAGCGATCTCGACCGCAAATATGAAGGCGCAGCTGACTTTCTTCACCGACGTGCTCGGAGCCGAGCTGAAGGCCCTCTACTGGATGCACGGCGTCACGGGCGCCAAGCACGCGTTCGTCAAGCTCAACGACAGTTGCTACATCGCCTTCGTGCACATGCCGGCGATCGAGGACATCCCGACCGAGCTCGGCGCGACCCACGCCGGTAACCCCGCGGGTGCGTGCGCGCCGGGGACCATGCAGCACGTCGCCTTCAACGTCGACACCCTCGAGGACCTGTTGGCCCTGAGGGACCGCATCCGAAGCCGCGGCGTCAACGTGTTCGGCCCGCTCGATCACGGTATGTGCCAGTCGATTTACTTCGCCGGACCCGAGTGCCTGTCGCTAGAGATCGCCACGTCCGCCGCGCCGATCGACGACCGGGCGTGGATCGATCCCGAAGTCGTCGCCCTGTGCGGCATCGACGACGACGAGCTGGGCGCCATGCGCGCGCCGGCGCGCTACCGGGACGAGGGCGGGCGGGTGCCGAACCCGCCCATCGACCGGTCCAAGCCGCACATGGTCATGGCGAACTACGAAACGCTCATGTCGATGCCCGACGACGAGGTCACCCGCGCCATGTCGGAGCCCGACCCACCGGTGCGCGTGGACGAGCTGCAAACCGCCCCCTGAATCGGCCTAGAAATACCGCGGGAACCGGCTCCAGTCCGGCGGCCGCTTCTCCAGGAAGGCGTCGCGGCCCTCGACGGCCTCGTCGGTCATGTACGCCAGTCGGGTGGCCTCGCCCGCAAACAGCTGTTGACCCACCAACCCGTCGTCGAGCAGGTTGAACGCGAACTTCAGCATGCGTTGCGCCTGAGGGGATTTGGCGTTGATCTCGGCGGCCCACTCGATGCCGGCCTGCTCCAGGCCGGCGTGGTCGACGACGGCGTTGACCGCGCCCATCCGGTGCATCTGTTCGGCGGTGTACGCGCGGCCCAAAAAGAAGATCTCGCGGGCGAACTTCTGTCCCACCTGGCGGGCCAGATACGCGCTGCCGTAGCCGCCGTCGAAGCTGCCGACGTCGGCGTCGGTCTGCTTGAATCGGGCGTGCTCACGGCTGGCCAGGGTGAGGTCGCAGACCACGTGCAGGCTGTGCCCGCCCCCGGCCGCCCACCCGTTGACCAGGCAGATGACCACCTTGGGCATGAACCGGATCAGCCGCTGCACCTCGAGGATGTGCAACCGGCCGGCGCGGGCGGTGTCGACGGTGTCGGCGGTCTGGCCGCTCGCGTACTGGTAGCCGCTGCGCCCGCGGATGCGTTGGTCGCCGCCGGAGCAGAACGCCCAGCCGCCGTCCTTGGGCGACGGGCCGTTGCCGGTCAGCAGCACCACGCCGACGTCGGGGGACATCCGGGCGTGGTCGAGCACGCGGTAGAGCTCGTCGACGGTGTGCGGGCGAAAGGCGTTGCGCACCTCGGGCCGGTCGAACGCCACCCGCACCGTCGCGTCGCTGACGTGGCGGTGGTAGGTGATGTCGGTCAGGCCGTCGAACCCGTCCACGGGCCGCCAGGCCTGCGCGTCGAATGGATTGTCAGTCAAGGCTTTCGAACTCCTATACCGGGTCCAGGCGGAACACGGCGCAACGGCCGGCCAGGGCCTCGAACTCCTCGGGGCGGCCCTGGGTGACGAGTCCGGCCCGCTTCATGAAGCCGACGCCCGTCGGCACCTCGGTCGGGAAGAGCCGCAGGATGGGCCGCGCGTCCTCGGGGGACAGCTCGGCCATCCGCACCTTGTGGACGTGACGGCCGCGCGCGATCGTCGCCGCACCCGCGGCCCGCGCGTTGGCCACCCAGTCGGCGCCCGGGAAGCCCGCGACGACGTACTGCCGGCCGTCGACCGTCATCGGGGTCACCGGTGTCGAGCGCGGCGCACCGGACTTGCGGCCGGCCACCGTCAACACGACGGGGCTCTCGCCGCCGAAACTCATTCCCAGCCGTGACATTCCGATGAAGACCTTGTTTGCCGGCTTCAGCCACCACGGCGGCTTGACCGATTTGCCGCTTCCCATAGCCAGCGACGTTACCCCGCGACCACTTAGGCGCCCGACGCCCGGCTGGCCGGGCGCTGGGCTTCGAGCGCCCGCACAGCCGGGCGCTCGGCACCAGAGGACTCAGCCGACGGCGCGGTCGGCGCCCTCCCAGAACTGGGCGCGCACGGCCTTCTTGTCCGGCTTGCCCAGCGCGGTCACCGGCACCGACTCGACGATGATCACCTGCTTGGGCGACTGCACCGAACCCTTGCGCTCCTTGACCGCGGACTGGATCTCGACGGTCACCCGCGCCACCGACTCCTCGTCGGAGGGATGGTCGGGCCGCAGCACGATCACCGCGGTGACGGCTTCGCCCCACTTCTCGTCCGGCGTGCCGATCACGCACACCTGCGCGACGGCCGGATGCTCGGCGACGACGTCCTCGACCTCGCGCGGGAACACGTTGAAGCCGCCGGTGACGATCATGTCCTTGACCCGGTCGACGATGAACCAGAAGCCGTCGGAGTCCTCGCGCGCCATGTCGCCGGTGTGCAGCCAGCCGTCCTTGAATGTCTTGGCCGTTTCCTCGGGCAGGTTCCAGTACCCGCCGGAAAGCAGCGGCCCGGACACGCAGATCTCGCCGACCTCGCCCTGCGGCACCGGGTTGCCGTCGGCGTCCAGCAGCGCGGTGCGGGCGAACAGCGTGGGGCGCCCACACGAGGTGAGCCGCTTCTCGTCGTGGTCCTTCTTGGCCAGATACGAGATCACCATCGGCGCCTCGGACTGCCCGTAGTACTGGGCGAAGATCGGCCCGAACCGGCGGATCGCCTCGGCCAGCCGCACCGGGTTCATCGCGGAGGCGCCGTAGTAGACCGTTTCCAGCGAGGACAGGTCGCGGGTGTGCGAATCCGGGTGGTCCATCAGCGCGTAGATCATCGAAGGCACCAGCATGGTCGCGGTGATCTTCTGCTCCTCGATCACCCGCAGCACCTCGGCCGGATCGAACTTGGTCAGCACGACCAGCTCGCCGCCCTTGATGATCGTCGGCACGAAGAACGCCGCCCCGGCATGCGACAGCGGGGTGCACATCAAAAAGCGCGGGTTCTCCGGCCACTCCCACTCGGCGAGCTGGATGGTGGTCATGGTGGTGATGGACTGCGCGGTGCCCAGCACGCCCTTGGGCTTGCCGGTGGTGCCGCCGGTGTAGGCCATCCCGCCGATGTGGTCGGGCGGAAGATCGGCCGCCACCAACGGCTTCGGCGCGTACTTCGCGGCCTCGGCGACCAGGTCCACCGCGGAACCGCCCAGCGCTTCGGGGACCGGGCCGATGGTCAGGACCTGCTTGAGGCCGGGCACCTTCTCCAGCAGGCCCAGCGCCCGCTCGACGAACATCGGGTTGGGGTCGATGATCAGCGACGTCACGCCGGCGTCGCCCAGCACGTAGGCGTGGTCATCCAGGGAGCCGAGGGGGTGCAGTGCCACGCGCCGGTAGCCCTGGGTCTGGCCGGCGCCGATGATCATCAGCACCTCGGGCCGGTTCAGCGACAGCAGCCCGACGGTCGCGCCGGTGCCCGCACCGAGCGCCTCGAACGCCTGAATGTACTGGCTGATGCGCTCGGCCAGCTGCCCACCGGTCAGCGTGGTGTCGCCGAGATGCAGCACCGGCTTGTTCTTGTTGCGCTTGAGCGCACCGACCGTCAGGTGCCCGGAATGAATCGGATGGCGCAGCAGATCGTCACTCATGGGGCAAGACTAGAACGTGTTGCAATTCCGGTCAGCCACCACCTCGGGCCACTAGCATCCCTGCACATGGGCGATGCAGATCTCGTCGTCACCGGAACGGTTCTCACCGTCGACGACGCGCGGCCCACCGCCGAGGCGCTCGCCGTCGCCGGCGGGCGCATCGTGGCCGTCGGCAGCCGCTCGGATGTGGCCAAGCTGACCGGCCCGAAGACCCGGACCGTGGACCTCGGCGACGGCTGCGTCATGCCGGGATTCGTTGAGGCCCATGGTCATCCGCTGATGGAGGCCCTGGCGTTGTCGGACCGGATCGTCGACATCCGGCCCGTCACGCTGCCCGACGCGGATCAGGTCGTCGCCGCGGTGCGCCGCGAGGCCAAGACGCGGGGGGCGGCCGGCGCCTACCTGAACGGCTGGGACCCGCTGCTGCAGCCCGGGTTGCCCCAGCCGACGCGGGCCTGGCTCGAAGAGACCGCGCCGGACGGGCCGCTGGTCATCATCCACAACTCCGGGCACAAGGCCTACTTCAATTCGCACGCCGCCCGGCGCGCCGGCCTGACCCGCGACACCCCCGACCCCAAGGGCGCCCGATTCGGCCGCGACACGCACGGCGAACTGGACGGCACCGCCGAGGAAACCGGCGCGGTCTTCCCGCTGCTGGGCGGCGCCATCGAGCCGGGCGAGTACCCGGCGATGCTGCGCGCCGAATGCGCCCGGCTGAACCGCGCCGGCCTGACCACCTGCTCGGAGATGGCCTTCGACCCGGCGTTTCGGCCGGTGGTCTCCCAACTGAGCGGCGAGCTGACGGTCCGGCTGCGAACCTACGAGATCTCCAATCCTCAGATGTCCACCGACGCCACCCCCGGTCAGGGCGACGACATGCTGCGCCAGGTCGGCATCAAGATCTGGGTGGACGGCTCCCCATGGGTCGGCAACATCGACCTGTCCTTCCCGTACCTGGACACCGCCGCCACCCGCACCATCGGCGTGCCGCCCGGCTCCTGCGGATGCGCCAACTACACGAAAGAACAGCTCACCGAAATCGTCGAGGCCTATCTACCGCTGGGCTGGCAGATGGCCTGCCACGTGCAGGGCGACGCCGGCGCGGACACCATCCTCGACGTCTACGAAAAGGCCCTGCGCCGCCACCCGCGCGACGACCACCGGCTGCGGCTCGAGCACGTCGGCGCCATCCGGCCCGATCAACTCCGAAGGGCCGCCGGCCTCGGGGTCACCTGCAGCATCTTCGTCGACCAGATCCACTACTGGGGCGACATCATCGTCGACGGCCTGTTCGGCCCGGAACACGGATCCCGTTGGATGCCGGCGGGTTCCGCGGTGGCCACCGGGATGCGCATCTCGCTGCACAACGACCCCCCGGTCACGCCGGAGGAGCCGCTGCGCAACATCAGCGTGGCCGCGACACGGAAGGCCCCCAGCGGCCGGGTGCTGGCCCCCGAGGAGCGGCTGACGGTCGAGCAGGCGATCCGCGCGCAGACCATCGACGCGGCCTGGCAGTTGTTCGCCGACGACGTGATCGGCTCGCTGGAGGTCGGCAAGTACGCCGACCTGGTGGTGCTGTCGGCCGATCCGCGGACCGTGGCGCCCGAGCGGATAGCCGACCTCGAGGTGCGGGCGACGTTTCTGGCGGGCCGGCAGGTCTACGGCGCGTGAACCCCACGCTGCGCGACCTGCTGGACCGACTGCACGTGGTCGCGCTGCCGATGCGGGTGCGGTTCCGCGGCATCACCACCCGGGAGGTCGCGCTGATCGAGGGCCCCGTGGGCTGGGGGGAGTTCGGGGCCTTCCTGGAATACGCGCCGCCCGAGGCGGCGCACTGGCTGGCCGCCGGCATCGAGGCCGCCTACCGCCGGCCGCCGCCGCCGCGGCGCGACCGTATCCCGATCAACGCCACCGTTCCGGCCGTCGACGCCGCCCGGGTGGGCGAGGTGCTGGCCCGGTTCCCCGGCGCCCGCACGGCCAAGGTGAAGGTCGCCGAGCCCGGCCAGACGCTGGCCGACGACGTCGACCGCGTCAACGCCGTGCGCGAGCTCGTGCCGACCGTGCGGGTGGACGCCAACGGCGGCTGGAGCGTCGAGCAGGCGGTGCGGGCGGCGGCCGCCCTGACCGCCGACGGCCCGCTGGAATACCTCGAACAGCCGTGCGCGACCGTCGACGAACTCGCCGCCCTGCGCCGGCGGGTCGACGTGCCGATCGCCGCCGACGAGAGCATCCGCAAGGCCGACGACCCGCTCGCGGTGGTCCGCGCCCGGGCCGCCGACGTCGCGGTCCTCAAAGTCGCTCCGCTGGGCGGTGTTTCGGCCATGCTTTCGATCGCCGCGCAGATCGACATCCCGGTCGTGGTCTCCAGCGCCATCGACTCCGCGGTGGGGATCGCCGCCGGGCTGGCCGCCGCGGCGGCCCTGCCGGTGTTGCGCCACGCGTGCGGGCTGGGCACCGGCGGCTTGTTCGTCGACGACGTGGCCGACGTCCCCGCGCTCGTCGACGGCACCCTGCCGGTCGGGCCGGTCACGCCGGATCCGGCGCGGCTGCGGGCGCTGGCCGCGCCCCCGGAGCGGCGGCAGTGGTGGATCGACCGGATTAAGGCCTGCCACCCGCTCGTTGTACCGTCGTCCGAGTGATCAACCTGGCTTACGAAGACCGCGGCTCCGGCGAGGCGGTGGTGTTCATCAGCGGCCACGGCGGCGCCGGCCGGACCTGGCAGCCGTATCAGGTGCCCGCGTTCCTGGCGGCCGGATACCGCGTCATCACGTTCGACAACCGCGGCATCGGCGCCACCGAGAACGCGCAGGGTTTCACGACGCAGACCATGGTGGCCGACACCGCGGCGCTGATCGAAGGACTGGACGCCGCCCCGGCCCGCATCGTCGGGATGTCGATGGGCGCGTTCATCGCCCAGGAACTCATGCTCGCCCGGCCCGAACTGGTGCGCTCGGCGGTGCTGATGGGCACCCGCGGCCGCATGGACAAGACCCGCCAGTTCTTCCGCGACGCCGAGGCCGAACTCCTCGACGCCGCCGTTCAGCTGCCGAACTCGTACGACGCGAAAATCCGTCTGCTGGAAAACTTTTCGCACAAGACACTCAACGACGACGTCGCCGCCGCGGACTGGATCGCGATGTTTTCCATGTGGCCGAACAAGTCCACCCCGGGAACGCGTTGCCAGCTGGACGTCGCCCCGCACACCAACCGGTTGTCGGCCTACCGCAGCATCGCGGCGCCGGTGCTGGTGATCGGCTTCTCCGACGACGTGTTGACGCCGCCCTACCTGGGGCGCGAGGTCGCCGACGCGCTGCCCAACGGGCGTTACGTGCAGATCCCCGACGCCGGCCACCTCGGGTTCTTCGAGCGGCCGGACGCCGTCAACGAGGCGGCGCTGAAGTTCTTCGCCGGCACGTAGCCCGCTCGGCGGATTGTGACAGGCTGTAGAAGTGAACCCTTCGACGACACAGGCGCGCGTCGTCGTCGACGAGCTGATTCGCGGCGGCGTCCGCGACGTGGTGCTGTGCCCCGGGTCGCGTAACGCGCCGCTGGCGTTCGCGCTGGAGGACGCCGATCGCTCCGGTCGGATCCGGCTGCACGTGCGCATCGACGAGCGCACCGCGGGCTACCTGGCCATCGGGCTGGCGATCGCCGCCGGCGCCCCGGTGTGTGTCGCGATGACGTCGGGCACCGCCGTGGCCAACCTCGGGCCGGCCGTGGTGGAGGCCAACTACGCGCGGGTGCCGCTGGTCGTGTTGTCGGCCAACCGGCCCTATGAATTGCTGGGCACCGGGGCCAACCAGACCATGGAGCAGCTGGGCTACTTCGGCACCCAGGTCCGCGCCGCGATCAGCCTGGGCCTGGCCGAGGACGCACCCGAGCGGCTGGACGCCCTCAACGCCACCTGGCGGTCGGCCACCTGCCGAGTGTTGGCGGCGGCCAAGGGATCTCGCACCGCCAACGCCGGACCCGTGCAGTTCGACATCCCGCTGCGCGAACCCCTGGTGCCGGATCCGGAGCCGCACGGCGCCGCCATCCCGCAGGGACGGTCCGGCGGACGGCCGTGGACCTACACGCCGCCGGTCACGTTCGACCAGCCGCTGGACATCGACCTGTCGCCCGACACCGTCGTCATCGCCGGACACGGCGCGGGCGCGCATCCCAACCTCGCGCAGTTGCCGACGGTCGCCGAGCCCACGGCACCCGCCCCGGCCAACCCGCTGCACCCGCTGGCCCTGCCGCTGTTGCGCCCCAATCAGGTGATCATGCTCGGCCGCCCGACGCTGCACCGGCCGGTGTCGGCGCTGCTGGCCGATCCCAAGGTGCCGGTGTACGCGTTGACCACCGGCCCGCGCTGGCCGGACGTCTCGGGCAACTCCCAGGCCACCGGGACGCGGGCGGTCACCACCGGGAACCCGAATCCGGCCTGGCTGCGGCGCTGCGCGGAGGTCAACCGGCACGCGAACCAGGCGGTGCGCGGCCAGCTCAGGGCGCACCCGCTGACCACCGGCCTGCATGTGGCGGCGGCCGTGGCCGACGCGCTGCGCCCCGGGGACCAGCTGGTGCTCGGGGCGTCGAACCCGGTCCGCGACGCGGCGCTGGTCGGCCTGGACACCCACGGCATCCGGGTCCGCTCCAACCGCGGGGTCGCCGGCATCGACGGCACGGTCTCCACCGCGATCGGGGCCGCGCTCGCCTATGAGGGACGCACCGTCGCGCTCATCGGCGACCTGACGTTCGTCCACGACAGCTCCGGGCTGCTGATCGGCCCCACCGAGCCGACACCGCGCCGGCTGACCATCGTGGTCTCCAACGACAACGGCGGCGGCATCTTCGAGTTGCTCGAGCAGGGCGACCCGCGGTTCTCCGACGTGTCGTCGCGGATCTTCGGGACGCCGCACGACGTCGACGTGGGCGCGCTGTGCCGCGCCTACCACGTCGAAAGCCGGCAGATCGAGGCCGACCAGCTCGGCGCGGCCCTCGACGAACCGGGAACCGGTATGCGGGTGCTGGAGGTCAAGGCCGACCGGTCGTCGCTGCGAGAGCTGCACGCGTCCATCAAGGCCGCCTTGTGAGGGCGCCGAAAGCATTGCTGCGCATCTTGATTCATGGACGCAGTGATGAGCGGCCGAACACCCGGGCCAGGATGGTGTTGCGGTGGGCCCGCATCGCGGTGCTCATCGTCACCGGCCTGGTCACGCTGCAGTCGATCCTGCTGGTCGCCGGCGCCTGGCGCAACGACCTTGCGATTCAACACAACATGGGCGTCGCGCATGCCGAAGTGCTCAGCGCCGGGCCGCGGCGCTCCACCATCGAATTCGTCACACCCGAGCGCGTCACCTATCGCCCGGAGCTCGGCGTGCTCTACCCGTCGCACCTTGCCACCGGAATGCGGATCTACGTCGAGTACAACAAAAACGATCCCAATCTGGTTCGGGTGCAGCACCGCAACGCCGGGCTGGCCATCATCCCGGCCGGCTCCATCGCGGTGGTGTGTTGGCTGGTGGCGGCCGTCCTCCTGGTAGGCCTGGCGCTGCTGGACAAGCTGCTGGATCGCCGCGCGACGCCCGACCAGCAGATTTCGCGCGACGTATGCCCGTAGGCAACCTTGTCGAAAGTCGGCGCTGACACTGTGGTGTCGTGCGCGTTGCCATCGTCGCCGAATCGTTCCTGCCGGAAGTCAATGGTGTCAGCAACTCGGTGCTCCGGGTACTCGAGCACCTGCGCGCTACGGGTCACGAGGCCCTCGTCATCGCCCCGGACACCCCGCCCGGCGTGACCCCGGCGGATCGCGTTCACGACGGGATTCGCGTGCATCGGGTGCCGTCGCGCATGTTTCCGAAGGTGACCACGCTGCCCCTGGGGGTCCCGATGCCCCGGATGGTGAGCGTGTTACGCGGATTCGACCCGCACGTCGTGCATCTGGCCTCGCCGGCGTTACTGGGCTACGGCGGGGTGAAGGCGGCTCGATGGCTGGGGGTGCCGACGGTCGCCGTGTACCAAACGGACGTACCGGGTTTCGCGGCGAGCTACGGCGTCCCGATGACGGCACGGGCCGCGTGGGCCTGGTTCCGGCATCTGCACAGCCTCGCCGACCGAACCCTGGCGCCGTCCAGTGTGACGATGGAATCGCTTGTGGCACATCGATTCCCACGGGTACACCACTGGGCGCGCGGGGTTGACGTGCTGCGGTTCGCCCCCTCGGCGCGTGACCGGGACCTCCGGCGGCGATGGTCGCCGCACGGCAAGCCCATCGTCGGCTTCGTGGGCCGGTTGGCTCCCGAGAAACACGTCGAGCGGCTGATCCCGCTGGCGGCGCGCGACGAGGTCCAGCTCGTCATCGTCGGTGACGGCGTCGACCGGGGCAAGTTGCAAAAGGCAATGCCGACCGCGGTTTTCACGGGTGCGCTCTACGGCGACGAACTCGCCGCGGCGTACGCCAGCATGGACGTCTTCGTGCATACCGGCGAGCACGAGACGTTTTGCCAAGTCGTGCAGGAAGCGCTGGCGTCGGGGCTGCCGGTGATCGCCCCCGACGCCGGCGGCCCACGTGACCTCGTCACGCCGTGGCGCACCGGTCTGTTACTGGGCGTCGACGAGTTCGAGGCGAAGTTGCCCGCGGCCGTCACCCATCTGATCGACGAACGCCACCGCTACGCGCCGGCCGCCCGGCGCAGCGTGCTGCACCGCAGCTGGTCGGTCATCTGCGACGAGCTGCTCGGCCACTACGAGGCGGTGCTGTCGCCGTTCGCCCGGGCGCGGGATTCCTCGTTGCGACGGCGACGCGCGTCAGGCTAGCCTCCGTCGATCGGTGTCCTCGTCGTGTCCGCGAGGAACTTCGTCAAGAGCCGATCGAAGTGCCGCAGCTCGGCCGCGGACCAGCCCGAAAGCGCACGCACCAGGTGATCCCTGCGCACCTCGTGTAACGCTCCTGCGGAGCGTTCACCGGCCGCGGTCGCGTGGATGATCGACACCCGCCCGTCGCTTGGATCCGTGCGTCGCGTGACGAGTCCGGCGTCGAGCAGGGCTTGCACCCGGCGAGTGGCCATGCCGAGGTCCATGTGCGCCATGCCTGCCAGGCGCCCGATCGGCAGTGGTCCCTCGTCGATCAAGACGCGAAGCAGAATGTAAGAGGGTTGCGACAGCTCGGCATCCGCGGCCGAGGCCTGACGCGCGAACGCGGAACGACTGACGCTGAGCCGCACGATTCGCGCCAGCGTGGCACTGATCGAGTCCACCGAATCCAGCTTGCGGGTGGCCGTCACCGACGACTCCCGGCGCCCGCCAAACCCAAGACCCGCACGGGCATGACCGTATCGGCAACTGCTTGACATAGTCAAGTAACTCCGGATAGTTTTTGACCGGGGTTCGGCACCGCGATTCGGCGCGCGGCCAAGCGCACACGGTCCGAAACCGGCTCGCACTGAGGAGCGTTCATGTCGGGAGCGCGTTTCTACTTCGACTGGCCCAACTACCGGACGATGCTTCGGCTGCTGCGCCGAGACCCGCCCGCATCGAAGCGGTGGCGTCGCTACTTTGCCTTCCTGGTCGGTGTGCCGGCCATCGCGGCAATCCACGCGGTGTGCTTCGCGCTCGATCCGATGCTGTTCGGATCGCTGCGCCGCACGCGGGTGACGGCCCCGACATTCTGCGTCGGGCACGCCCGTAGCGGCACCACCTACCTGCACCGGCTGATGGCCGCGGACCCGCAGTTCAGCTATCCCTTGATGTATGAGCTGTTCTTCCCGTCGCTGTTGGAAAAGCGGCTGCTGCACCTGCTTTTTCGCGTCGACGCCGCGCTCTTCGGAAACCGGCTGCGACGCCGCCTCGACGAGATCGAGGAGCGCCGGTTCGCCCCCACCGACGACATGCACAAGACCGGGTTCTTCGTCCCGGAGGAGGACGATGCGTTTCTGACGTGGTCGCTGTGTTCGGGATTCTGGATACTGATGTTCCCGTTCATGGGCGAGCTCGACTTCTACTACGTCGACGAGTGGCCGGACCGCAAGCGGCACCGGGCCATGGGCTTCTACAAAGAATGTGTCCGGCGCCAGATCGCGGCCAACGGCGGGGGCACCCACCTGAGCAAGAATCCCACCTTCTGCGGTCGCGTCGAGGCGCTGATCGAGACGTTTCCGGACGCAAGATTCGTTGTGCCCCTGCGTAACCCGTATGAGACGATCCCGAGCCTGCTCAAGCTGCTGCAGACCGAGTGGCGCCTGCGTGGACGTGACGAGCGGCTGATCGCGAACTCGCTGCGTGTCCTTGCCGATCAGTCGATCGACTCCTACCAGCGTCCGCTCGACGTCTTGGCCAAACATCCCGACGTGCGATCGAGCGTCGTCGACTACCGCGAGCTGGTCCGGCAACCCCAGGTCACCATGCGAAGGGTCTATCGGGAGCTGGACCTCGAGTTGGGCCCGGTAGCCGCCGCGGCGTTCGACGAGGCCGCGGCCCGCGGCGGGCACGAGTCGGCCCACCGCTACAGCCTCGACGAATTCGGCCTCGACCCCGACGAGATCCACACCCGGCTGGCCGGCCTGTTCGACCAATACCACTGGGACACCGAAGGAGAAGACGCGCATGCCCACTGAACCAAGCCAAGCGGCGCTCCGCGCCGCCTGGGGCGACATGATCGACGCGCTGAACCGGGCCCGCCACGCGGTGGACTCCACCGAGCTGCATGCGCCGCCGATCACCGCGCAGGGACTCGCGGAGGGATACCGCTACCTGCTGGGCTTCGTGTTCAGTGGCATCGAAAGAGCCTTCTGCGAGCATCCCGATTTCCCCTATTTCCGGCGCGCTATCCAGCCCCTCGACAAAGCGACCATCGACAACGCGGACGCCCTCTACCTTTCGGCGTCGATCGACGGCGCCAAAAGCTACCGCGTGGATGGCCGGCTCGCCGGCAAAGCGCCGCAGTACATCATCTTCGAAGCACACAGCGTCTATGCCGGAGACACCGGCAGCCTCGCCGAGCTCGCGCCGGGTGGCCGCGTCGTCACCGGCGTGCTGGACTCCTCCGACCTCGCCGTGGACGACGACGGCCGGTTCGAGATCCTCCTTGGCCCCCGACGGCCGACCGGCCACACGGGAAACTTCCTCGCCACCGCGACAACCGACGGTGCCGAGACGGCGCGTTTCCTCATCGCCCGCATGCTCTTTCACGACTGGGAACACGAGGTCTCGCCGGACCTGCACATCGTGCGGATCGGCAGCGAGGGCGCCAGGCCCGCGGTGGTCGATCCCGACGCCGCGGCGAGGAACATGCGTCGCGTCGGCACCATCGTCGAAAACCAGATGAGGTTCTGGAACGAGTTTTACGACGTCGTTCTGGAGGCACACGGCGACAAGAACGGCGACGGGTTCACCCTGATGCCGCGCAACGCCCTGAACGAACCCGCGCTGGCCAACCTCGCCATGGGTGGCGGCCAGAGCACCAACGTCTACTCCGGCGGCGTCTACGACCTGCAAGCCGACGAAGCCCTCGTCGTCGAAGTCGTCGTGCCGGTGCAGCCGGCCTATATGGGCTTTCACCTGTCCAATCTGTGGGGCGAATCCCTCGACTATGCCAACCACACCTGCAGCCTCAACGGATTTCAGTCGGAGCCGGACACGGACGGGACATTCCGCTACGTGGTCGCCGGTACCGACCCCGGTGTGCCGAATTGGCTCGACACGGCGGGCCATTCCGCGGGGTTCCTCACCCTGCGGTGGACCTACTCCACGCCGCCGGCTGAGTTGCCGAAAACGTCGGTCACCAAGGTCCCGCTGGCGCGCGTGCGCGAAAACCTTCCCGAGACCAGTCGCGTCGTCTCTGCCGAGGAACGCCGAGAGCAGATCCGGGTCCGCCAGGAACACGTCCAGCGAAGATACCGCCAGTATTGACCGGGTAGCGTCTTGATCGTGAGTCGCGCGGCGCTGGACAAGGACCCCCGGGACGTCGCGTCGATGTTCGACGGCGTCGCGCGCCGCTATGACCTGACCAACACCGTGCTGTCGCTGGGACAGGACCGCTACTGGCGTAAGGCCACCCGGTCGGCGCTGGCGATCGGGCCGGGCCAGAAGGTGCTAGACCTTGCCGCGGGCACGGCGGTGTCCACCGCCGAGCTGCAAAAATCGGGGGCATGGTGCGTGGCGGCCGACTTCTCGGTCGGGATGCTGGCGGCCGGCGCCGGGCGCAACGTGCCCAAGGTCGCCGCCGACGCCACCCGGCTGCCGTTCGGCGACGACGTATTCGACGGCGTCACAATCAGTTTCGGGCTGCGCAACGTCGTCGACCCGCAGGCGGCGCTGCGCGAGATGGCCCGCGTCACCCGTCCGGGCGGCCGACTGGTGGTGTGCGAATTCTCCACGCCCACCAACGCGCTGTTTGCCACCGCCTACAAGGAGTACTTGATGCGGGCGCTGCCGCGGGTGGCCCGAGCGGTGTCGAGCAACCCCGATGCCTACGTCTATCTTGCGGAGTCGATCAGGGCGTGGCCCGACCAGGCCCGCCTGGCGCGCGACATTTCGCGGGCCGGATGGGCGGCGGTGCGGTGGCGCAACCTGACCGGCGGCATCGTGGCGCTACACGCGGGGTACAAGCCCCTGCGCTGAGAACGACCTAGTGCGTACCGGCGCGCTGCACGAAGGGGATCTGGTCGGGGCAGTAGTGGTCGACCGCGGCACCGAGGAACTGGAACGCCTGGCCCTGGGTGGTGCCCCGCGGCAGGTTGCGCTGAATGAAAGTGGCCGACTTGTACGGGTCGCCGTCGACACCCCTGCCGATCCGGTCGCAGGTGATCTTGCCCAGCCACGCGAGCTGGTCCTGCGGCTGATAGATGCCGAAGCCGTTGACGGTGTTCTTGAACGGGGCATCGTAGTCGTTGGACGGCGGCGGCGAGGCCAGCGCCGGCGCGGCCAGCGCGATCGCGGCGGCGGCCAGGCCGCCGATGGTAGCCAGCTTGGTTCCCCTCATTAGCCGGACTATACACCTCCCGTTCTGGGCGCGCGGAATATTGCCCGCGGCCGCGACCAGGGCGGAAAGGCCTTTTGCGGACGTCGACGGCGTCGCTCAGTCAGCTGAACGGCACCCGGCGATCGATCAGCCGGGACAGCCGTCCGCCGCCCCGCCAGGCCCGCGCCACCCAGTCGGCGTCGTCGTCGGTGACCAGGTTGGCCATCACCCGTACGGCGATCGTCATCAGCCTCGGGGAGCGCATCGCGATCGGTCCCGTCGCGGGCAGGAAGCGCTGGAAGGTCAGCAACAGGGCCAGCCGGCGCGCCACCGAGAACCCGCGGCCGTAGTGCCGCTGCAGCAGCGACGGCCACACCCGTGACAGGTCGCGGCAGTCCAGCAGCTCGGCGGCCAGGCGCCCCGTCTCCAGCCCGTAGTCGATGCCCTCGCCGTTGAGGGGGTTGACGCAGGCGGCGGCGTCGCCGATCAGCATCCAGTTCGGCCCGGCCACCCCGGACACCGCGCCGCCCATCGGCAGCAGCGCCGACGCCACGGCCCGTGGCGGGCCGGCGAAGCCCCACTCGTCCCGGCGCAGGTCGGTGTAGTAGTTGATCAGCGGTCGCAGCGCCAGATCGGCCGGCCGTTTCGACGTCGACAACGCCCCGACGCCGATGTTCACCTCGCCGTTGCCGAGCGGGAAGATCCAGCCGTATCCGGGCAGCACCGCGCCGTCGGGGGAGCGCAGTTCCAGATGCGACGTCAGCCACGGGTCATCGGCGCGCGGAGTGGCCAGATACCCGCGGGCCGCGACGCCATACACCGTCTCCTGATGCCAACGCCGGCCCAGCTTGCGGCCCAGCGAGGACCGGGCGCCGTCGGCCACGATCAACTGCCGGCAGCCCACGTCCGTGCCGTCGGCCAACGTCAGCGACACCACTCGCCGCGACGAGTCATGGTGCACGTCAACGGCTTTCGTCCCCAACATCATCCGCGCGCCGGAATCCTCGGCGACCTTGCGGATCCGGTCGTCCAACTCGAGTCGGGCCACCGCGCTGCCGGTCGAGGGGAACGACGGGCCCGGCCAGCCGACCTGCACCTCGCCGCCGAACCCGCTCATCCGCAGGCCACGGTGCCGGATGCGGGTGTCCAGCCAATCGCCCAGGCCCAGCCGCTCGCACTCGGCGACCGCGCGCGGGGTCAGCCCGTCACCGCACGCCTTGTCCCGGGGGAAGCTGGCCGAGTCGATGACCAGCACATCGTTGCCCGCGCGCGCGGCCCACGCGGCGGCCGCCGAACCGGCGGGTCCGGCGCCCACAACCACCAGGTCGGCTCGGGTCTCCACGCCCACCAGTATGTTGGTCGAGTGAGGACTCCGGCGACGGTGGTGGCGGGCGTTGACTTCGGCGACGCCGCCTTCGCGGCGACCGTGCGCGCCGGCGTCGAGCGAATCGAGCAGCTCATGGACGCCGAGCTGGGCAGCGCCGACGACGTGATGACCGACTCGCTGACCCATCTTTTCAAGGCTGGCGGCAAGCGATTCCGGCCGCTGTTCACCGTGCTGTCCGCCCAGATCGGGCCGAACCCGGACGCGCGCGAGGTGACCATCGCCGGCGCGGTCATCGAACTGGTCCACCTGGCCACGCTCTACCACGATGACGTGATGGACGAGGCGGAGGTGCGCCGCGGCGCCCCCACCGCGAACGTCCGGTGGGGGAACAACGTCGCGATCCTGGCCGGCGACTACCTGTTCGCCACCGCGTCGCGGCTGGTATCGCGGCTGGGACCGGAGGCGGTGCGGCTGATCGCCGAGACGTTCGCCCAGCTGGTGACGGGGCAGATGCGCGAGACGCGCGGCCTGACGGGAGCGGCCGCAGGGGCGGACCCGATCGAGCACTACCTGAAGGTGGTCTACGAGAAGACGGCCTGCCTGATCGCCGCGGCGGGCCGGTTCGGCGCCATGTTCTCGGGCGCCGGCGCCGAGCAGGTCGAGCGGCTCAGCCGGCTCGGCGGCATCGTGGGCACCGCCTTCCAGATCTCCGACGACATCATCGACATCGACAGCGACTCGCACGAGTCCGGCAAGCTGCCCGGCACCGATATCCGCGAGGGCGTGCACACCCTGCCGATGCTCTACGCGCTGCGCGAACCCGGACCCGAGGCGGCCCGGCTGGCCGAGCTGCTGGCCGGGCCCATCTACGACGACGACGCGGTGGCCGAGGCGCTGGCCCTGCTGCGGGCGTCCCCGGGGATGGCCAAGGCCAAGCGCACGCTGGCGGAATACGCGGCGCAGGCCCGCGACGAGCTGGCCCTGTTGCCCGACGTCCCCGGCCGGCACGCGCTGCAAACGCTGGTCGACTACACCATCAGCCGGCACGGCTAGCCGGGAACCCAAAACGTCCTCTCGGGCGTTCAATTGGCTGTAGTAGTCAATACTTGAGCGTGCTTGAGTCTTCCCAAGGAGGACACCGATGACCTGGCATCCCCATGCCAACAGGCTGAAGACCTTCGCCCTGTTGGTCGGTATGTCCGCGTTGATCGTGTTTGTGGGCTCGCTGTTCGGCAGGACGGCGATGTACCTGGCGGTGCTGTTCGCCATCGGGATGAACGTCTACACGTACTACAACAGCGACAAGCTGGCGCTGCGCGCGATGCACGCACAACCGGTGTCGGAACTGCAGGCGCCGATGATGTACCGGATCGTGCGCGAGCTCGCCACCGCCGCACACCAGCCGATGCCCCGGCTGTACATCAGCGACACCAACGCGCCCAACGCCTTCGCGACCGGCCGCAACCCGCGCAACGCCGCCGTGTGCTGCACCACCGGCATTTTGGGGATCCTCAACGAGCGTGAGCTGCGCGCGGTGCTCGGACACGAGCTGTCCCATGTCTACAACCGCGACATCCTCATCTCCTGCATCGCGGGCGCGATGGCGTCGGTCATCACCGCTCTGGCCAATATGGCCATGTGGGCCGGCATGTTCGGTGGCAACCGCGACGGCGGGAATCCTTTTGCGCTGCTACTGGTTTCGTTGCTGGGCCCGATCGCGGCCACCGTGGTGCGCCTGGCGGTGTCCCGGTCACGCGAGTACCAGGCGGACGAATCGGGCGCGGTATTGACGGGCGACCCGCTGGCGCTGGCGTCGGCCCTGCGCAAGATCTCGGGTGGGGTCCAGGCCGCCCCGCTGCCGCCGGAGCCGCAGTTGGCCAGCCAGGCGCACTTGATGATCGCCAACCCGTTCCGCGCGGGCGAGCGAATCGGGTCCCTGTTCTCGACGCACCCGCCGATCGAGGACCGTATTCGCCGGCTGGAGGCGATGGCGCGCGGCCAGATTTGATAGCGCCTGCGCTATCAAATCTGCGCACAGCCGCATGCCCTGCAGTGCCTTTCCGCAAGCATGTGCGGGCTGCCGATTTTGATAGCGCCCGCGCTATCAAATCCGCGGACCGCCACATCCTGGAGCGCGGGGTCCTCGCTGGGGATGAGTGACTCCCGGATTCGATAGCGCCCGTGCTATCAAATCCCGCGTGAACCGCTACACCTACCGCGCCGAGTGGTTGCCCGACTACAACGAGTACCTGGGCGTGTGTGTCGAATTGCCGTACATGAGGCGCGAAGCGCCAACCGCGCCACAAGCCGTGGCCGCCATCGAGGAGGCCGTCAAGGAGCATGTGGAGGGCCTGCGTGCCTGCGGAGACTCCGTTCCAGAACCGCTTTCCGAACGCCGCTACAGCGGGAAGATCCTCGTCAGAACCTCGCCGGAGTTGCATGCCCGCCTTGCGCTGGAAGCCACCGAGCAGGGGGTGCCGATGAACCAGTGGATCGTTCAGAAACTCAGCGGGCGGACGCCGAGCAGCACGTTCGGCCTGTCCGGCTTCGACTAGACGATCAGGCAGCGGGCCTTTCAGCTTCGAGGACCGCACTCGCATTCTTGCGAGAGGAATGGTGGCCCGTCTCGAACCTTCCCCGGATGTGAACGGTGCCGCCGTTGGCCTCGTGCTGGCGCCGCCAGTCGCTGATCGCCTGGTGCGCCGCGTGATCCAGGTAATGCACCGAAACATCCACGGTGACAACGGGTCCGGCGGGAACGGACGCCAGCACGCGCGTCAGCCGCGGGAGCGCCAGGAACGTGCACGCGGCGCCCTCGATGTGCACTTGCCACTCGCCATCGACGGGCGTGGCCTCGACCTTGGCCCGGATCACCCGCCAACCGGTCAGCGCGATGGCCAGCGCCAGCCCGATCAACACCCCGTGCAGCAGGTTGAGGAAGACGACACTGACGGCGGTCACCACGTACACCGCGAGATCGCCGTGCTTCATCGCGGTTTCGATGTGGGCCGGCTTGAGCAGCTGGATGCCGATGACGATGAGCAGCCCGGCAAGCGCGGCGGTGGGAATCTCTTCGACCAGCCCCGCGAAGGGGACCGTGAACAACAGGATCCACACGCCGTGCATGATGGCCGAGGCGCGCGATCTGGCGCCCGCAATGACATTGGTCGAGCTGCGGACGATGACACCGGTGATCGGCAGCCCACCGACGGTGCCCGACACGATGTTGGCGGCGCCCTGCCCGACCAACTCCCGATTGAAGTCGGTGCGGGGCCCGTTATGCATCCGGTCGACCGACTCCGCTGACAGCAGGCTCTCGACGCTGGCGATGAGCGCGACGGTGATCACCCCGATCGCCACCGCACCCCAGTTGCCGTGTGGAAGGTCGGGCAGCTGCAGCGCGTCCAGCGGGGACCCGTCGAGGTCGATCCGGCGCACATCGAACGGGAAGACGATCGACACCAGCGTCGCGACCACGATCGCGACCAACGGCCCCGGAACGCGGCGCACCTTGGCGGGAAGCCACCGCCAGGTGACGAGGATGACGATCACCAGTACGCCCAGGATGGCGCCGGGCCGGTGCGCGCCGATGATCTGACCCGGCAGCCCGATGAGGTTGTGCCAGGCCGTGCTCTTGGATTTTCCGCCCAGCAACACGTGCGCTTGTTGCAGCGCGATCGTGATGCCGATGCCGGCCAGCATGGCGTGCACGACCACCGGCGAGATCGCCAGCGCCGCCCGGGCGACGCGGCTCAGTCCCAACACCACCTGCACGACACCCGCGGCCATGGTGATCAAACACGTGACGCCCCAACCGAACTCGGACACCAGGTCGGCGACCACGACCGTAAGACCGGCCGCCGGACCGCTGACCTGCAGCGGCGACCCGCCGATGGCGCCGGCGACGACGCCCCCGACGACCGCGGCGATGAGGCCGGCCAGCACGGGGGCGTTGGAGGCGATCGCGATCCCCAACGACAACGGGAGGGCGACCAGGAACACCACCAGCGACGACGGCAGGTCGTGGCGGATGATCGATCGCGCCCGGTCGTTGCGTGAGGGCTCGCCCTCAAGGTCAGGTCGGCTGTCGAGCTGTTGGATGTTTTGCATCGGTCGCGTCCCTCGTCAGGTGTTAGCGGGGGATGTTCCGATATCGCCCCATGTTGCGCTGCATTACGTCGGCGTAAACTCTTGGCACACAAACGGTTACGAGCCGACCGGGCCCACGGTGGCACGGCCGGGAACACTGGCTGCTGCGTCGACGGTATTTGCTGGCAAACCCCGGGTCAAGCGGAAGGGCCGGCCCCCATATGGAATGCAAAGAATTGACATACGCGGCGTCAGGCGCCCACGTCAGAAGCCCGAACCGTACACCTCATGCCCCGGGACCTCGGCGATCAGGCCCCGGTAGGCCTGCTCGACGCTCGATCCGTGGTTGATCACCGCGTCGACTTCCCGGGCGATCGGCATGCTGAGGCCGAACTCGTTGGCGAACTCCATGATCACGCTGGCCGCTTTCACGCCCTCGGCGACCTGGTTCATCGAGGCGATGATCTCGTCGATCGGCTTGCCCGCGCCGAGTTGTTCACCGACGTGACGGTTGCGGCTGCGCTGGCTGGTGCACGTGACGATGAGGTCGCCGAGGCCGGCCAGGCCCGGGAAGGTCTCGGGATTGCCGCCCATCGCCACGCCGAGCTTCGTCATCTCGCGCAACGCGCGGGCGATCACCAGCGCGCGGGTGTTTTCCCCGATGCCCAGCGAGTAGCCCATCCCGACGGCGATGGCGTAGACGTTCTTCAGCGCCCCGGACATCTCGACCCCGATGACGTCGTCGGTGGTGTAGACGCGGAAGCGCCGGGTACGGAACATCCCCGAAAGCCGGGTCGCCAGATGCTGGTCGGGCATGGCCAGCACCGCCGCGGCGGCGTAGCCCTCACCCACCTCGCGCGCGATGTTCGGCCCCGCCAGGATGCCGGCCGGATGTCCGGGCAGTATCTCCTCGATGATCTGCGACATCCGCATGTTGGTGCCCTGCTCGAGCCCCTTGACCAGTGACACCACCGGCACCCACGGCCTCAGTTCCTTGGCCAGCTCGGTCAGCACCCCCCGAAAGCCGTGCGAGGGAACGCCCATCACGACGATGTCGGCGCAGTTGGCCGCCTCGGCGAAGTCGGTGGTGGCGCGCAGCGTGTCGCTCAACACCACCTCGTTGCCGAGGTAGCGGCTGTTGCGGTGGTTTTCGTTGATGTCGGTTGCGGACTCCTCCGAGCGCACCCACTGCAGCGTCGGCCCGCGGCGCGCACAGATGGACGCCACCGTGGTTCCCCAGGAACCGCCACCGAGGACAACGACGTTGGGTTCGCGCATCTGAGCTGCCATGGCGATCAGCGTATTGCCGACACCGGAGATTTAGAAGCAGTTCACCCGGCGAGTGCCCGGTCGGATGCCCGGCCGAATACCATGGCCTCCTCGATGCGGTCGAAGCGGTAATCGATGGCGTCGGCCAGGTAGTTCTGCCGCACATTCCACGGCCGTCTGGTTCCCGATTTCGGCAGCGCATGCGCCGAGCGCAGCACGTAACCGGCGTTGATGTCCCAGGACGGCTTTTCGGTCATCGGCTCGTTGCCGCGATGCGGGTAGGCGTGGGTGTAGCCGTGGGAGGCCATGTGCGCCAGCAGCTTTGCCGTGGCCCGGGCGGTGATGTCGGCGCGCAGCGTCCACGATGCGTTGGTATAGCCGACGCACCAGAACAGGTTGGGCACGTCCTCGAGCATGTGCGCCTTGTAGACGAAGCGGTCGTTCGCCTTGATCTCGTTGCCGTCCAGGCTGATCGCGGTCCCGCCCAATGCCTGCAGCTGCAGGCCGGTGGCGGTGACGATGATGTCGGCGTCGAGGTGCCCGCCGGATTTGAGCGCGATACCCGTCGCGTCGAAATGGTCGATGTGGTCGGTGACCACCTCGGCGCGCCCGGCGGTGATGGCGTTGTACAGGTCGGCGTCGGGGATCAGGCACATCCGCTGGTCCCACGGGTTGTAGCGCGGCCTGAAGTGGGTGTCGACGTCGTAACCGGCGGGCAGGCTGGCGATCGCCTTGCGTCGCAGCAGCCAGCGCACGAGCCCGGGCGCCTTGCGGGACAGGGCGAAGAACACCGCCTCGGTGAGCGCGCTGTACATCCGGACGGTCAGGTGAGCGGGCTTGCGCGGCAACACTTTCCGCGCGACGGCGGCGACCTTGCCGTATTTCGAAGCCGAGATGAGATAGGTGGGCGAGCGTTGCAGCATGGTCACTTTGGCGGCCCGCTCGGCCAGCGAGGGGAGCAGCGTGACCGCGGTGGCCCCGCTGCCGATCACCACGATTTTCTTGCCGGTGTAGTCCAGGTCTTCCGGCCAGTGCTGGGGATGCACCACGACGCCGCCGAACGTCTCGATGCCCGGGAACTCGGGGGTGTAGCCCTCGTCGTAGTCGTAGTAGCCGCTGCCGAAGAACAGGAACCGGCCGCGGTAAAGCTTGCGCGCGCCGTCCTGTTCGACGGTGACCGCCCACGTGTCGGTGGACGAGTCCCAGTCGGCCGAGCGGACGTAGCTGTTGAACCGGATATGGCGATCGATGCCGTACTTGCGCGCCGTGGCGGTCAGGTACTCGCGGATGTGCACACCGTCGGCAACGCCCTCCTTGCGGGTCCACGGCTCGAACGGGAAGGACAGCGTGAAGATGCTGCTGTCCGAGCGCACGCCGGGGTAGCGGAACAGGTCCCACGTGCCGCCGATCTGTGCGCGCCGTTCCAGGATGGTGTAGGTCAGCTGCGGGTTGCGCTCGCCGATCCGGTAGGCCGCATCGATGCCGGAGATGCCGGCGCCCACGATGATGACGTCGGAGTAGTCGGCCTCGCTAGGGGTCATCGCGAACCTCGCTCACATTGTGGGACTGGTCACTAGATTAGGCACCGACCGGTTGGCCGGGCCAGTAATCCGTGGGGCCACTCCTCGAGCGCGAGCGTAACGGGGTTGCGAAAAAACGAGTGCGATTTCGCAGTGGGGTTACGCTCGCGGCCGCGGGCTACCGGTAATTGACGAACTGCAGCGCGACGTCCAGGTCGGCCTGCTTGAGCAGCGCTTGGACGGCCTGCAGGTCGTCGCGCTTTTTGCTGGTGACGCGGATCTCGTCGCCCTGGATCTGCGTCTTGACGCTCTTGGGTCCCTCGTCGCGGATCAGCTTGGTGATCTTCTTGGCGTTCTCGCTGCTGATGCCCTGCTTGATGGTGCCGCTGACCTTGTAGGTCTTGCCGGACGCCTGTGGCTCGCCGGCGTCGAACGCCTTCATCGAGATGTCGCGACGGATCAGCTTCTCCTTGAAGACCTCGACGGCCGCCTTGACGCGTTCCTCGGTGGACGACGTCAGCTCGATAGCCTCGTCGCCCTTCCACGCGATGGTGGTGTCGGTGCCGCGGAAGTCGAAGCGGGTGGCCAGCTCCTTGGCGGCCTGGTTGAGCGCGTTGTCGACCTCTTGGCGCTCGACTTTGCTGACGATGTCGAACGATGAGTCCGCCATTCGATACGTCCCTTCATCCGGTGATGGCCGTTTGTGCTTTGTCTACCCCCTCGTTGTAACCTGTCTGGCGGCAGGTTGCCCGAGCGGCCAATGGGAGCGGACTGTAAATCCGTCGCGAAAGCTTCACAGGTTCGAATCCTGTACCTGCCACCAATCTTCGTCAGAGCGCAGGCTTCACCGGTTTCGGCCCGTCGCCGATTCTGACATCACGCCCCGCGCCCGCCGACACGGTCGCGGCCTCGCCGCGGGCCAGGCCCACCGTCGCGACGATCACCAACACCGCGGCCACCGCCAGCACAATCCAATCCGCGCCGTGGGCGTCCAGCGTCTCGCCCAGCACGGTGATCCCGAGGACCGCGCCCACGATGGGCTTGGCGGCGATGATCGTCGGCAACGAGGCGGTCAACGCGCCGGCGCGGTACGCCGATTGATGGAAGATCATCCCGGCCGCCGCGCAGAAGACCCAGCCGTACAACTCCGGGGAGCGCCACAGTTCTGCAGGGTTGCGCTCCAGGATGTCGACGACGCCCTTCATCAGCACCGCGAACACCGCCAGCAACGAGCCGGCCACCGCCGCGAGCAGCAGCGCGGCCACCGGGCGGTCCGACCAGACCCGGGCGCCCAGCAATCCGAGCAGCAGGGGCGGGCCCATCACGACGGCCACGATCAGCCACACCTCGGCCGGCGCGCGCTGCCGGCCGCCGGCGGGGTCGCCGACCGCGATGACGACCACCAACGCCGTGGTCAACAGCACCGCCCACAGCCACTCCCCGCGGGTCACCGGGTGGCGGCTCATCCGCGCGTAGATCGGCAGGGCGAACAGCAGCGCGGTCACCTGCAGCGACATCACCAGCAGGACCGAACCCCTGTCCAGGGCGGCGGCCAGCAAGACGTAGCTGGCGATGTCCCCGAGACCGCCCATCCACCAACGCCTATCGCGCAACAGCATGCCGAACAGCGCCAGGTGCCCGACCGGTTTGTCGGTGACCTCCTGTGCGGATCGCTGGCGCACCACGTTGCCGATCGCCGACGCCAGCGCGGCGCAGAGCGCAAGGACCGCCGCCACATCAGTGCTCGACATGGGTGACCTCCTCGCGCCGAACGCGCGTCACTGGTTGCTCACCAATCTAGAGCGGGAACTCGGTGCCGGTGAGTTGCTCGGAAAGGTCCCACAGCGCCTGTGCGGTGCTTGCCCGCTTGGCCGGCCAGTTGCGCCACGTCGGCTGGGTGCGGCCGTACAGACCGAATCGTGGGCCGACGAAGGTGTCGCCCGGCAGATCCTGCGACACCGCGTACAGCGTCTGCCTGGCGCCGAAGTCGGCGTCGGTGGAGACGATGCGGTCGACGGCCAGTACCGCCGCGTCGCCCCATCTGCGGCCCGAGTTGCCCTGCAGGTTCGTGTGCGACCAGCCGGGATGGGCGGCCAGCGCGCGCAGCGAAGAACCGGCGGTCTCGAGGCGCCGTTGCAGTTCGCTGGTGAACAGCAGGTTGGCCAGCTTCGACTGGCTGTAGGCCAGCCACGCCGAATACGGCCGGGACCGCCAATTCAGGTCTTTGCGGCTGATGTAGCCGAAGTGGTGCATCAGCGAGGAGACCGTCACCACCCGGTCGGTGAGCCTGGGCAGCAGCAGGTTGGTCAGCGCGAAGTGGCCGAGGTGGTTGGTGCCGATCTGGCCCTCGAAGCCGTCGGCGGTCACCGCATGTTTGGTGGCCATGATGCCGGCGTTGTTTACCAGCACGTCGACGGCGGCCATCTCGTCGGCGAAGCGCCGCACCGAGCCCAGGTCCTGCAGGTCCAGTTGGCGCACCTCGACGTCGCCGGTCATCCGTTCGGCGGCGGCCTTGCCCTTCTCCGTGTTGCGCACGGCCAGAACGACGCGGGCACCGACCCGCGCCAGTTCGCGGGCGGTGGCCTCGCCCAGTCCGGCGTTGGCCCCGGTGACCACGACGGTGCGTCCGGCGAAGGAGGGCAGGTCTGCTGCGGTCCAACCAGCCATTCAGCCACCCTAACTACGTGATCTCGCCCACCAGAACGCCGCAGGTATCGTGCGTGGGATGGCCGGCGGAACGTCACCTGAGCGTCACGGATGTATCTAGGGGTCATCGTCAATCCGCTCGCGCGCAGGAATCGCGGTGCGCGCGGTGACCGCGTCACCGAGTTGCGCCGCATCGTCGGCCCCTGGGGCGAGGTGTGCGAAACCGCCTCGATCGAGGACCTTGGAAAGACCGTGGACCGGCTCCGTCCGCGGGTCACTCACCTCGTCGGCGACGGCGGCGACGGCGCGCTGCACTGGTTGATCAACGAGATCGAGCGGTGCGAAAGCGATCCCGAACGGTGGCCGACATTCGTGCCGACAAACGGGGGCAGCGTCAACGCCGTCGCCCGCAAGGCTCGGGTGCGCGGGCGGCCCGACGCCATCATCCGCGCACTGGCGGCCGCCGCGGAGAACGACCGCCTCCCGAGCGAGATACGCCTCGACACCTTGCAACTCGACGGCGAAACCGCCGACGGCGCCGCTTTCCATCGCCTGTGCTTCGGCCTGGCCGCCGGGGGCGTCGGCAACCGGTTCTACGACATGTACTACGGAAAGCCCGACCATGGCCGCGGGGAGGTCGCCCGCGTGATCGGCCGCTCGTTCCGCGACTACCTGGCCGCCAAGGTCGGCCGCTCGCAAGACTCCAATTACGCGTCCGTGCTGTTCGCGCCGACGCGCGCGCGGGTGGTCATCGACGGCGAAGAGGTTCCGACGCGCACGCACCGGCTGCTGCACGCCGGCGCAATCGACCTGCGGATCGGTGGGCCGTTCCGGCTTTTCCCGAAGGCCGAAAATCCCGGCGCGCTGCATTTCCAGGCCGGCGAGGTAAGACCGTCGAGCATCGTCGCGCAGCTTCCCGCGGCGCTGACCAACGGCACCCTCCGCGGTCGCCGGGTGCGCGACGTCAACGGACGCGAAATGACCATCGAGGCCGAAGGGGAGCCGCTCTCGCCGATCATCGACGGCGAACGGTTCGTTGGTATCACCCGGCTCGTGGCCCGGGCGGGCCCGCGCATCCGCGTCGCCCAGACCGGCTGACTCCGCATCTCAGTAGATCAGCACTCCCCGTGAGCGTGACCCCGGAAGCGCCCTCACCGCCTTTCCGGATATCCCTTTGCGGTGCGGCGATGAAATGACGCGGGAATGGCGTCCCATTTATAGTCAACAATTCAGAATTCGCGCAAATACGGAAATCAGTATCCGCGCCTTTACGGACTCGGGCAATCACTAAAAGCACTGTTTAAGCGCGCAGCATCGTTACTGAAATCAGTAATTGCGGACAGATCACCAAGCAACGGGCGAAGTAGTTTCCACCCAAGCTGTGAAATTAATGTGGAGTGCCCAAAATTGCCTTCCGCGCTTTGCCTGGAATCCATTGGCGGCGTTACATTGGGCTTATCAATTGAATGAAGAGGGGGTGCCTCCGGCGATGGAGACGCTGATTGATCATCTGCACATGCGGGAAGCCCGGACACCGGACAAGACCCTCTTTCGCTTCGTCGACGACGGCGGCCGCGAACTGGAGCACTACACCTACCGGAGTTTCTCCGAGCGGACGCGCGAGCTGGCCGCCTACCTGTCGGCCGAGGCCGGACTGCGTGCGGGCGATCGCGCGCTGCTGATCTACCCGCCCGGCCTCGAAATGGTCGCGGCGTTCTACGCCTGCGCCCGCATCGGCGTGATCGCCGTGCCGGTCAGCCCGCCGCTGCCCATGTCGTTCGAGTCGGGGCTGGCGAAACTGGGCTTCATCGCGCGGGACTGCCAGGCCAAGGCCGTGCTGTCGACCAAGCAGTTCGAGTACGACTACCGCCTGCTGCTCAACCACCTCGACGGCGGGTCGCCCTGGCCGGACGCCCAGCGCCCCCCGGAGCTGCCCTGGTACGCAACCGACGGCACGCAGGAATTCGGCGGCGCCCCCGTCCCCGATACGCCCGGACCGGTGCTCTTCCTGCAATACACCTCCGGCTCCACCAGCGACCCCAAGGGCGTCGTGGTCAGCCACGCCAACGTGATCGCCAACGCCTCGGCGTTCACGGGTGGTGAGGTGCTGGTCAGCTGGCTCCCGCAACACCATGACATGGGCCTGATCTCCGCCTACCTGTTCATCCTGCTGGTGGGCGGGACCACGCACGCGATGTCGCCGCTGGACTTCCTGAAGCGGCCGTCGGCCTGGCTGCGGCTCATCAGCGACGTGCGCGCCACCCACACGCCGGTGCCGAACTTCGCCCTCGAGCTCTGCCTGCGCGAGGACAAGCTGCCCACGTCCGAGCTGGCCGGGCTCGACCTGAGCAGCCTGCAGAACATCGTCGTCGGCGCGGAACCGTTGCGCGCCAGCACGTTCGCGCGCTTCCGGCGGCGTTTCGCCCCCTACGGCCTGGAGCCCAACGCGCTCACCGGCGCGTACGGCATGGCCGAAAACACCCTGATCGTGTCGTTGCGCGGGCGTCAGACCCTGGCGCTGAACAAGCGTGCGCTGGAGAAGAATCTCGCGCGGGTCGAGAAGGCCCAGCCCGAGAACAGCAACCAGGCCCCGGTGGTGAGCTGCGGCAAGCCCATCGACGGCAACGTGGTCCGCATCGTCGACCCGCAATCCGGGCAGGCGCTCGGGGAGGGCCGGGTCGGCGAGGTCTGGCTGGACGGGCCGTCCAAGGGCGGCGGGTACTGGAACCGCCCCGGGCTGACGGCGGAGGCCTTCGCCGCCCGCATCCCCGGCGACACCGAGCACACCTACCTGCGAACGGGCGACCTCGGCTTCCTGTACGAGGGCGAGCTGTTCGTCTGCGGCCGCAGCAAGGACCTGATCATCGTGCGCGGCGTGAACTGCTATCCCTCGGACATCGAGGGCATCGTGGAGCGGTCGGCCCCGCAGGTCCGCGGCGGCTGCGTCGCCGCCTTCGCGGTGGAGCACGACGACCGGGAGGGGCTGACAGTGGTGGCCGAGGTCCGCGACGAGCAGGCGCTGCCGGACGGCAAGGCATTGGCGCGCGCCATCCGCCGGCACGGCCACATCGACCCGCACGCCATCGCGTTCGTACCGCCGCACAGCATTCCCAAGACCACCTCGGGGAAGATCAGGCGCTCCGCCACGCGCCAGCTCTGGCGGGAGGGCAAGCTGCCCGTGCTGTCGACCTACGCGCATCAGCCGCACGACCGGGCGGACGCGAACCTCGGCCCGCTGGACCGGTTCCGCAACCTGATCGAGAGCTACGACCTCACGGGGCAGGAGGACTGCTCCTTCGCGGATCTGGGCATCGACTCCCTGGCGCTGGCCGAGCTGCGCGCCGACCTGCAGGGCCTGCTGGAAGAGCATGGCGCCGGGGAGCTGGCCGAGGAGGTCAACACGCGGCTGCTGCAGCGGCTGACGGTGGCCGAATTCTTCCGGCTCATCCGGCAATTCGGTGCGGGGTCCGGGCGGCCGCTGGACGCGCTGCGTCAGGCGCTGGACCAGATTTCGGCCGACTACGAGGCCTACGAAACCGCGCGGATGCGCGCCGACGCACGGCTTCCCCTGCCCGCGCTGCCCCCGGCGCGGCCCGGCGCGCCGACCGACATCCTGCTGACGGGCGCGACCGGGTTCCTGGGGCCGTTCCTGGTCGCCGGCCTGCTGGAGCGGACGTCGTTCACCGTCCACACGCTGATCCGCGCCACGGACGAAGCGCACGGGCTGGACCGGATCGTCGCGTCGCTGCGCAAGGCCCGGCTGTGGTCCCGGGCTCTAGAAGCCGAGGTCCGCGAGCGGGTGCGGGTGGTCTGCGGTGACCTCGCCGAGCCCCAGCTGGGCCTCGGCGAGGCGGGTTTCCGGCGGTTGGCCGAGAGCGTCGACGCCATCGTCCACAATGGCGCCCTGGTCAACTACGTCAGGACCTACGACGCCCTGCGGCCCGCCAACGTGATCGGGACGCACCAGCTGCTGCGCCTGGCCATGACCGCGCACCGCAAGGCCTTCCACCTGGTGTCCAGCACCTTCATCTACGGGTGGAGCGTCAAGCCGGTGGTCGGGGAGGCCGACGCCAACCTGGAGATGAACGCCCTGGACTTCGGCTACTCGCAGACCAAGTGGGTCGCCGAGCAGCTGGCCTTCGCCGCCCAGCGGCAGGGGCTCGACGTGCGCATCTTCCGGCCGTCGCTGATCTCACCGACCGGCGCGGGCTTCGGCAGCCAGGACGACATCCTGGTGCGCACCGTGGCGTTCATGATCGAGCACGGCATCGCCGCCAACGCGCTCAACCAGCTCAGCCTGCTGCCGGCGGACCTGATCGCCGACCACATCGTGGCGCTGCTGGACCTGCCCGCCGAGGCTGGCACGGTCTTCAACATGACCGCCGACGACTACTACAACCTGACCGACATCACCCGCATCCTGTCCGAGCGTTACGGCTACCGCTTCGTCTACCACGACATCGGATCGTTCGCCGCCGAGATGAACCGCCGGTGCACGACGCGGGACCCGGTCTACCCGCTGGTCGATTTCCTCACCCGATCGGCGGGCAAGATCGCGGCGATGCGGGACAAGCGCTACGGCAACACCCACTACCAACGTGCGCGCGCGCTGGCCGCGGTGCGCCTTCGTGAGCCGGCGCTCACGGAAACGGTCGAGAATCTCGTCCGGTTCTTGCGCAGTGAGCGCCTGATCACCGAGGCTGAGGCCGAGGCGCACCGCAGCGCCTAACCACCCGAGGGGGTCCCACATGTTCACCGTCGACGACCAGGCGACGGGTCCGCATGACGCCTCGCTCGACCATGAGCGGATCGTCCTGCAGGCGCGTGACGTCGACTTCGACTGGGCGCGGCTGCCGTTCTACTACGTGCCCGACGAGCCCTTCACCACCCACTTCTGCAACGTGCTGCACCTGCTGCTGCCGGCCGGCGAGGAGTTCATCGTCGAGGCGTTCAAGAACGCCTTGCCCCTGATCAGGGACGACCAGCTGCGGCTGGACGTGCAGGGTTTCATCAGTCAGGAGGCCATGCACTCCCAGGCGCATTCGGGGGTGCTGCACCACTTCGCGGCCAAGGGCGTCGACGTCACGCCGTTCACCGACCAGATGGCCTGGCTGTTCTCCCCACTCATCGGGGACCGGCCGCGGTGGGGCCGGCGGCGACGGCAGAGCTGGCTGCTCGAACGGGTGTCGATGGTGGCCGCCCTCGAGCACTACACCGCCATCCTCGGCGAGTGGATCCTCGACACCCCGCAACACGACGCGTTCGGCACCGACCCGACCATGCTGGACCTGCTGCGCTGGCACGGCGCGGAGGAGGTCGAACACAAGGCGGTCGCGTTCGACACCATGAAGCACCTGCGCGCCGGGTACTGGCGCCAGGTGCGCACCCAGCTGCTCGTGACGCCGGCGCTGCTGTGGTTGTTCATCCGCGGCGTGCGCTTCATGTACTCGGTCGACCCGCACTTACCGCCGGGCACCAAACCGCGCTGGCGCGACTACTTCAGCGCCGCGCGGCGGGGCCTGGTGCCCGGGCCCTTCCAGTTCCTGCGGGTCGTCGGCGCCTACTACACGCCGAGCTTCCACCCCTCAAAACTGGGCGGGGTGGGCCGCGCGGTCGACTACCTGGCCCGATCACCCGCCGCCCGCGCGGCACACTGAGTTCCGGGGGTATGCGCGAATGACTCGGTCCACCAACGTAATCGCCTCTGACGGCGTATCGCTGGCCGTCCATGCCCGCTCGGAGATCGACCGAGGGCGCCCGACGATCTTGGCGATCCACGGCTACCCGGACAACCACCACGTGTGGGACGGCGTTGCCGACGCGCTGAGCGGCCGCTACAACTTCGTGGCCTACGACGTTCGCGGCTCTGGTGATTCGTCCAAGCCGGCGCGGCGCTCGGGATACCGTCTGCCGCAACTGATTTCGGACATCGACGCGGTGATCGACAGCCTCGGGGTGAACGAGATCCACCTGCTGGCGCACGACTGGGGTTCCATCCAGGCGTGGGCCGCGGTCACCGACGACGCGGTCATGGATAGGGTCGCCTCGTTCACGTCGATCTCCGGTCCCCACCTGAACTACGCGGGCAGGTTCCTGCGGTCCGCCCGCTCACCCCGCGGCGTATTCGACGTGCTCAAGCAGGCTTTGGCGTCGTCGTACATCTGGTTCTTCCTGTGCCCGGGGATACCGGAGCTGGCGATCTGGTCCCGCGTCAGCGTGACGGTCTTTGCCGCGGTCGAACTCATCGGGCGGCCCCGAGGCGGCGGCCGGCGGCGCGCGGCGACCACCCGGTCGGCGCGCGACTACCTCAACGGGCTCAACCTGTACCGCGCCAACATGCCGGCGCCGTTCCTGGCGCCCGGGAAAAAGTTGCCGCAGACCAAAGTTCCCGTGCAGGTCCTGGTCGCGCGCAAGGATTATTTCGTGTCGCCGCCCCTGCAGCGGTTCACCGGGGCGATACCGCCCAACGGGCGGGTCGTCGAGATCGACGGCGGGCACTGGGTGGTGTCCTCCCATCCCGAGGTCATCGCCCAGCTCACGGCCGAGTGGGTCGACCAGGTCACCGGCATCCGGCAGGTGTAGGACATTGGCTGTGGCAGCGACGATTTGGAGTAGCAGGCCCGCCGACCTGTACGGCCGGCGCAAGCACGACCGCCTCTACACGGCGTTGTGGGGGGTGGGCACCCTGTTCGGGGGTTTCGCTTCGGCGTCGCGATGGAGCCCGTCGCGGGTGGTGCCCGTGCGGCGGACCAACAGCGCGGTGGTCACCAAGCGCGAAGTTCTCACGCCCGACGTGGTCGCGCTGACGCTCGCCGACCCGCAAGGCGGATTGCTGCCGGTCTGGACCCCCGGGGCGCACATCGACATTCGGCTGGCCTCGGGCCGCCGCCGCCAGTACTCGCTGTGCGGTCCCCCCGGGCGGCGCGCCGACTACCGCATCGCGGTGCGCCGGATCGCCGACGGTGGCGGCGGCTCGATCGAAATGCACGACACCTTCGACGTGGGTGACACGATCGAGTTCGAAGGCCCCCGCAACGCGTTCTATCTCGTCACCGACGAGCGCGAGGTGCTGTTCGTGATCGGCGGCATCGGCGTGACACCGATCCTGCCCATGGTCCGGCTCGCCCAGCAGCACGGAATGGATTGGCGTGCCGTGTATGCCGGCCGCAGCCGGGAGTACATGCCGCTGCTGGACGAGTTGCTGGCGGTGGCGCCGGACCGGGTCACCGTGTGGGCCGACGACGAGCGCGGCCGCATCCCCACCGCCGCGGAACTGCTCGCGGATGCCGGGCCGACGACGGCCGTCTACGTGTGCGGCCCTTCCGCGATGCTCGAATCGGTGCGGGCGGTGCGCGACCAACACGCCGACGCGCCGCTGCATTACGAACGGTTCGGCCCGCCGCCCGTCGTCGACGGTGTCCCGTTCGAGCTGGAACTCGCGCGTTCGCGGCGCGTGCTCGCCGTGCCGGCGAACCGGTCGGCGCTGGACGTCATGCTCGACGGCGACCCGACGACCGCGTACTCGTGCCAGCAGGGTTTCTGCGGCACCTGCAAGGTGAAAGTACTTGCGGGCCAAGTCGATCGGCGCGGCCGCACCGCGGAGGGCGACGGCGAAATACTGGTCTGCGTGTCGCGGGCGAAAGGCGATCGCCTGGTGATCGACGCCTGAAATGGCCCCTCAGTTGTCGTGCGCCGGGTAGGCGTGCACGAGTGCGCTGTTGAGCCTCGGCACCGCGTGCGTCAGTTCGTGTTCGGCGTCATGGGCGATTCGGTGGGCGTCCTCGAGGCTGGTGTCGGGATCGATGTCGAGTTCCGCGTCGGCGTGCAGCTGGTGCCCTATCCAGCGCATCCGGATGCTCCGCACGCTGCGGACACCGGGCCGGGCGGCAAGGCATGCCTCGGCGGTGTCGACGAGCTCGGGGTCCACCGCATCCATGAGCCGGCGGAAGATATCGCGCACGGCGCGGTACAGCACCGCCACGATCGCCACCGTGATGGTCATGCCGACCACCGGGTCCGCGATCGGGTAGCCGAGGGCGACGCCGATGGCTCCGAAAAGCACGGCCAGCGAGGTGAATCCGTCAGTTCGCGCGTGCAGGCCGTCGGCGACGAGCGCGGCGGAGCCTATCCGGCGGCCGACCCGGATCCGGTAGCTTGCGACGCCCTCGTTACCGAGGAAGCCGACGACGCCGGCCGCGGCAACCCAGCCGACGTGCTCGACGGCGATGGGGTGGATGAGCCGCAGCGCGGCTTCGTAGCCGGCGACGATCGCCGACAGGGCGATCACGCCGATGACGAACAGACCGGCGATGTCCTCGACCCGCCCATAGCCGTAGGTGTAGCGCCGGGTCGCCGGGCGTCGGCCGACCGAGAACGCGATCCAGAGCGGGGCCGCGGTCAGCGCGTCCGAGAAGTTGTGAATGGTGTCGGCGGCCAGCGCGATCGATCCGGACACGGCGGCGATGACCACCTGCACGGCCGCCGTCGCGGCCAGGCCGATGAGGCTGAGCTTGACCGCCCGGATGCCGATGGCACTGGATTCCAGGGCGGTGTCGACGCTGTCGGCGGCGTCGTGGCTGTGCGGGAGCAGCTGGCCCGCGATGCCGCGAATTCCATGGGGATGCTCATGCCCGTCGTGGCGGTCGTGGTCGTGCCCACCGGCCACGCTCATCTCGGCGCTGCCCGCATACCTGCATGCATACGCAGATAATAGGTCAGTGGACCGGCCCGCGCGAGCGTGGCTTTGTGCCAGTGACGCGCGCCACACCGGGGTAGTGACGTTCGGCCCTATTGGGAGCGGCGGCGGTGAGACAAGCTACCGCGTCGCCAGAAGTAAGTGCCGAGACGTGGGAAGAAAGGGAGACCGCGCTGTGATGTGTGCGCCCGAATCGATCAACGCAGGCGGTACGGCGTGAGCGGCCAGGGCGGCGGCGCCGTCCTCGCCCGCGAGGTGGTCGAACTCGATCACGACGAAGCCATGCGCTTGCTGGCCAGCGTCGACCACGGGCGGGTGGTGTTCAACCACCGGGCATTGCCGGCCATCCGCGTGGTCAACCACCTCGTCGACGGGGGCCGCGTCATCGTGCGCACCCGCCTGGCCGCCACGGTCTCCTCGGTGGTGCGACAGAGCAGCGAGGCCGGTGTCGTGGTGGCGTACGAGGCCGACGACCTCGATGCCCAGCGGCGGACCGGCTGGAGTGTGGTGGTGACCGGCTGGGCGACCACGATCACCGACCCCGCGGAAATCGCGCGCTACGAGCGGGTGCTGCAGCCGTGGGTGAACATGACGATGGACACGATCATCGCGATCCAGCCCGAAATGGTCACCGGCGTCCGGATCATCGACGACGCGCGGTTGTGACCCGCCTGCGCCAGGACATTGCGCTGGCCCCCATGTTCGACGGGCTGAACGCCGCCCACGTCGACTTCCTGGCTGACCAGAGCCGTGACATCTTCCTGCCCGCGGGGCAGGTGCTGTTCCGCAAAGGAACACCGTCGACCGGGTTCTACCTGGTGCACGAGGGCCTCATGCAGCTTTCCGTCTCCAATTCGGAGGGCGTCCTGAAGGTTGTCGAAATCATTAGGCCGGGAGGCGCTTTCGGCCATGCCGTGATGTTCGTGCGCGAGCCCTACCCGGTGGATGCCACCGCACTTGCCGACACCCAATTGGTATTCGTCCCCGCCGAGGCGGTCGATCGGGTCCTCGAGGAGGACCCGGCGATGGCGCGGATCATGCTGGCGTCGATGGCGCGACGGCTGCAAAGCAAGATCCAGGACATCGCCATGCTGTCCCTGCAATCCGCGACGCAGCGGATCGTGGCCTACATTCTGGGGGCGGTGGGCGCGGGCACCTACAACGTGGGCGGGGGAGCCGGTGCCGGCGAAAACGATGCGAGCGCCGAGGAACCCGCGACCAGCATCGAATTGCCCGCGCTCAAGCAGGTGCTGGCGTCACGGTTGGGGATGACGCCGGAGACCTTCTCCCGTGCCATGCGCGCCCTCACCGACAAGGGGCTGATCCGCGCGGACGGCGCGGTGGTGCAGATTCCCGATGTCGCGGCGTTGGATGCCTATGCCCGCAGCGTCTCGACGTTGTGATCACACCCACAGCCGGGACTTGATCTAGGTCAAACCCCTCGTCTCCGCCGGTTCGTAGCGTGAGCGCGTCACTTGCTCACCGCCGCCGGAGGAGACTCAATGTTTTGCTACCAGTGCGAACAGACCGATCGCACCGATTCGCCTGACCGCCCGAATCTGCTGGCCTTCGGGTGCGCGAGCACGAAGGGCAACTGCGGCAAGGACGCCAGCACCGCGGCGCTGCAGGACGTGCTCGTCCACATCAATTTGGGCATCGGACAATACGCGCAGGAAGCCCGCCGGCTCGGAGCGGCCGACCCGCGATTCGCCGCGCACGCCAGCTTCGACCTGTTCACCACGCTGACGAACGTCAACTTCAACCCCACCCGATTCATGGCCCTGATCTCCGCCGCCCTCGACATGCGCGACCAGGCGAAGGCAGCCTACGAGACGGCGGCCCGGGCCGCGGGCATCGAACCCGAAAACCTCTGCGGCCCCGCCCGGTTCGTTCCGGCGACCACGGTCGCGGAGGTGGTCGCCCAAGGCGTCGCCGTAGGTGTGGACGCCGGCCTGGACCTGCTCGGCCCGGACGTGGTCGGCCTGCGGAACCTCAATCTTTATGGCCTCAAAGGGGTTTGCGCGTATGCGTACCACGCTCACGCCCTGGGCTACCGCACCGACGACACCGACGCGGGCATCGAATCCGCACTGGCGTTCCTGGCCGGCGCACCCAGCGACGCCGACGACCTGCTTGGCCACGCGCTCGAGCTGGGTTCGCTGAACCTCGAGGTGATGGAGCTGCTCGACGCGGCCAACACGGGCAGCTTCGGTAGCCCCGTGCCCACGCCGGTGCGGATCACTCCCGTTGTCGGCAAGGCCATCCTGGTGTCGGGCCACGACCTACACGACCTGCAGAAGATCCTGGAGGCCACCGAGGGCACCGGGATCAACGTCTACACCCATGGCGAAATGCTGCCCGCCCACGGGTATCCCGGGCTGCACGCCTACCGTCACCTCGCCGGCAACTACGGCGGCGCCTGGCAGGATCAACAGCGCGACTTCACCGCCTTCCCCGGCCCGATCGTGATGACGTCCAACTGCCTGATCGAGCCGCAGCCGGCCTATCGCAACCGCATCTTCACCACGGGGCCGGTGGGCTGGCCGGGCATCCGCCACCTCGATGTCGCTGACGTTTCCCTGGTCATCAAGGCCGCGCGGTCCCTGCCCGGATTCAGCACCGAGGTGCCGTCGGAAACCATCACCACCGGATTCGGGCGCGACGCGGTGTTGTCGGTGGCCGACACCGTGATCCAGGCCGTCAAAGACGGTGCGATCAAACGCTTCCTGCTCATCGGGGGATGCGACGGCGCCGCACCGGGACGCAACTACTACGCCGACGTCGCCGACCAGGCGCCCGACGACACGGTGCTGCTCACGCTCGGCTGCAACAAGTACCGGTTCAACACCCACGAGTTCGGTGACATCGCCGGCATCCCCCGCCTGCTCGATGTCGGCCAGTGCAACGACAGCTACTCGGCCGTGCAGATCGCGTTGGCGCTGGCGAACGCGTTCGATTGCGGGGTCAACGACCTGCCGCTTAGCATGTTCGTCTCCTGGTTCGAGCAGAAGGCCGCAGCGGTGCTACTGACGCTGCTGTCACTGGGGATCCGCAACATTCGGCTCGGACCGACCCTGCCGGCATTCCTGAGCCCCGCCGTGGTCGACATCCTCGTCGAGCGGTTCGCGCTCAAACCGATCGGCGATGCCGCGCAGGACCTGGCCGACGCGATGGCGGGTGCCTGATGACCGAGACCATCGCGCTGCCCGCCGACACCGAGTTGTCGGGCCACGAGGTCGTCCTGGTCACCAAGGATGGCCAGGAGTCGAGGATCTCGTGCGATTCGCAGACCACCGTGCTCGCCGCTGCCGAACAGGCGGGCATGGTGCTGAAGTCGACCTGTCAGACCGGTGGGTGCGGGGCATGCTCGGCCGTGCTCTCCGGCGGACAGGTGGACATGGGCAAGCACGATCCGGACGTCGTCGAAGTACCCGAGAGCCAGGGTGGAATCCTGTTGTGCTGCAGCGTGCCTCGCAGCGACTGCCGCATCGAGCTGCCCTACGACCGTAGCCAGGTCGTCACCGCGCCGCCGACACAGCAACAGGCCCGGGTCACCGGCTTGACGCTGGTCGCCGAGGAAGTGATGCATCTGAAGGTCGAGCTGGACGGCTCGTCCGCGGACTTCGATTCGGGCCAGTTCGTGCGGATCACCGTCCCGGGCGGCGATGCCCGACGCGCCTACTCGCCGGCCAACGTCGCGAACTGGGACGGGGAGCTGGAGTTCTACATCCGGCTGTTGCCCGGCGGCCTGATGTCGCAATACCTCACCGAGAACGCGGCCGTCGGCGACGTGCTCACCGTCTCCGGCCCGCAGGGATCGTTCACGCTGGCCGAGAACGGCCTGCGGCCCCGCTGGTTCCTCGGCGGCGGGACGGGATTGTCGCCGTTGCTGTCGATGCTGCGCCGAATGGCCGAGTGGGGCGACCCGCAGCGCGCCCGGCTGTTCTTCGGGATCACCCGTCACACGGAGGTTTTCGGCCAGGACGAGCTCGCCGAACTCGCCGGGTCGATACCCGACTTTCGGGCCGACACCATGGTGTGGGAACCGGATCCGCGGTGGACCGGCGCCACGGGCAATCCCGTGGATCTCGCGGCGGCCGAAGTAGGACTGCTCGACGAAAGCCCCGATGTCTACGTGTGCGGACCGCCGCCCATGATCGAGGCGGCCTACGCCGCGCTGACCGCGGCCGGCGTGCCTCGCGAACAGATCCGTGCCGAGCGCTATTCGAGCACTGCCTGAGATCATCGGAGCCCCGCGGAACGACTTGCGCGGGAATTGGTTTCGCTGATGCCGGGGGCCATCGGTTGCCGGGCGTTCTGGTGCGGCCGTTGCCTCCATCGCAGTGGTGTTGCGGCGCGTCCTATGCTTTGGCGAGGAAGGGGTAGCCAGATGGAAAAGATCTCGCTCGTCGCTCTTGCTCGCCAGCAGTTGGCGGCCGCCCACCGGGCCGCCAGCGGCCGAAGTGCACACACGGTCTACGGGGGCCATGAACACACCCTGCGGCAGACCATGGTCGCCTTGACGGCCGGAACGGCGCTCTCCGACCACGACAGCCCCGGCGAGGCCACCTTGCAGGTGTTGCAGGGGCGCGTCCGGTTGACGGCCTCCGAGACGAGCTGGGACGGGACGCCGGGCGACCACCTGGTGATCCCGCCCAGCCGGCATGGCCTGCACGCCGTCGAAGACTCCGTCGTCCTGTTGACCGTCGCCAAAAGCGGTTAACGCCCGGCCACCTCGATGATGCCGTGCGCGCCGCGCTCGGCGTCGACCATCGCGTGTGACACGAACGGGTATCGGCCCGGCTGGGGGAAGGTCAGTTCGACGAATCCGCCGTGGGCCGCGAACAGGCCGAGCGTCTGGGCGCCGCCGGCACCCTGGTCCCCCTTGCCGCCAAGTCGGTAGTCGCCCTCGGACCACACGGTGTCGAACTGACCACCGACGACGTGGAACGAGGTGCCCCGATTCGGTCCGGCGGCGAGCACCCAGATGCGGACCCGCTCGCCGACCCGAGCGGCCAGCGGCGCGTGGTCGTACTGCCGGGCGTAGCCGTTGAACACCACCAGGTCGGGCTTGTCGGCGGCGACCTTGTCCGCGTCGGCCGAGCCACCCGGCGCCCCGAGGTACATCTCCGACTGCACGATCAGATACTCACGGTCGACGCGCGGCAGGTCCGGCGGGTCGATGATCACCGCCCCGAACATGCCGTTGGCGATGTGCAGGGACATCGGCATCGTCGAGCAGTGGTAGAGCCAGATGCCCGCTCGCGTCGCGGTGAACCGGTACACCAGGCGCTCGCCGGGTTGGATGGTGCGCATCGGCGCGTCGGGGGCCAGCGCCCCGGCGTGAAAGTCGATCGAATGCCCGGTGCTGCCGTCGTTGACGAGGGTGATCTCGAAGACGTCACCGACCTTGCCCCGCAAGGTGGGCCCGGGTGCGGTGCCGCCGAATGTCCACAGCCGCTGGGTGATCCCGGGGGAGACCTCCCGTTGGATCTCGCTCACCGGCAGGGTTATCCGGTGATCGGCCGTTGCAGGCGGCAGCGTGGCGTCACGCGGCGCGAATCCCGGCGCCGGGTCGGCGCCCAGGCTGCGGGCGATGTCGCCTGGCGGGATCGTCGCGACGGGGGCCGAACCGTGGTGATCCGGATGCATTGCGGGCATGGGCGCGCCGGTCACCCGGACCGAAAACGTCATGCCCATCTGCCGGTGTCCGGCCACCGCGCACCAGCCGTCGAGGTCCGAGCCGATCACCCCGGCATCGAGGACCGCCGTCTGGCCCGGCGGCGTGCGGCCCGTGCGGGTGCCGTTGGACAGCACGAGGTCGTGCTGGTCGGTGCCGGTGTTGGCGAGGGTGATCCGCAGCCGGTCCCCGGCCGGAACCTCGACCGTGTCCGGCAGGAAGCGCATGCCCCGGATGCGGACCGACACCTCCGTGGTGTGCCCGGTCGCGGCCACGGCCACCCGCGGCGAGGTGCCGATGCCGGCCGAGGCGGGGTCGGCGGCCACCCCGGCCGCGGCCGCCAGCACGACGACCCCGAGCCCGGCGGCGGCGGTGCCGAGCCGTCGCCGCGGCGGGGCCGGCTGCGGTTGCCCCGGACCAGTGCCGCGCTCCCGGCGCGCCCGCCACACCGCCCGAACCAGCAGCGGCAGGAAGGCCGCGTAGGACACCAGAACCAGCATCGACGCGCCGACCCGCACCAGGCTGGGCGTGGGCAGGACACACAGCAGCAGGCCGGCGTTGGCGACGGTCAGCCGCCACGGAGCGCCGCGCTCCAGTTCGGTGCCGGCCGTCAGGGCGGCGGCGCGCCCGCCCAGCACGACGGGGGTCAGGTAGGTGAGCGACCCGAGCAGCACCTGTACCAGGAATCCCGCCAGCAGGGCTGCGGTGAGGTCGCCGGCCGCCGCCACCGCCGCCGGCCAGGTCGGCGAAAGCGCCAGTGCGACTGCGGCGTAGGCCAGCGATCCGATCAGCCAGGCCACACCCGCCAGCACCGACAAGGTCGCGAAGTCGCCCGGCCGCTTGCGGCGAACCTCATCGACGTGCGGACGCAGGACCAACCCGGCGGCGGCGAGGTAGCCGAGGGCGCCCGCGCCGGCGACCGGTGGTGACCCCGCCACCGCGCCGCCGGTGGCCACCGCCAGGGCGGCCAGCAGCGCCGGCAGGCCGCGGCGAGCGGCCACCTCGACCCCGTCGGCCATCCGGGTGCGCAACATCGTCGGCCACAGCGTGACCAGCGTGCCGAGCACGGTCAGTCCCACCCAGCCGAACAGGTTCAGCGCGGCGTGCGCGACGACCAACCGCTCGTGGTCCCCGCCGGGCAGCGCCCGATTCGCCATCGCCACCCCGAGTCCCGCGCCGATCGCCAGGCACACCGTCGCGGCGACGTAGTAGCGCACGGTGACGCCGAATCGGGCCGGCAACGCGGTGCGCAGCTGACGCAGCAGGCTCGCCCCGTGTGCCAGGGCGGCGACGCCGACGACGACACCGCCGGCCAGCACGACCGGCCACCACCGGCCGAGCATGCCGGCGACCACCGTGACGGCGCCGGCGTTGAACGCCGCGATGCGCGCCACTTCCGCGGTTCGCGCCGGGTCCGGCGGCCGGCGCAACAGCGCATCGGCGAAATGCCGGCTCCAGATCAGGATCGCGTTGCCGGCCGCGCCCAGCCCCAGCAGATGGATCAGCAGCCAGCCGGACAGCGGAACGAAGCGGTGCGCGACCGCCACCGCGGCGAGTGCGGCGAGCCAGGCGAACACGACCGCCCCGGCGCGCAGGTGCCATCCCGAGCGGTTCATGCCGGCACCCGGCTCTCCGCCCGCGTCGCGGAATAGCCTGCGACAGCGATGAATCCGAGCACGGCAACGATGTTCAGCACGCCACCCGCCTGCAGTGCCCAGTGGACGCCGTGCGCGTCGCCGACCGCCAGCCGCAGCAGCAGCGACAGGTGCAACAGCGCCACCGGGCCATACATGAAACGGGTATAGGGCAGCGGGCGGCGCAGCACGGCCGGCAGGATCACGGGCGCGTGCGCCATGATCATCGACAGCACGAACCCCAGCATCACGGCGTGCACCACCGCGTCGTAGCCACCGCCGGAACGGACCCGGCCGGCCAGCAACCAGGTCAACGCCGGTAGCAGCAACCACCCGTAACCGGCGGCCAGGCACACCGCCATGTAGCGGGTCAGTCCCGTCGCGCGCACGGTGCGGCGCGCGACGTCGAACCGGCCCAGCCACACGACGAGCGCCAACAGCGCCGCGCCCAGCAGCGGGTACCCGGCCATCGGCCACAACAGCGCGGCGACGGTGCCCGCGACCATCGCCACCGCCACGGCAACCAGCAGCGCCTCGGCCCGGGTGCCGAGCATCGCCACGCGGGCGAGCTCGAGGCGCTCCCCGGCGATCGTGAGGATCAAGAAACCCGACAGCCAGGGCAACAGGTCGGGGATCGGAACGCCGCCCACCCACAGCAGCGCCGCGCCGGTGGCCAGCACGGCGCCGGCGACCTGGACCACCACCGCCACGTCGGCGGTTCGCCGCCACAGCGGCACGTACACCGCAACCAGTAGCGCGGACCCCGCGAGCAGCAGCAGCCCGCCGAGGTTTTCCGGTGCCGCGGTGACCAGTACCACCGCGCCGGTGCCGAGGCACACCGGGCTCAGGTAGGCCCACCACCGATGCGCGGCCACGGCCCGTTCCAGCGCGACCAGCGTGCCGACGAAGCCGAGCACCAGCAGGATGCCGTGCACCTCGGTCAACCGGGTGGTGACGATCGGCGCGGGCAGCCCGAGCAGCACCAGAGCGGCGTCTAGCCCGGCCAGCAGCGCGAACCCACCGGGCACCAGCAGCAGTGCCCGGGGCGGGATTCGGCGGTCAGTCATCATGTCGCACAACGGGATCGGGCAGGAACAGCCGGCAGGCACCGGGTTCGGCGAACGGAATGAGATCGAGTCCCCCGACGCTGTGGGCGCCGAGTCGCTCGAGCATGCCCTCGACGATGCCGAGGTGGACCTGACAGACGACGGTGGGATAGCGGCGGGCCGCGTCGAGCAAGGGGCAGAACCGCAGGGCGATGCCCCGGTGGGCGCCCGGCGTCTCCGGCTCGTCGTCCGGTGCGAAGCCGAGGCGCGTCAGCGCCTCGAGTACGGACTGCCGCGGATCGCCGCCGGCTTGGCTGTGTTCGTCGATCAGTTCGCGGCCCCACTCGATGCCGGCGGCCCGCGCGTCGCGCTCGGGGTGCGCGCTGGTGCGCGCGAGGTGACCGGCCAGCGCGGTCGCCAGGCCCGCGTAGTCCCGAATCGCCACGGCGGGGTCGGCGGCCGACGCCCGATACACCGTGGCCGGCCGCCCGCGTCCGAGGGCGGCCGCGGTGGAGCGCTCGACAAGCCCGAGGTCGACGACCGCGTCGAGGTGTTCGCGGACGGTATTGGGGTGCAGGTCGAGACCGGTGGCGGCGTCGGCGACCCGGACGGGGGAGTGTGCCCGCACGTACTCCAGCACCCGCAGCCGCTGCCCGGACAGCGGCACCGGGACCCCGAGTGTCGGCGCCGGTTCGGGGCCGAACACCGCCAGATCTTTTTTCACGGAAATAACTGTAGTAAATTGGAAGGCGACGCACATAGGGAAATGAGTCACATTCGCGTCAGCACAGCGCGCCGAGAGGGAACCCAACATGCCAGCCAACGATGTGATCGTCGCGTCCACAGCCGCGGACGCCGAGGCGGTCGACGCCATCAAGAGTCATCACGCGCAGCTCGCCGGGCGGCTTGCGGTCCTCACCGACGCGATGCTGTGGGCGGTCGAGCGCGGTGCGGACTTCGAGCCGGCGCGACAAGGCGCCCTGGCCTTCCTGACCGGCGAGCTGCTGCCGCACGCCACCGCCGAAGAGGAGCGCCTGTACCCGGCCGCCGCCCGCACCGAGCGCGCGCGGCCCCTGGTCGAAGCGATGGTCGCGGTGCACCGCATCATCGGCTCACTCGTCGAGCGCATCCGCATCGAGCCGCCGCTGCGGGCGGCCGCGTCCGGCCACGCCCTGCGGGTGCTGTTCGACGCGCACCTCACCGACGAGAACGAGCGGATCCTCCCGATCGTGGCCGCCGACCCCGAGGTTTCCCTCGTCGAGGTGACCCACGGCATGCACGAACTCCTCGGCCACCACCACGCCACGACCGGTGCCGAGCCGGCGCACAGCTGCGGCTGCGGCGAAACCGATACCGACGATCCCGTGCTCGACGTCCGCGACGTGCCGCACTCGATCCGGCACGCCACCGTGTTCGGCGCGTTCGACGCCGTTCCGGTGGGCGGCGCCCTGGTGCTGGTGGCGCCGCACGATCCGGTTCCCCTGCTGCGCCAACTCGACCAACGCGCTGCGGGCGGGATCGGCGTGGACTACGAGCAGCGTGGGCCGGAGGCGTGGCGGCTGCGGCTGACCAAGTGGTAGGCGGCCGCCGACGCGGCGGTGCCTAGTCTTTGCGGGACAGCGCCGCGCGCGGGCAGTCCGCGATGGCCTTCTCGGCGAGCGCCTCCTGTTCGGCGGGGACCGGGTCGGCGATCACCACGGCGTACTCATCGTCGTCGAGTGCGAACACCTCGGGCGCGGCTTTGACGCAGAGGGCATTGCCTTCGCACCGATCACGGTCTACCACGACGCGCATGAGAATCCTCCTTCGATGCGAGTTCGGCAGGTTGCATATGCTGCGCACCCGCCTGCTGGCACACCCATCCCTCGGGGGTCCGGCCGGTCCGGATGAACCGGCTCAATTCCGCGCTGGCCTGCGGTGGCAGGTCGGTGTCGGCGTGCGGGTAAATGATGGGTTCCTCTTTGGAGTTGTGCCGCTGAAGTTGATCCAGCAGCTGACGGCAGGTGTGCTCCAGTTGCCGGCCGTCGGCGCCCTCGGCGAGAAGGCGCGTCAGGGTGTCCATGGTTTGCCACAGCTCACCATGCTCACGCATCATCACGAAGATCGGCATGACCATTCCCGCCTCACGGATCGGCGGGAACAGCAACGTTTCTTCGAGATAGATGTGCCGGCGCAGCGCGTCGAGCGCCACCGTCAAGGCGTCGGCCCGCACGCTGCCACCGTCGAGCTCCCGGATGAAATCCTCTATCTGAGAGTCGATTTCGTAATGCTCGCGCTCCAACGCGGCAGACAACACCGGGTCGGCCATCGTGATGCCCCTGCCCGTCAGTGCGCCGCGCGGGACGATTCGAGCTCGTCGAGCGTGGCGTCGACGCTGATCTCGGCGCCGGCAAACAATCGCGACACCGGACACAACTCAGCGGCCTGGTCGACCACGGCCGCGAACGTTTCGGCGTCCAGGCCGGCGACCTGCGCGGTGACCTTCAGCCGCGAAGACGTGATCGTCGGGACCCCGTCGACAGCATCCAGGGTCACGGTGGCCACGACGTCCAGTCGCTGTGGCGGGGTGTGGTTCTCGCCCAGCTTCAACGACAAGGCCATCGCGAAACACGACGAATGCGCCGCCGCCGCCAGCTCTTCCGGGCTGGTCTTTCCGCCGGGCTGCTCGGTTCGGGCGGCCCAGGTCAACGGCAGGCCGTCCAGCGCTCCGCTGCTGCCGTTCGACAGCCTTCCTTCCCCCGACGCCAGCGGACCCTCCCACCGGGTCTGCGTGCTCCGCTCCGCAATGGTCATGGTCGACGACGACTCCTTCGTCCGGGACCCAGGGGGTCAGTTTTTACAACCTCGATTTGTGTAAACTCTAGACGGTCGTCGGTGCGTTGGCCAGAGCCACGGTCAACGATGTGCGCACGTGTCGCCCCCGGCGCGATCGGCGACGGTTCTGATCTCTTCGATGATGCTGGGCCACAGCGGCTTTGGCAGGTCATGGCCCATACCCGGCAGGAGCACCAGCGTCGCGTCGGGAATGGCCTCGGCTATCGCGCGTCCGCCTGCGCAACGGATCAGCCGGTCGTCCCGGCCGTGCAGGACGACGGCGGGGATGCGCAATCTGGCGAGGTCAGGTCGGCGGTCGGTGTGGGCCAGCATCGCGGCGGCTTGGCGGGCCCGCGCGGCCGGATCGAATCCTCCCCGGGCATACATCAGTTCGCCGAGGTGACGCAGCCAGGCTTCGTCACGGGGATAGCCGGGCGAACCGATGACGCGGTGCTGGCGCACGAGCCGTTCGCCCGCCTCGGCGGGTCCGCGCGGTGGTTGTCCACCCAGCACGCCGGGAACGGTCCGCGAGAGGCGCAGCATGGTCATCACGCTCAGCCGACCGATGTCCGGTGACGGCGTCGCGCTGACGCAGGTGAGCGAGCGGACTCGCGTGGGGTGGTCGATGGCCAGTGTCTGCGCGATCATGGCGCCCATCGAGTGCCCCACGATGTGAGCAGAGGCCCAGCCCAGCGCGTCGAGGACGGCGGCCGCGTCCTTGGCCATGTCCTCGAGCCCGTAGGGGGGGGCGCCCGGATCGCGCCGTGCCCTCCGCCGGGACGGAGCCCGAACCCCGTCCAGGTGGGTCGACCGACCCGAATCGCGGTTGTCAAACCGTGCGACGTGAAATCCGTTCCGTAGCAAGGCCGCACAGAATTCGTCGTGCCAATAATGCTTGTCGGCCGCGAGGCCGCTGATCAACAGCAACGGTTCCCCGACGCGGCCGATGCACTCGTAACAGAGGTGAATACCGTTGCGGTGGACGGTGAATTCCCGCATAGGCGGCGAGAGACTGGCCGGTCGGCTACTCACCCGATGCGCGCTAATTGCTCAGACTCCTTCGACCATTCCACCACGCGGGAAAGCCTCCGCCGCGGGGTTGGCGGCAACGGATCGACGTTGACCGGCACCCAGCCCACCCGGATCAGCATCTGTGGATATCCGTCGACGCCGAACACGTTGGAGCGGACCGCTTCCCGGGTGGTCGGGATCTCCAGGGGTTCGGTGATCGGGCAACTCGCCAGTCCCAACCTCGTCGCGGTCAGCAGTACCGCGCTGGCCGCTTCGCCGGCGCGGAGCTGAGCCAGACGGTCGTCGGCCTCGGTGCCCAGCGCCAGGATGGCGGCGTTGTCTGCGGCGGGCGAGGCTCCCAGCGGCTGCGCCAGCCCGGGTCCGGCGAAGATGCGGCCGGGTATCCGCACACTGCAGTCGTGCTCCGGGATATTGCGGGACGGGACACCCGCCCTCGAGCCGTACCGCCCGCTCCACATGGTGAGCTCGACGAGGTAGTCACGGTTGGTGGCGTGATTCCGCGCAGCTTGCTTCACGATCTTGGTCAGCTTGTCCATGGCGTCGACCGGGCGCAAGATGACCCCCATCCGGGTGGCGAGATCAACCATCGCGGCGATGTCACTCGCCGGCACCGGAGAGGCGCCGTAAATTCGCCGATCAGACCGGCGTCGCGAGATCCCCTCCGCCAGCGCGACATCGGTGTGATCGGGGGTACGGGGGGACACCTCGATGGCCGCGAGGTGGCTGGGGTCATCCGGGTCGGGTAGGCGATGCACCTCGGCATGCCACCCCGTCGCCGCTAACGCGACGACGCAATGGTTCAGCGTCGCACCGCAGCTCAGCATCGCGTCACGGCCGTCCGGGTCGGTGTTGGGCAACTGGACGCGCGGGTCGGAGTAGAGGTGCAGGCTCGTTCGGTCCACCCGCCACCGCCAGGGTTGCGTGTTGTAGATGGAAGGCGCCCGGGTGGCCAGTGTGAGGACCGCGTTGAGCGTCTCGGCATCGGGGAATTGAGTGCTCATGGCTGGGGCCTTCCCTGCTCGGACCCGGTAACGACTTAGCCTGACGACCAGGTGTTATTATTAATGAATAATATCCTTTAAATAGGTAAAAAGCAACAGGTCGAGAGGACGTATGGGTGGACGACCACTAAGGGGACGGGGCCGTGCAGCCGCACCGCGCGGGTCGCAACCGGCAGCGCCAACGCGTTCTTGAACTGGTGCGTGAACACGACGAGCCGGTCGACGCGGCCGAACTCGCCGCCCGGTTGGGACTGCACAAGACGACGGTGCGTTTCCACCTCGACGCGTTGTGTGGTGACGGAGTCGTCGAGCGCATCCGGATCGCGCGGGCCGGTGTCGGTCGTCCCCGCACCGGGTACCTCGCGGTGCGGGAGCGCTTGGACTATCGCACCCTGGCCGAGATCTTGGCGCTCGAACTGGGCGACACCGTCGCCGAGCGTCGTCGCCGCGCCGAAGCCGCCGGGCGGCGATGGGCCGACCGCACCATGAGTGACGATGCGGCGAGACAACAGGTTTCAGACGGCGCCGAACCCAGGACGGCCCTCGAGGAGCGAGCGTCGATGATTGCGAAAGTTTTTGACCGGATGGGATTCGGTCCCGAGCTCACCCAGCCGGAAACATCGACGAGCGGCGAGCAGCGGACCATCCAGCTACACAGCTGCCCGGTCCGGGATCTGGCCCGCGCGCATCCCGAGGTGGCATGCGCCATGCACCACGGAATGCTGCGCGGCCTGCTCGCGAATGCTGCTGCCCGCAAGGGTGATTCAGCTTCTTCACGTTCGGTGATGCGGGCCGAGCTCGAACCTTTCGTCGAACCCGAACTGTGCCTTGCCCGGGTGATCGCGCATGACTGACTCGCACGCGCAGGCCGGTCAAGCGGTCGCCGACCTCGCCGACCGCTCCGATATCGAGGCGCTGTTGCGCCGGTTCTACGGCCGGGTGATGCTCGACGACACCCTTGGCGAGCCGTTCGCCGAGTTGCGCGACAGGGGCCTGGACTCGCACATTCCGGTGATGGCCGACTTCTGGGAGACCGCGCTCTTCGGTGCCGGACTCTACCGCGGCAGCGCGTTGCGGGCCCACCGGCATGTCCATCACCGAACTCCGTTGAGCGGCCGGCACTTTGTGCGATGGCTGGTGGTGTGGAACGACACGGTCGATGCGATGTTCGAGGGGCCCATCGCCGAGCGCGCGAAGACCCAGGGCGCCAGGATCGCCTGGGCCATGCACCGACGACTAACGGGCACGGACACGCCGGAACTGGACGCCCTGATCGCACGCTGAACTGGTGCCGCCGGCGACGTGTACGGGCGCCCGTCCCGAACTAACGGTCCCTTCTGCCCAGGGTCCGCGACGGCCGCGCGACGAGCAGCGCCTGCCGCGAACCGCGAAGCTCCGCCGCGAGGTCGTGCTCGAGCGCCGGAACTTCCAATCCCCGGCGGCGCAACTGTCGATCGAGCGCCGCGATGAACAGGCCCTCACCCTTACGGCGGCATCCCAGGACGGCCCGTTCGTTCATGACGTCGCGAGTGAGGGCGGCGGCCGGACAGGCCGCGACCACCTCCAGCGAGGCCCGCATATCCAACGTGCTGGTCACCCCACACGATGGCGAGGCGCCGATCCCGACCACGCCGGCGACCGTGATCCCGGAACGCTCGTAGTCGGCGACGTCGCGAACGACCCGCCGTGCCAGTCGCCGATAGACGAGGCGGGTCCAGAGCATGAACGCGCGCAGCAATGGACCGCGGAGCGGATACAGCAAGCCTCCCTTGGAGGAGTACAGGAGCAGGCTGTGGGGCTTGAGTACCCCGCCCCACGCCAGCCGCTCGGGGCACGGCAGCTGGTGGATCCCGTAACCCGCGCTGATCAGCTCCTCGACCGCCTCCGGCACGGCGCCAGGTCGCGTTGCGCCGCCGGCGTAACGCGTGTTCTCGTTCAGCAGACAGTGCGAGACGAGCACAACGCGCCGGCCGCGCTCGTCACGAAGTTGGTCGAGCAGCAGCTCCGGTCGTCTGCCACGCATACCGAGAGCATCGACATTCGCTCGACCATTCAGTAGGGGCCAAGGTCACCGAAGGCCGATTCCCCGATCAACGGGTGAGAAAAGTTCAGGACCAGGGGCCGGGGAAGTGGCCGTCCTGGTCTTGCACCATCACGATGTCCTTGCAATCGCCGTTCAGCGCCGCGGCATTCTCGCCGCGGCATACCAGAGTCCAGCCCGATATCCGCGCGAACGGGCGGACGGACCAGGTGGTGGCAACCGGATCGGTGGCGGGCAGCGCCAGGACGGCAAACGTATTGCCGGCCTTGGTGATGTAGAGGTGGTCTTCGAAGAACGCCACCTTGGCGATCGACATCTGCTTCGCCTCATCCCGCGTCTTCAAGAAATCCCACTGCTGGCTGCGCAGGTTCCACACCCCGAAGCCGAACGGCGAGTTGTCCGAATCATGGCCGTCGACAAACAGTTTCCCGTCGGACAACGTCGCGGACAGCCCGCCACCGGGGATGCGATCGGAGTCGCCGATCTTGATGACGGCCTTCGCGTTCAGGTCGTAGAACATGGTCGACCGCACCGGCGGATTGTAGGAATCCCAGTGCGTGATCTTCACCAGTTTGTCTGGCCCGTCGGATAATTCGGCGTCCACGCTGCCGATGTCGTTGTCCTGATAGATGGTCTCTCCGTTGGGCCGGCGCAGCTCGGCGCCCGAGGTCTTGGCGGGGTCGGTGTTGCGCTGGAACGCAAGGACGTCCTGCCAGGCGCGTGCGGATTGCGGGTCGTTCCACGGCATCGACAGGTCGGCGCCGGAAAGGAGCACGGTCCGCGGCGGCGAATTGGGGGCGTGCCCGTCGGTGAAGGCTTTGATCCACGCCACCCCCGCGGCGGTGGAGGACAGCCCCCAGTCCTGCGCCGGGGTCAACTTGAGGTCCGGGGCCGGCGGTTGCAGCTCTTTGGTGGTCAGCGGTTGGCCCGCCTTGGAGTCGAAGGCGTACGCGGTCGACTTGGTGACCTCCGGTTGTTGGGCTTGGGCGGTTTTGACGGTCGTGACGATGTAGACGACCTTCATGTCGTCGGCGGTGCCCGTCAGCGCGCACATGGCGCCGACGAGGTTCTCGCCGGCGGCAACCGCCGGAACGGCCGGAGCGACGTATTGCCCGGTCTTCGGATCGAAGACTTTCGGGCGGATCTGCTCGAGTGCGGATTTGCCGAACGCAAATTTCTCGGGACAACCGAAGTACGCCGTTCCGCCATAGATTTTCCAATCCTTTTCCAGCGGACCCGTTATCGCCGCCGGCGAGGGAACGGAGCTGGTGGCGGTTTTCGACGAAGAGGTCGAGGTAGTCGGCGTCGCCGCGGGCGGGGAAGCGGTTTCCGAACAGGACGCGACCCCCAGGCAGGCGACCGACGCGACAAGGGCAAGCCCATATTTGGGCACGGTTTGCCCCGCAAACGCGCTCATCAACACCCCCGTTAAGTTCGTGTGACCAACGAGCGTAAAGCGGGCCGGGACCGACCGCGACTTGCGTCAGGCGTTCTTCGTCACACGGAGCCCCCGCCCGCCTATCGGTCGAACTCGATGGGCAGGCTCTTCGGGCCGCTCAGGCTCACCATCGGCTTCCACGGAACCGGCCCGGTGACGCGCGGGTTGAGCAGCCGGCCTGCGATGACGTTCAGCGCCTCGGCGAGCTCGCGCCGGGCCAGGTTGGCGCCCAGGCAGTAATGCACACCGCCGCCGAAGGTCAAGATCGGCGGCGCCGCCTCGCGCGTGATGTCCACCCGGTCCGGGTCGTCGTACACCGCCGGGTCACGGTTGGCCGCGGCGGTGTTCACCAGGACCATGGTGCCGGCGGGAAAGAGGTAGCCGTCGAGCTCGGCGTCCTCGGCCACCAGGCGAACGGTTCCGCACGCGATCGGCGAGTGGCGCATGGTCTCCTCGACGGCGCGCATCGCCAGCTCGGGGTGCTCCTTGAGCAGGCCCCATTGCCCCGGGTGCTCGCAGAGGAGGTGCACCGAGGCGGCCACCTGGTTCCGGGTGGTGTCCGTCCCCGCCAGCAGCAGGCCGCCGGCCAGCATCCGCAGTTCCGCGGTGTTGAGCCGGTCGCCGTCGTCCTCGGCGCGAATCAGGTCGGAAAGCAGGTCATCGGTCAGGCTGTGCCGCCGCCGCGCCACCATGTCGTCGACGTAGTCGTCGAGTTCGCCCCACGCCCGCATCACGACAGGCTCGACCTCCCGGAGGTCGACGCTGAAGCTGAAGGCCTTGAAGACGTCGTCCGCCCACAACGAAAACTGTTGCCAGTCCTCGCGCGGAGCGCCGAGCAATGCGCAGATGATCGGGACCGGGTAGGGGCGCGCGAGGTCGGTGACGACGTCGCAGCGGCCCGCGTCGATGACGCTGTCGACGAGCTCGTTCATCACGTCGGCCATCGTGTCGTGCAGCCGCAGGGTCGCGCGGGGCGTGAACGCCTTGGACGTCAGGCTGCGCAGCCGATGGTGCGCGTCGCCCTCCAGACACAGCAGGCTGTTGGTCACCTTGTCCCACAGCGGGCCCGAGGTGACGCCCTGGACGAGCAGATTGATCCCGGGCGGGATCTGGAACCGCGCGTCGCGAAGAACGGAGCGGACCAGGCGGTAGGAGAGGACTTCGGGTCCGTGCGGTCCGATGGCGACGGGAGCGCGCCGTTGCGCCGCCTGCAGGCGGGGATAGACGTCGGCCGGGGTTTCTTCGGGGCCGTAGTCCAGCGTCGGCAGATCGGCGTCGAAAACGCTTGTGGGAGCGGTACCGACGGTCATGAGGGTCTCCTCAAGGTCGCGCCGAGGTTCGCGACAACTTTCGCACAATGTATGGCCGAGCCGGGTTGAATGTCAACGACGGCGGCAGGCCCAACGGCGTCGGCCATACAAAGCAGAACGTATGTGTGGCCACCGCCACCGCACCCGGGCGCGCTACCTGCGCTGCACAACGCGAAGCAGCTGGCCGCCGATCAGCGCCACGGCGAAGACGCCGCCGGTCACTCCCGAAATGAGCAGTGGCAGTTGGCCGTTAGAGCCCCACAAAAATCCCGCCCACAACCCCGCCACCAGCACGGCCAGTCCGATGCCGCCCTGGAACACGCCCTGCGCGCTGGCCTGATGCTCCTGGTCGACCAGCCCGGAAATCCAGGCCTTCCCGACGCCGTCGGTGCACCCGGTGAACATCCCGTAGGCGCCGATCAGCAGCCATGCCGTCACGGTGTCGGTGGTCAGTCCGAGGCCGATATAGCCGATCGCGAAGAATGCCAGGCCGAGGCCGAACAACGCCGGCCTGCCGATGCGGTCGGCGAGCGCGCCGGCCGGGTAGCTCGCCAATGCATACACCGCGTTGTATCCGACATACGCCAGGATCACGCCCACCACCGAGAAGCCAATCTCGTTGAGGCGCAACAACAAGAGGGCGTCCGGAAAGTTCACCATACTGAAGACCACGAGTAGCGCAGTCACCCCCCAGTACGGTTGGGGCAACGAGCCCACGCCGGCCCACATCGACTGCCGCTGCGCTCGCGGAGCGTGACGGCCGCGCTCGCGCACCAGAAAGACGAGCGCCACGGACAGGACAGCGGGCACTATCGCGACATACAGCAACGGCGGGATGCGGTGGTCCAGCAGCTCGTAACCCGCCAGCCCGAGCAGCGGACCGAAGACGGCGCCAAAGGTGTCCATCGCGCGGTGGAAGCCGAAGACCCGGCCACGCAGGGCGTCGTCCACGTCGTCCACCAGCAGTGCGTCGCGGGGCGCGCCGCGAACGCCCTTGCCCAGCCGATCGACGACGCGACCGGCCAGCACCCCCGGCCACGCCGCGGCCGCCGCGATGATGACCTTCCCGAGCGCGGCCATCCCGTAACCGGTGGCGATCAACGGGCGCCGGGCAAACCTGTCGCCCAGCGGTCCCGCGGCGAGTTTTGTCAGCGACGCCGCGCCCTCGGCCGCGCCCTCGACGGCTCCCACCACCGACGGCGGCGCACCCAGCACGGCCGTCAGGTAGATCGGCAACAGCGGATATAACAGCTCACTGGCGGTGTCCTGCAGGAACGACACCCCGGAGAGCACCCGGACGTTGCGGGTGAGCCAGCGCGACCCCGAGGCGATTTCACTCTGGGGCACGAAGCCGCACCATCCGCGTTGTCGATGTCTCGTCCAGCTCGGCGAGATCGGATCGCGAACGCAGGAAATCGCTGAATGACCGGAATCCCAAAGACCTTTCGCTGAACGACGGGTCCATCCGCTTCATCTGTGCCTTCACCGCGGAGTTGTGCAGCCAATCGGCGTCGTCCTTCTCCAGGCCGATCTGCAGCGCGCGCGTCAGCAGCGCGGTGGCGGCGGCCTGCGGATCGGGTGGCTCCGGTTCCTCGGGCTGCGCCGCCTTGGCGCGCCCGGCCCGACGCTTGGCCGGCTTCGCCTCGGCGCCGGCGTCCGCGGGCGCGGGTTGCAGCGCCGGCACGCCCGGCAGCGAGTCGTAGATGACGAACTCGTCGCAGGCGGCCGCCAGCGCCCGGCTCGACGCGCCGGCCACCCCGATGCCCACCACGTACCGGCCGAGCCTCTTACAGCGCTGGGCCAGCGGGATGTAGTCGGAGTCGCCGGCCACGATCACCACGTGGGTCAGGTCGGGCAGCCGGAACATGTCCTCGACCGCGTCGACGGCCAGCCGGATATCGGCGGCGTTCTTGCCGTAGGCCGCCGCGGGGAACAACTGCACCAGATCGACCGCGCGGCCCACCAACTGCCCGCGGTACCCGGCGTTGATGTCCGCCGACCAGTCCGCGTAGGCGCGGGTGAGCACCAGGGTCCCGAACGACGACGCGAAGTCGAGGATCGCGCCGACGTCGACGGTGGCCCGGTCCAGCCGCTCGGCATAATGCTCAAGGCCCTTGGCTTTGTCCCGCTGGAACGAGCTGCGGCCATGAACCTGGTCGTATCGCGAGATCACGATGTTGTCGAAGTCGAGGTAGACGGCCACGCGGGCGGCAACCGGTTCGGTCATGGACTAAATCATCGCTGAGGTCTCCGGCACCGTGGGGGCCGGAAGCGGTTTCCGTCACGATTTGTCCCGGCGCGGCCATAACGAGCGCCAGAGCGGGTACCCATGGCCAATGGGCCAGTTGAAGTATCTCGAGCTGCATGGCGATCGGGTCGCCTACCGTGACGAGGGCGACGGTGAGGTGCTCCTGCTCATCCATGGCATGGCGGGCAGTTCGGTGACGTGGCGGTCGGTGATACCGCCGCTGTCGAAGAAATTCCGGGTCATCGCCCCGGACCTGCTCGGCCATGGCGAATCGGCGAAGCCCCGCACGGACTATTCGTTGGGCGCCTTCGCGGTCTGGCTCCGTGACCTGCTCGACGAACTCGGCGTCAGCCAGGCCACCCTGGTCGGTCAGTCGCTCGGCGGTGGGGTCGCGATGCAGTTCGTCTATCAGCATCCCGACTACGCCAAGCGGCTGATCCTAATCAGCAGCGGCGGCCTCGGTCCCGACGTCGGTTGGGTGTTGCGGCTGCTCTCGGCGCCCGGGGCGGAGCTGGTATTGCCGATCATCGCGCCGAAGCCCGTCCTGTCCGTCGGCAACCGGCTCAGGACGTGGTTGACAAGCGCGGGCATCCGGTCGCCGCGCGGGGCCGAGCTATGGAGTGCCTACTCGTCGCTGGCCGATGGCGAGACGCGCCAGTCGTTTCTGCGGACGCTGCGCTCGGTGGTCGACTACCGCGGGCAGGCGGTCAGCGCGCTGAACAGGCTGCGGCTGCGTGAGAACCTACCGGTCATGGCGATCTGGGGCGAGCGTGACGGCATCATCCCCGTGGACCACGCGTACGCCGCGCACGAGGCCCGCACCGACGCCAGGCTCGAAATCCTGCCCGACGTCGGCCACTTCGCACAGGTGGAGGCGCCGAACCAGGTGGTGGAGCTGATCGAGGACTTCATCGCTAACGGCGAGCGCCACCAAACGGCGGCCACCCGGCTGCGGCTGTCATCCGAGGCATAGCTTCACCACGCAAGCCGGTCATAAGATTACGGCGATGCGCAAAGCCGCACGTACGGCGCTTCCACCGGGGCCCCGGCTGCCCCGGGCGGTACAGGCGGCGCTCATGCTGTACCGCGGGTCGCACTTCGTCGCCGCCTGCCGCCGTCGTTACGGGAGTGTGTTCACGCTGCGCGTCGCGGGAATGGGCACTGTGGTGTATCTGGCCGACCCGGCCGACATCAAGACGGTGTTTGCCGGCGATCCGCGCGTCTTCCATGCCGGCGAAGCGAACTCGATGCTCAGCGGGTTGCTCGGCGACACCTCCCTTCTGGTGATCGACGAAGACGTCCACCGGGATCGGCGGCGTCTGATGCTGCCGCCATTTCATCGCGACGCCGTCGCACGCCAAGCCGGGCTGATGGCCGAGATCGCCGCGGCGAACGTCGCCGGATGGCCGGTGGGCAAGAGCTTCGCGGCCGCCCCCAAAATGGCGGAGATCACCCTCGAGGTGATCCTGCGCACGGTCATCGGCGCCACGGACCCGGCCCGGCTCGCGGCGCTCCGCGCGATCATGCCGCGGCTGCTCACCGTGGGTTCGTGGGCGACACTGGCGCTGGCGAAGCCGGAGCTGCAGCGCCACCTCCCGTGGCGAGGGCTGCGTCGGCGAATGGCCGAAGCCGACCGCCTGCTCTACGCGGAGATCGCCGAGCGTCGCGCGGACCCCGACCTGGCCGACCGCACCGACGTGCTGGCCATGCTGGTACGCGCCGGCGACGACGGGCACACGATGTCCGACCGTGAGCTGCGGGATCAGCTGATGACGCTGCTGGTGGCCGGGCACGACACCACCGCGAACGGGTTGTCCTGGGCGCTCGAGCGACTGACCCGCCACCCGGCCGTGCTGGCCAAGGCCGTGGCCGCCGCTGAGGCCGGCGCGGCGGGCGATCCGGCCGGCGACGAGTATCTCGACGCGCTGGTGAAGGAGACGTTGCGGATCCGTCCGGTGGTCTTCGACGTGGGGCGGGTGCTCACCGGGCCGGCCGACGTGGCCGGCTACCGGCTGCCCGCCGGGGTCATGGTGGCGCCCGGAATGGGGCTGGTGCACACGAGCGCGTCGGTGTACCCGGATCCGCACCGATTCGACCCCGACCGCATGCTGGGCGCCACGCTGAGCCCGACGACCTGGTTCCCGTTCGGCGGCGGCAACCGCCGCTGTCTGGGCGCCGGCTTCGCCATGGTCGAGATGCGCGTGGTGTTGCGTGAGATTCTGCGCCGCGCCGAGCTGTGCACGACGGGGGCGGCCGATGAACGCCAGAAGCTGAAATTCGTTGTCCTGGTGCCGCATCGCGGCGCTCGCATTCGCGTGAGGGCGATCAGAGACGTCCCCGCCACAGTGCCCGGGGCCACACGGACACCGGCCCGGTAGCTAGATGCCGTAGTCCGGCAGCTCGAAGTCGTCACGCACGCTGCCCGCGAAAAGCGTTGCCAGGGCACCGAAATTCATCGTGCGCAGCGCCAGGTTTCGGAACCACAGCCCGAATCGGGTCCGGGTGGCGAAGAACCCGATGTAGCGGGCCGCGCCGCCCTGCTTGCTCGCAATGAAGGGGCGTAGGCGCGTTTCGTAGGCGTCGAAGGCGCGGCGGTAGTCGCCTCCGGCGCGCGTGAGTTCGCTGGCCAGCACATAGGCTTCGGTGATCGCCAGGCCGGTGCCCTCGCCGCCGAGCAGCGAAATGCATCCCGCCGCATCGCCGATCAACAGCACCCGGCCGCGCGACCATTTGTTCATCCTGATCTGACTGACGACGTCGAAGTACAGGTCGTCCACATCGTCGAGCGCAGCCAGCATGCCGTTGGCCTCCCAGCCGCAGTCGCCAAAGGTGTTGCCTAACTGTTCTTTTGGTGGCACACCGGGGTCGCCGTGTTCGGCCCGAAAGATGAACAAGAACGTGGTGCGGTCGCCGCGAAGAGCGAAACGCGCCAGCTGCCGCCCGGGCGTGGCGTAGGTGACGTAGGCCAACTCGTCGCGTGGCCGGTAGCCCTCGACCACGCAGGCCGCGACCTTGCATCCCAGATAGTGCTCGAATTGTCGCTCCGCCCCGAAGACCAGGCGGCGCACATTTGAATGCAGTCCGTCGGCGCCGATCACCAGGTCGAATTCCCTGGTGCCGCCGCTGTCGAAGGTGAGCCGGACGCCGTCGTCGTGCTCGTCGACGGAGGCGATGCTGTCGCCGAAGATCGTTTCGACCTTGCCCTCGATGGTGGTGTAAATCGCGGCGGCCAGGTCGCCACGCGGCAGGCTGGTGAAGTCGGTGCCGAGGAGCCGGCGAAAGACGTTGACGTCGACGTCCGCCTTGACCTCGCCGCGCGAGCCCACCGACCGGAGCCGTTCCATCTCGTAACCCGCTGCGCGGATCGGCCCCTCGATGCCCATGCGCTTGGCCACCTGGTAGCCGACGCCCCAGAAGTCGATCATGTAGCCGCCGGTGCGGAAGTGTGGGGCCTGCTCGATCAGCGTCGGCGTGTGGCCGGTCCGGTGCAGCCAGTGCGCGAGCGCCGCCCCGGCCACGCCGGCACCGCTGATGGCGATCCTCATGGTGGCCTCTACGCTCGCACCCGCGTTGTCAAACTCGTTGCTGACCCAGGCCGCGCGAACCCCGGTAATCGACCTGCCAGTGCTTGATGCCGTTGATGAACGACGACCGCAGCCGCTCGGGATTCGCCAGCGGGGCCAGGTCGGGCACGTGATCGGCGAGCGCGTTGAACATCAGGTCGATCGTCATGCGCGCCAGGTTCGCGCCGATGCAGTAGTGCGCTCCCGTCCCGCCAAAGCCGACGTGCGGGTTCGGGCTGCGCGAGACGTTGAAGGCATACGGGTCGTCGAAGACCTCTTCGTCGAAGTTGGCCGAGCGGTAGAACAGCACCACCCGCTGACCCTTGCTGATCGGAACCCCGCCGAGCTCGGTGTCCTCGCACGCGGTGCGCTGAAACGCCGTGATCGGTGTCGCCCAACGGATGATCTCGTCGGCCGCGGTCTTGGGCCGCCGCGCCTTGAACACCTCCCACTGCGCAGGGTGGTCGGTGAAGGCCATCATTCCCTGCGTGATCGAGTTGCGGGTCGTCTCGTTTCCGGCGACGGCCAGCGTGACCACGAACATGCCGAACTCCGCCTCCGACAGGCGCTGCCCCTCGGCGTCGGCCCGGATCAGCGTGGTGACGATGTCGTCCCCCGGATTTTCCCGTTTTCGCGCGGCCAATTGCATTGCATACCACATCAACTCGCCCGCAGACGTCAGCGCGTCGTTGTCGGCGAACTCCGGGTCGTCGCTGCCGATCATGTTGTTGGTCCAGTCGAACAGCTTGTCGTAGTCCTCGTGCGGGACCCCCAGCAGCCCGCAGATGGCCTGCAGGGGCAACTCGCAGGCGACCTGGCGGACGAAGTCGCCGGAACCGGCGGCCGCGGCTTCGGTGACGATGCGCCGCGCCCGCTCGGACAGTTCTGCACGCAGCCGCTCGACCGCGCGGGGCGTGAAGGCCCGCGAGACGATCTTGCGCAACCGGCTGTGCTCGGGGTTGTCCATCATGATCATCGACGCCCGCCCCGCCTCAATCTGGCCCGCCGCCAACTCTTCCCGGTACCGGGGGACGATCGACTTGGTGGCCGAGGAAAAGACGTCGCTGCGCAGCGAGACGTCGCGGACGTCGCGGTGCTTGGTCACCGCCCAGTAGCCACCGTCGCCGAACCCGCCCGCACCGGGCGCCTGCTCGTTCCACCAGATCGGTTCCGTGGCACGCAGTTCGGCGAACTCGCGCACCGGCAGCCGGTGGGCGTAGATGTCGGGGTCGGTGAAATCAAAACCCGGCGGGAGGTTCGGTGTGGCCATCGGATTTTTCCTGGCGACTATTGGGATCGGTAGCAAAGCCGGCGTGTCTTACTGCCAGCACCATAAAGCCGAAACCTGAAGAAAAGAAGCCTCCATGAAAACCATTGCGATGGTGGCGGCCGCCCTCGCCGCCGGCGCGCTGGCGACGGCCGGTTGCGCGCAGGCCGAGGTCACCGCGGCGCCCATCCCGAGCCACGTCCGCCCGTTGCAGCCGCCCCCGGCCCCGCAGTCCGACCCCGAATCGGAAGTCGCGGAGCTGCAGCGGCAGGTGGCCGACCTGCACGACAACTGGGACAACCTCACCCCGGCGCAACGACAGCAACGGGTGGCGCAACTGCAGCAGCAGGCCACGACGGTGTCCAACGACGTACAAAACCTTCCGCCGGCGCAACGGCCCGGGGTGGAACTGCGGCTGTTGCAAACCATGTTTGCGCTGTTCGACTTGGTGCGAAAGGCTCAGGGGCCCAATCAGCCCTGCTATTTCCCGGCCTGCCTACCCGGCCTCTGAAATCCGTCAGTGTGGAATTCTGCGCCGGCGGTTTCGCGCCCGCCGAGGTTGGTGGCCGCGGTCACGACGGCGCGCTCGATTTGCCGGAGGGCGTGTACCGCGGTGAGGAATGGCCGGGTATCGGGGCGCGGTTGGGCCCGTGATCCCGCCTCGCCATCGCGCTGCCGGGCCAGGGTTTCGGCGGCGTCGAGGTGGTCGGCCGCCGAGACCATGGTCGGCGCGCCGCCGCTACCGATGGCGGCCGCCAGCGCGTCGATGTTGCGCCGCGTCTGGGCCGCGGCGGCCGAGAAGGCTTGGGCCAGTTCAACGGCAAGGGGTTGCGAACCCAGCCGGTCCCGGTATTGCTCGCTGCTGCGCGCCAGGCTGCGGCCGTACTGGTCGCACGCGGCGAAGATGCGCAGCGCGCGGCGGATGCTGCGCCGTCCGGCCAGCCCGGCGACCCCCGCCACCAGCGGCTTGGCGGTGACCCGGAACTGCTGGAGGTCCCGTCCGAGCTGGCGTGCCTGCTCGGACGGGCTCACGGTCTTGGCTTCACCGAACATGGTCGAGGTGGACACGTCGATCAGCGTCGACAGGCTGGCCAGAAACGTCCGGGTGTCGTCGCGGATCGCGGCTCTGGTGTGGGTGGGCAGCACGACGACCGCCACGGTGACTCCGATGACCGCGCCGAGCGCGGTCTCTTCGATCCGCAACATCAGTACGCCGAATGAGAATTGGCCGAGCAAGCCGTATAGCAACGCCAGCATCGTGGTGATCCAGAAGGTCATCAGGCTGTAGGTGACCGTCATGAAATAGAAGGCGCAGAACAGGCACACGAAGATGCCCGCGAGCGCGGCCGTCCTGTCGCCGGCGAGCAGCGTGGCCACCAACACGCCGCACGGCACGCCGAGCAAGGTACCGAGCAGGCGTTGCCAGCCTTTGGTCAAGGTTTCGCCCGACGAATTGGTGCCGGCGAAGATGACGAACGCGGCGATCACCGCCCAATACCAGCGGGCCGGCGACACCAGCTCGCCGACGACGATGGCCAGCGATGCGGCGACGGTGACCTGGATGGCTTGACGGGTGGTCGGCCGCAGGCCCTGGGGTCGTGCTTCCTCGGCCGGCTCGGCGGCGTCCTCTGGGGCCGCGCCGTCGCAGGCCGGCGGACGCTCGCCGTCCGTGCTCCCCACGGCGCCCGCCCCGCGGTCGACGATGGCCCGCACGTCGGAAGTCGCTGTGGCGGCGTTGATTATCGCCAGGGCGAGGCGGCGCACGGCGGCGCTACCCGGGTCGTCGTCCGCGGGATCGCACTGCTCGTCCAGCAGCCGTTGCGCTTGGGCGGCGGCTCGCTGAAGGCCATCAGGCTCGGGCAGGCGGATGGCCCGCGCCAGCCGCGAGAGCGCGTCGACGAGCGCGGCCCGGGTTTGTGCGGGTATCGCGCTCGGGTTCTCCGCGGCCAGCGTCGCGGCCCGTCGGCCGGCCGTCGCCACCCATTCGATGGCCAGCTCGGCGTCCAGGAGCCAGGGGGCCAATTGTTCGGCGGTGACACCCGGCCATAGCGTGGCGGGGTCGGCCTTGTCCTCGATCTGGCTCTGCACCATCAGGGCGGTCTCGTTGAGCCGAGTCGTCCGCGCCCGCATGCGACGACGCCGCCGTTCGTCGAGGCGGCCCGTGCGCACGGCTTCCGCCGTGGTGTCGACGACGATCGCCATTCGGGCCCGCAACGCCCGGATGGTCGCCCGCAGCACGCGCTCGGGCCGATCGGGCATGACGTAGGTGGTCATCACGTACGTGCACACCGCGCCCACCGCGACCGCCCCGATCATCCACGGCAGCTCCGAGATGCGTGCTCGCAGATACAACGTGAAGAAGTAGGACATGAACGCGACCATGCCCAGCGCCCTGCCCCGCGCCCCGAAGCGGCGAATGTACGCCGCGGTGAACACGACCACCACGAACACCACGTCGCTGACCACCTGGTGGGACGCGAGCACCGCGGCGGCCGTGATGGATACGGCGGCGGGCACGGGCAACAGCGCCATGGTGATCCGCTGCTGGCGCGGGTCCGGCTCATTGACGGATCGCGACGCGACCATGGTGATGACCACGCCCAGCAAGGCGACGGTCAGTGGCTGCCCCGTCGCCCGGGTCAGGACGTAAAGGGCCAGCAGCGAACAGCCGAGTGCGGCCGTGGTCCGAGTCGCCATCCGCAGCCGAAGCAAACCGGGATCGGAGCCAATCACCCAGTTGCTGGCTTGGTCATAAAGAACAGCGATCGCCGCGCCCCCTTGTCGCCTGCTGGACCCATCATGGTTACCCGAACTGCGGCACGGCGGCCAGGCTAGTCTTCGACATCGTGACAGCGCCGACGCGGGCGAAGCTGGCCGACGGCCGCGACCTGCTGTTCTTCGCGCTGCCCGGGCACCGTCCGGCGCCGGTCGAAGACCGTAGGCCGCTGCCGGCGCGCGACGAGCAGCGGACCGAGTTGCGGTTCGACCGGACAACGGGGCAGTGGGTGATCGTCGCGGCGCTGCGCCAGGATCGCACCTACAAGCCGCCCCCGGACCAGTGTCCGCTGTGCCCCGGCCCGAGCGGCCTGACCAGCGAGGTGCCCGCCCCGGACTACGACGTCGTGGTGTTCGAGAACCGGTTCCCCAGCCTGTCCGGCGCCGGCCCCGCACTCGGGCCCGCCGGTGACGGCTTCGTGTCCGTGCCGGGGCAGGGCCGCTGCGAGGTGATCTGCTTCTCCAGCAAGCACACCGGCTCGTTCGCGGAACTGGAGCCGCCGCACGCCCGGCTGGTCATCGAGGCGTGGCGGCACCGCACCGGCGACCTCATGTCCACCCCGGGCATCGAGCAGGTGTTCTGCTTCGAGAACCGCGGCGAGGAGATCGGGGTGACGCTGACCCACCCGCACGGCCAGATCTTCGGCTATCCGTATCTGACGCCGCGCACCGCCGCGATGCTCGACCAGGCACGCGAGCACCGAACGCGCCACGGCACCAATCTCTTTGCCGACCTACTGGCCGGTGAAGTCGCCGACGGCAGCCGAATCGTCGCCCGCGACGACCTGTTCACCGCGTTCGTGCCGTTCGCCGCGCGCTGGCCGGTCGAGGTGCACATCTACCCGAACAGGTTGGTGCGCAACATCATCGAACTCGGTGAGGAGGAACTCGACGGATTCGCGCGGGTCTACCTCGACGTGCTGAGGCGATTCGACAAGATGTATTCCGCACCGCTGCCCTATATTTCGGCGTTGCACCAGTACGCCGACACCGACGCGCAGGCGGACGGCTACTTCCACGTCGAATTGATGTCGATCCGGCGCAGCGCCACCAAGCTCAAGTACCTGGCGGCCTCCGAGTCGGCGATGGACGCGTTCATCAGCGATGTCACGCCCGAAAGCGTGGCCCGGCGGCTGCGGGACCTTGGATGACGGTGTCCTACGCCGCCCCCGGGCGGATCAATCTGATCGGGGAGCACACCGATTACAACCTGGGGTTCGCGCTGCCGATCGCGCTGCCGCAACGCACGGTGGTGAGGTTCACGCCCAACGGCGGTGACGCGATCACCGTGGCCAGCGACCAAGCGGACGGCTCGGTGCGCATTCCGCTCGACACCGTTCCCGGTGGTGTGGCCGGCTGGGCCGCCTACGTGGCCGGGGTGGTGTGGGCGCTGCGTCAGGCCGGCCACCCGGTGCCCGGCGGCGCGATGCGGATCACCAGCGACGTGCAGATTGGGTCGGGCCTGTCGTCGTCGGCGGCGCTGGAGTGCGCGGCGCTGGGCGCCATCGTGGTCGCCGCCGGCGTGCGCATCGACGCGAAAGAGCAGGCGCGGCTCGCCCAGCGCGCCGAGAACGACTACGTCGGCGCCCCAACGGGTTTGCTCGATCAGCTGGCGTCGCTGTTCGGCCGGCCGTCGACGGCGCTGCTGATCGATTTCCGCGATCTCACGGTCGCGCCGGTCGCCTTCGACCCGGACGCCGCCGGTGTGGCGCTGCTGCTCATCGACTCGCGCGCCCGGCACAGCCACGCCGGCGGCGACTATGCCGCGCGGCGCGCGTCGTGCGAGCGGGCGGCCGCGGATCTCGGGGTGTCCTCGCTGCGCGAGGTCCAGGACCGCGGGCCGTCCGCCGTCGCCGCGGTGCGCGACCCGGTCGACGCCCGCCGGGCCCGCCACGTGTTGAGCGAGAATCAACGCGTGCTCGATTGCGTTGCGGCGCTGGGTGATTCGGACTTCACCGAAGCCGGGCGGCTCTTCAACACCTCGCACGCGTCCATGCGTGACGACTTCGAGATCACCACCGAGCACATCGACCTGATCGCCGACACCGCGGTGCGGGCGGGCGCCCTGGGCGCGCGGATGACCGGCGGGGGATTCGGGGGTTGCGTGATTGCGCTGGTCCCCGCCGAGCGCACCGGCGCGGTCGACGAGGCGGTGCGGCGCGCGGTGGGCGGCGCCGGTTTTCAGCAGCCGGTGATCACCCGAACCCACGCCGCCGCGGGCGCGGGGCCGTGTGAGTGAACGAGCCGACCGGGTACGTCGAAGTTCGGGTGTACGCCGAACTCAACGACTTCCTGGCGCCCGAGTCGCGCGGGGCGACGGTGCGCCGCCCGTTCCGGCCGCACCAGACCGTCAAGGACGTGCTGGAGGCGATGGGCATCCCGCACACCGAGGTAGGCCTCATCATGGTGAACGGGTCCCCGTGTGCCTTCGCCCACCGCCCCGGTTTCGGCGACCGTATCGCCGCCTATCCCGGGCCACAGCGGCTCCGCGACCCGAGGTTCGTCGTCGACGTCAACCTCGGTCGGCTGGCGTGGCTGTTGCGCCTGCTCGGATTCGACGTGTGGTGGTCGAATGACGCGGACGACAAGACGTTGGCCGACATCAGCGGCGGGCAACGCCGGATCCTGCTGACCCGTGATCGCGGCCTCTTGAAGCGCCGCGCCGTCACCCACGGCCTGTTCGTTCGCTCCCACGATCCCGAGCAGCAGGCGCTCGACGTCCTGCGACGGTTGGATTTGGGCCAGCGGCTGGCGCCGCTGACCCGCTGCGTGCGCTGCAATGGCGCGCTGACCCGGGTCAGCAAGGGCGAGGTAATCGATCAGCTGGAGCCGCGCACGCGCCGGTACTACGAGGAGTTCAGCCGGTGCACGGAATGCGGGCGGGTCTACTGGCCCGGGTCCCACTACGCGAAATTGGTCCGGCTGGTCGACAGGCTGCGTGAGCAGCTCGATTGACCCGACGGGGCGGTCGAATAGTTGTAACGTAACGGGTATGGGGCCAATCCTGTGCGCGGTGTGCGGTGTCGCCTTCGCGGCCCGGTCCGACGCCGTGTACTGCTCGTCGGCGTGCCGGCAAAGGGCTCATCGCGCCCGTTCGGCGCGCCGGACGGCCGTGCTCCGGGAGACCCTCCGGCGCAGCGCCGGGGCCCCCCGGGGGACATACTCCGAGGCCGCTAGATCGCTGCGGCTTTCTGTCGCCAGCTCCATGCAGCGCTCGCACCAACAGCTCGAGCGGTCACGCGAACTGTGTCGCGCGACCGAGATCCGGCTGCGGGAAAGCGAGGCCATCCGGCAAGAATCGCTCGGGAAGCGATCGGCGGCCAAATCGGACACGGAGCGTGTGCGGTGGCGTCTGAACTAGACGGCCAGACAGCCGCGGTTGAGCAGGCCCTGGCCGGCGGTACGCCCCAGCGGGCCGGCTGGTTTCGCTTCTATTTCGAAGACCAGCGCTGGGAATGGTCCGATCAGGTGCATCGGATGCACGGCTACGAACCCGGAACGGTGACTCCGACGACCGAGCTGGTGATTGCCCACAAGCACCCGAGCGATCGCCATCACGTGTCCGCAACCATCGACGACATGATCGAACGCCGGCAGGTGTTCAGCACCAGGCACCGCATCGTCGACGCCCGCGGCAAGACCCATGACGTGGTCGTGGTGGGTGATGAGTTGTGCGACAGCAACGGCGACGTCATCGGCACCCACGGCTTCTATGTCGACGTCACACCGACATCCAGCCGCAAGCGCGAGGAGAACATCAGCGCGAAGGTGGCCGAAATATCCGAGCGTCGCGGCGCCATCGACCGGACCAAGGGGATGCTGATGTTGGTCTACGGGGTCGACGAGATGGCGGCGTTCAACCTGCTCAAATCGTTGTCGCAGGTGCGCAACATGAAGCTGGCGGTCCTCGCCGAGCAAATCGCGAAAGACTTCACCGAGTTGGGCAAGCAGGTCATCGCGTCGCGCTCGCGGTTCGACCAACGCCTGCTCACGGCGCACCTGCGGGCGTCCGGCTCCGACGAGCAGCGGCTACCCGGCCGGAGTCAGGCGCACCGCTGAAAGGTGCATCCGGTCGACCGCCTCGGTGAACTCTTCACGCGTCGGCATGCGTTGATCGCGGAACTTCAGCCCGATCATCCGTTGTGCGCGCCGGACGCCGTAGGACTCGGCGCAGCGCGCATAGAGGTCGGAGACGACGTCGCGGTCGCGGATGAGCTCGCCGCGCATCGCGGTCGTCTTGCCGTCGTAGACGACTTGGGCGGGCGCGCCATCGCGGAAGTTCTGCTTCCAGGGAGCGCCGGTCAACGCGTAGAGCTGACCGTCGATCACGTGGGCGCTCAACGGAAGTGAGAACTGCCGCCCCGTTTTTCGCCCGGTGAAGCCCAGCACCATCAGCTGCTTGCGGGCGGATCCGGCGAGCGGCGTGCGCAGCAGGAAACCCATCATCGGGTTGATGAAGCGCAGCAGCGCCGACGGTGGGTGCCCCGCGTCTATCGCATATGACTGCTCTGGCATGCGTTTAATTAATCCCGTTCTGCGGCCCGGCGATGACGTGACGGCGCCGCGCAACGTCCCGTGGCGCCGTCACGTTCGTCGGTTACGGCGTGATGGTGGTCTGGTCGTCGATGACCTTGGTGACGTCCATCAACGGGCCCTGATCGGCTTGTGGCCCGTCGGCGTTGAGCTGGAGCACGTAGACCGCGCCCTGGCTGGGGATCACCACGGTTTTCTGCGCGATGACGCGGGTGGTGCCGTCTCGCTCGTACGTGCCACCGAGCTGCCACGCCTGGAAGCCGGCGAGCGTGGACGCTTTGCCGTCACCGCCGTCGTATCCGGGCAGGTTCTGCACCTCGCCAGGGGCGTACTGGATGATCTTGGCCGGGTCCACGTCGCCGGTGAGCCTGGAGAACAGGGCGGTAACGGTGGGCGGGTCGTTGGGGTTGCTGGGCTGGGTGGAGACGATGCCGCCGTACGACGAGCCGGCGTTCTGGTTGAGCTGCCAGCCGGGGGGCACCGGCAGGTCGACGTTCGGGCCGGGATCGCCGTGATGAACCGGCGTCTCGGTGATGTGGTTGTCCTTGACGTAGTCGGCGATGGTGTACTTGGCTTTCGCGACCGGTGTCGTGCTCGTCGCGGACGACGTCGTCGATGTCGACGTGGATGTGGTCGTCGAGGTCGACGATTGGCTGCCGGATTTGTGGTCGCTGCCGCAACCGGCGAGCGCTAAACTCAGCGCCACGGAAATGGTTGCTATTGTCGAATGTTTCATAAATCCAATCTCCCGAAAATTGGTGCCGGTACGAGCGCCGGCGACGCCGAGATGACAGTAGCCGAAATGGTGTGCGTGTTTGCCGGTATTTTTGGCAACTTTGTGGGCGGTGCCGCGCCCGGCCCGCAAATCGTTATCCAATTCGGCCGGGAAACACCCACCGAATTCACCGTCGTCCAGTAAGAGACAGGTATGCGGTCACGGAGGGCCATCGTCGCGCTGCTGGCGGCGTCGGTCGTCTTCATGGCGTTCATCGCCGCGGCGCCGCCGCTTGCCTACGATGGCGAGCCGGCGTTCGTGGCGAATCCGGTCGACCACGTCGCCACGCTCATCGGCACCGGGACGGGCGGCGCGAGGGTAGGGGAGATCAACAACTTCCCCGGCGCCACTGTGCCGTTCGGAATGGTGCAGTACTCGCCGGACACCGTGGGCAACTACGCCGGCTACAACTACGACAACTCACGCGCTACCGGGTTCAGCATGACCCACGCCTCGGTGGGCTGCGCCGCGTTCGGCGACATCTCAATGCTGCCGACGACCAACGGAATTGGCTTGCAACCCTGGAAGGCCTGGGAACGGATCGCCCACGACGACACCGAACAGGGCATGCCCGGCTACTACACGGTGCGCTTCCCGGACACCGGGGTGAAGGCGGAACTCACCGCCACCACGCGCACGGGCGTCGGCCGATTCAGCTACCCCCGCGACGGCCGCCCGGCCCTGTTCCAGGTGCGCTCCGGTGCGTCGCTGGCGGGCAACTCCCGCGCGACCATCCAGATCGGGGAGGACAACACCACGATCACGGGCTGGGCCACCAGCGGCGGATTCTGCGGCAAGAACAACACCTACACGGTTTATTTTGCGATGAAGTTCAGCCAGCCTTTCACCTCTTACGGGGCGTGGGACGGCTTAGCGGTCTATCCTGGTGCGCGCAGCGCGAATTCGTCGTACAGCGGCGGATACCTGCAATTCCCGGCCGGAGCGGTGCTCGAGGTGCGGACCGCCATCTCCTACGTCGGCATCGACGGGGCGCGCGCGAACCTGGCGGCCGAGGGCGCGGCGAGCTTCGACGACATGCGCGCCGCGGCGGCGCGGGACTGGAACGCCAGCCTGTCTCGCATCGCCGTCGCCGGCAGGAACGTCGACGACCTGGAGACCTTCTACACCTCCCTGTACCGATCGCTGTTGCACCCCAACACCTTCAACGACGTGGACGGACGCTACATCGGATTCGACGGCGCCGTGCACACCGTGGCCGCGGGGCACACGCAGTACGCCAACTTCTCCGACTGGGACACCTACCGCTGCCTGGCGGCGTTGCAGGCGCTGCTCTTCCCGGACCGGGCGAGCGATATGGCCCAATCGCTGGTGAACGATGCCGAGCAGAGCGGGGCGCTGCCACGCTGGCCAGTGGCCAACGCCGCGACCGCCGAGATGACCGGAGACAACGTGGTCCCACTCATCGTGAACTTTCACGCCTTCGGGGCCGAGGATTTCGACACCCAGGCGGCGCTGCGCTACATGGTGAATGCGGCGACGAAAGGCGGTGTCGGGCTTAACGGTTACGTCGAGCGACCGGGAATCAACACGTATCTGCAATTCGGCTACGCACCGTTCTCCTTCGAGTTCCGCACCGACGGCTGGATCGCCGACGCGTCGATCACGCTGGAGTGGTCGGTCGACGACTTCGCCATCTCGCGGTTCGCCGCATCGCTCGGCGACACGGCGACCGCCGCCGAATTCCAGGCCCGGTCGCAGTACTGGCAGAACCTGTTCAACCCCACCACCCGCTACATTTCGCCCCGCAGTTGGACCACCTTCTTCCACGCGGGCCCGGCGTTCGTGGTGTCACCCTCGGACTTCGGCCAGATCGGATTCGACGAGGGCAACGCCGCGCAATACGTCTGGTGGGTGCCGCACAACGTCGACGGCCTGGTGACGGCCCTCGGCGGCCGCCAGGCGGTGGCCGGGCGGCTCGACGGCTTCACCAAGAAGCTCAACGTCGGCCCGAACGAGCCCTATCTGTGGGCCGGTAACGAACCGGGTTTCGGGGTGCCGTGGCTGTACAACTACATCGGCCAACCGTGGAAGACCCAGCGCACCGTCGACCGGGTGCGCGGGCTGTTCGGCCCGACGCCCGACGGCGAGCCGGGCAACGACGACCTGGGCGCGCTGGCCAGCTGGTACGTCTGGGCGGCCCTGGGCCTCTATCCGAGCACCCCGGGAACGTCGATCCTCACCGTGGCCGCACCGCTCTTCGATCGCGCCCTGATCGCGCTTCCCGGCGGCAAAGCCATTCGGATCTCCGCGCCGGGCGCGTCCGGACCGCACCACCTCAACTACATCAGCGGCCTGCGCGTCGACGGCCGGGGCACCGATCACACGTGGTTGCCCGAGTCATTCGTCCGCACCGGCGGGGAGCTGGCCTTCTCGCTCGCCGCCTATCCGGACAGGCGTTGGGGCACAAGTGAGTCCTCGGCGCCGCCGTCGTTCGGTGCGGGCAGCTCCGCCGTGACCGTCAACATCCCCGACCCCATCGTCACCATCCCGCCGGGAACCAAGGGCTCCGTGAAACTCGACGCTCAACGCATGGTCGGTGACGCCGGCGGCTACATCGTCACTGGCACCGCCTCGGCCGCCGGGATCACCGTGACGCCCACGGCGGGCCAGTTCTCCTCCGACGGGTCGGCGACCATCGACGTACCCATCACGGTCGCACGATCGGTGTCCGAGCAGTACTACCTGGTCTATTTGACCTCCGCGGTCGGCCAAAGTGCCCGCACCTCAATTATTCTCGTGGTTGTGCAATCCCCATATAGCTGATTCCGTGGCGGGCGCTCTAGATCATCTCGTTCTTCGTCAGCCACCGCATCACCGGCCACCCGACGAACACGGGCAGCCAGCAGGTGAGCAACCGATACAGCAGGACGGACGGCACGCCGACGGCCGCCGGCACGCCGAAGGCAGCCAGCCCACCGATCAGCGCCGCCTCCACGGCCCCGACGCCGCCGGGTGTCGGCGCGGCGGAGGCCAGCGTTCCGCCGACCATGGTGACCACGGTGACGGTGACGAACGTCGTGCCGCCGCCGAAGGCTTCGACGCTGGCCCAAAGAGCCAGCGCCGCACCGAGAGTGGTGCCCGCGCAACCGAGCAGAATCAGCGCCAGTCGCCGCGGCTCGCGGGCCAGCTTGACCAGGTCACCGGTCACCTCGTTGAGCTTCGGGCGCACCTCCGTGGCCAGCCATCGCCGCGACTTGGGCACGAACAACAAGGTGCCGACGATGCCCAGCGCCACCCCGCCGATCAGGTACAGCATCGTGGCGCTCGGCACGAAGTGCGACAGGTGCATCGAGGCGCCCGCCACCGCGCTGAAGAAGATCAATAGCGCGAGGTGCACGATCACCTGCACGGCCTGCTGCAGCGCGACCGCGGCGGTGGCCCGCATCGCCGACAGGCCGCTCTTCTGCAGATACCGGGTGGACAGCGCGAGCCCACCCACTCCGGCGGGCGTGGTGGTTGCGGCAAAGGTGTTGGCCACCTGGACGAATGACAGCCGCCAATAGTTCACCGTCCCGTCGGTGCATGCCCACAGAGCCGCGGCGGCCCCCAGGTACGTCAGCGCCGACACCGCCAGCCCGAGCAGCGCGAACCACCAGTTCGCGCTCCTCAGCTGGGAGAAGAAGGTGGGCGCGGTGCTGATGAACGGATACGCGACATAGACCAGCGCGCCGAAGAGCACCAGCTGAATGATCTGGCCGCGGGTGAACCGGGTGATGGGCTGGGCCTTGATCTGGTCGGCACCGGTCTGCCGCTTAACTTCCGCGCGGGTGGCCGAGATGACGGCGCCCGCGTCCGAGATCGACTTCCGAATCGCCCGTGGCACGGCAACTTTGGTCAACCGACGCGACGCGCTCAGGATGGTGTCTCGGTCGAACGCGTCGATGGCCGCGGCCACCGCCGATTTCGGGTCATACAGGGCCGAGGTGGTCACCAGCAGCTGCGCGATGTCAGATTGCAGTTGGGCTTCCGTGGCGCCGTATTCGGCGCTGTGGAAGCCACCGAAGAGCACGGCGTCGCCGTCGACGGTGATCTCGTTGCCACGCAGGTCGCCGTGCGCGATCTGCTGGTCGTTGAGGGTCCGCAGCGACCGCCACACCCGGTCCACCGGCGTGGACTGCGCGCATCGGCTCAGGGGCAAGCCACGGGGTGGCTTGTGCGAGTAGAGGATCCAGCCCCGGTCGAGCGTGGCGACCGCGATCGTCGAGGTGTTCGCCAGGTCCATGTCCCCGATGGCGATCGTCATCAGCGCGCGATGCTCGACGGCGCGGCGCATCGAGGTTACCAGCGGCCCGGTCTCGGTGTCGCGCAGCCGCAGCTTGATCCAGAGTTGGCGCAGCGTGCCGCCGCTGCGCTGATGCGGGCCGTACAACTCGACGACCGCCGCGCGGTCGGGCTCCTCGCACCCGGCCGAAAGAACCAGCGGCCCGCGGCCGGCCGGCCGGACCACGGTGAGCCGCGAGACGACGAACCCGCGCCTGGCCATCGCGCGCACGGCGGCCTCCAGGGGCACCTCGAGCGCGGGGGTGCCGACAACCAGGACCACCAGCGAGCCGACCAGCCACCCGACCGCCAGCCCCAACAGCGCGCGGGCCGGCACGATCGCGCTGACCACGAGGTGGATCGGCACGAAGGCCAGCAGCAGGGCCCACCACCAATGCCGCCAGCGCGCGGGCAGCCACGGCCCCGAGACGGTCAGCACGGCCGCCAGCATGCCGATCCAGCGCGGGTCGTCGAGGAACTGGCCCAACACGGTCTGCAGGCGTTCGGAGAGGTCGAAGTGCCAGCGGGGCGCCGAAAACCCGTTGCCGCCAATTGAGAGCGGCAGCGCCGCGAGCAGCGCGGCGGCGGCGTATGCGCCGAGGAGCTTCCATTGCCGCCCGACGATCAGGCCGATCAAGATCATGAACGGCAGGGCCAGGATCGCCACGCCGTAGCCGAGGTACACCAGGTCGGACTGCCGCGGGGAGAGCACGCCGACGATCTGCGAGATGGACTTTTCCAGGGCCTCCCACTGCGGCCGGGTGATCAACGAACTCGTGATCACCGCCGCGAGTAAGGTCGCGCTCGCCGCGAGCCGCAGGATGTCGTTGGTGCGCCGGGTCAGCGGTTGCAGCAAGCTGCCGGAAACGCTGATCTCGCGCCCGTCGACTCGCATGGTGTGACGATCCTTCGGATCCGTTCGGCGCCGCCCATCGACCTGCTCGCCGGCTCGCCGACAACTTAACGCCGATAGCCGGTTCCGCGACAACTCTCACCCGCCCGGCGCGCGTACGGTCGACTAGGTAGGCGAACTATCGATTCGGAGGACGCGGGTGGCCAGGACCGACAACGACAGCTGGGAAATCACCGAGAGCGTGGGGGCGACGGCCCTCGGTGTGGCGGCGGCGCGCGCCGCGGAGACCGACAGCGAGAACCCGCTGATCTCCGACGAGTTCGCCCGGGTGTTTCTGCACGCCGCCGGCGAGGGCATGTGGAACTGGTTCGCGGCGCCCAACCTGCCCGCCCAGATCGCCGAGGCCGCGCCCGACCTCAAACCGCGCATGCAGGGGATGGTCGACTACATGGCGACGCGGACGGCGTTCTTCGACGAGTTCTTCCTCGCCGCGACCCGCTCCGGCATCCGCCAGGCGGTGATCCTGGCCGCGGGCCTGGACGCGCGCGCATGGCGGCTGCCCTGGCCGGACGGCACCACCGTCTACGAGCTGGACCAGCCCCGGGTGCTGGAATGGAAGCTGTCGACGTTGCGCGACAACGGCGCCGAGCCGACCTGCCGCCTGGTGCACGTCCCCGTCGACATGCGCCAGGACTGGCCGGAGGCCCTGCGGCGGGCCGGTTTTGACGACTCGGCGCCGAGCGTTTGGTCGGCCGAGGGTTTGTTGCCGTTCCTGCCGGCGGCCGCCCAGGAGCTTTTGTTCGAGCGCGTCCAGGCGCTCAGTACCCCCGGCAGCCGAATCGCCGTGGAGGCGCCCGGACCCGACTTTCTCGACGAGGCCGCCATCGCCAAGCGGCGTTCGGACATGCAGCGGGTCCGCGACCTGATGGCCAAGCTCGAGCCGGAACGCGACATCCCCGACGTGGCCGACCTGTGGTATTTCGAGGAGCGCGAGGACGTCGGCGACTGGTTGTCCCGCCACGGCTGGGATGTGACGGTGACCCCGGCCGAGCAGCTGATGGCCGGCTACGACCGCAGACCCCCGCAGGATGTCGAAGACGCCGCCCCCAAGACCCTTTTCGTGGCGGCCGAGCGGACCGAAAGGAACTGAGCAGGAATGAGCACAGCCAGAAGCGACAACGACAGCTGGGAGATCACCGAAAGCGTCGGGGCGACCGCGCTGGGCGTGGCCTCGGCCCGCGCGGCCGAAACCCGCAGCGAGAACCCGTTGATCCGCGACCCGTTCGCGCAGGTTTTCCTCGATGCCGCCGGCGACGGGGTGTGGAACTGGCACTCGGCCCCGCAGCTCCCCGACGAACTCGTCGAGGCCGAACCCGAGTTGCCGCTGCAGATGCGGGCAATGGTCGGCTACATGGCCTCGCGGACAAAATTTTTCGACGAGTTCTTCCTGGCCGCTACCCGCGCCGGCATCCGCCAGGCGGTGATCCTGGCGGCGGGCCTGGACGCGCGGGCATGGCGGCTGCCCTGGCCGGATGGCACCACGGTCTACGAGCTGGACCAGCCCCGGGTGCTGGACTTCAAATTGTCGACGTTGGCCGACCACGGGGCGCAGCCCGCGTGCACCCGGGTCGCCGTCCCGGTGGACCTGCGCCATGACTGGCCGAAGACGTTGCAGCAGGCCGGTTTTGACCCGTCGGCACCCAGCGCGTGGTCGGCCGAGGGGCTGATGCCGTACCTGCCGGCCGCCGCCCAGGAGCTGCTGTTCGAACGCGTGCACGGGCTCACCGCTCCCGGCAGCCGGGTGGCCGTCGAGGCGTTGGGACCCAAGTTCCTCGACCCGGAGTTCCGCGCGAGGCGTCGTGAGCGGATGGACCGCGTCCGCGCGCTGATGGCGCGGGTGGCCCCGGACCGCGAGGTGCCCAGAACCGAGGAGCTGTGGTACTTCGAGGAGCGCGAGGACGTCGGTGACTGGTTCCGTCGCCACGGCTGGAGCGTGACGGTCACCCCGTCCGACCAGCTGATGGCCGGCTATGACCGCGCGGCACCCAAAGAGGTCGCGGATGCGGTGCCGGGAAACCTGTTCGTGGCGGCGGAACGCACCACCTAACCGTCCGCCGCTTTCCGGCCGGCGCGCCAATGCCGGTATCCGCGCCGCGCCGCGAACGCGCCGACGACGGCGGTCACGCACCACACCGCGATCGCCGCGTACGTCAACGGCGACGACGGGTTCGCGATCGAGGCGCCCAGCGCGGTGTAGACGAACGCGCGCGGCACCGAACCGATGAACGATCCGACGACCATCTGCCACAACGGAACTCCGAACGCCCCGAACGCGTAGGAGGCGAGCGCGTCGGAGATCCCGGGAACGAAGCGCTGGCCGACGACCGCCCACAGCCCGCGGCGTTCGATCAGCGCGTCGATGCGGTCGGCCCGCTTCGGCCCCAGCAGCGCCCGCGCGCTGTCCCGGCCGGCCCGGTGGCCGATGCGGCTGGCGACGATCGCGGTACCGACCGTCGCGCCCAGCGTCACGACGACGCCGAGCAGGGGGCCGAACAGCAGCCCGCTGGCCGCGGCCAGGATCGAGCCCGGCACGAACAACGCGCCCAGGACGGCCGACGCCACCACGTAGGTGACCGGCGCCGCCGGTCCCGTCGCCGAGACCACGCGCCGCACCTCCTCCACGTGGACGACTCGGGCGACGGCCACCAGGTAGAACATCACCAGCAGGAAGCCGACGAACACGGCAAGCCGCACGATGTGGGTTCGCCGAGAGCTGAGTTCCGATGCCGGTTCGGAATCGTCGTTGTCGTCCATGCCGCCCTTCACGTGGTCGGCGCCGCGGCCCGCAACCGCTGCGCCAGTCCGGTCGCGCGCACGGCGCGGCGCTCGATGGCCGCGCGCACCGAAGCCTCGGAACCGGCCACCCGAACCTTGGCCTTCGCCCGCGTCACGGCCGTGTAGAACAATTCGCGCGTCAGCAGCCGCGAGTCCTCGGGCGGCATCAACACCGTCACCTCGTCGGCCTGGCTGCCCTGACTCTTGTGAATGGTCATGGCGTGCATGGTCTGGATGTCGGTGAGCCGGCTGGTCGCGAAGCCCAGCGTTCCGGTGGCGCCGGCGATGACGGCCCGCAGCCCGCCGTCGCTTACCACGACCACTCCGGTGTCGCCGTTGTAGACCTTGAGCCCATAGTCGTTGGCCGTCACCAACACTGGCCGTCCGGCGTACCACGCCGACGACACGTGCTGACCGGTCTCCTCCGAGAGCCAGCGCTCCACCTGCCGATTCCAGTGCGACACCCCGTACGGACCGTGCCGATGCGCGCACAACAGCCGGTGCTCGTCGAGCGCCGCCAACGCCGCCTCGGTGGCGCCGAGGACCGCGGCCTGCCGCACCCGCAGCGCGTACGGCACCAGCACCGAGCGCAGCGCCCCGGTGGGCCCGTCGGCGTCCAGCCATTCGATGTGCTCGCCGCCGGCCCGCAGCAACCCCACAACACGGTCCGCGTCGCCGATCCGGATCGCTTCGGCCAGCGCACCGATCGACTCGCCGAATCGATGCGGCGTGCGCAGCGCCGCGATCCGCACGTCGTCGCGGGAGGTCAGCCCGTCCACCAGATCGGCCAGCACCGCACCGGCTTCCACCGAGGCCAGCTGGTTCGGGTCGCCAACCAGGATCAGCCGCGTGTCGGGCCGCACGGCCTCCAGCAGCCGGGCCATCATCGTCAGCGACACCATCGACGTCTCGTCCACGACGATGACGTCGTGCGGCAGCCGGTTGCCGCGGTTGTGCTTGAACCGCACCGACGTATCCGGTCGCGAACCCAGCAGCCGATGCAGCGTCGTGGCTTGCAGCCCGGCCAGCCGCGCGCGGTCCGCCGCGTCCAACCGCCGCACCTCGGCCGCCACCGCCTCGGCGAGCCGCGCCGCCGCCTTGCCGGTCGGCGCGGCCAGCGCGATCCGGGGCCGTGGGAGGCCGCCGAGCTCGGCCTGCCCGGCCAGCAGAGCCAGCAGCCGCGCCACCGTGGTGGTCTTGCCGGTGCCTGGCCCACCGGTCAGCACGGTAACCGCTTGCGAGACCGCGATTTCCGCGGCCGCCCGCTGCTCGTCATAGCCGGGTGGGAAAAGCCGCTCGAAGACGGGCGTTTCGCCGCTGGCCCGGGGTACGGACAGCGCGAGCAGGTCGGCGCACACCTGCTCCTCCTCGAGCCAGTACCGGTCCAGGTACAACAGCTCGCCGAACAGCCGCAGCACCGGTGGCGTGCCGAGCAGTGGACTGGCCCGCACGGCGGCCATCCATTCCGCGGGGTCGGGCCACGGCAGGTCCGCGACACCGACTTGCGTTGCCACCGCCCGCAGGTCCACGCACACCGAACCGCCCCGCAGCGCGCGCACCAGCAGCGCGACCGCCAGCGCCACCCGCTCGTCGCCCTCACCCGCGAGCGCCGTAAGCCGTTGCGCCACATGAATATCGGCGGCCTCGAAGACGCCAGCTTCGGTGTAGGACCGCAGCAAGCCCTCGGCGGCGATCGCCTCCAGCGTCACGCGGCCGCCCTCCCATCGAGCAGGTCCGACAACTCGGCGATCAGCGACGAGGGCGGCCGCCAGCTGAACACACCCGACGGGTGACCGTCGACCACGGGCGTGGCCGCGCCGCACATCCCGCGCACGAACAGGTAGAGGACGCCGCCAAGGTGCCGGCCGGGGTCGTAGTCCGGCACGCGCCAACGCAGGAACCGGTGCAGCACAACGCTGTACAGCAGCGCCTGCAGCGGATAATCCGAGTGCAGCATCGCCTCGACCAGGCGCGGCCGGTCGTAATCGGTGGACGTCAACGGCCGGTCGGGATCGCCGAGCCAGTTGGTTTTGTAATCGACCACCAGATAGCGATGCGACGCGCCGTCGGGCACACGCAACACGGCGTCGACGGACCCGGTGAGATAGCCGCGCAACGGTTGGTCACCGAGGGGCCGGCTCGTCAACCGGTCGGCATAGGACGCCAGCGGGTCGTCGGTTGGTAGGTGCGCGCGCAGCAACGCCCCCATGTCCGCCAGCCGGATCTCGGGCGCGGGCGAGCCCAGATCCCCACCGGCCAGCGGGAACTCGAAGTCCAGCTCGCGCAGCCGATCCGACAGCCCGATCTGGCGCAGCGTCAGGTCGCCGGCCAGTGGGCCCAGTGGCGTCTCGTGCATCGGCAGCATGGCCGCGGCCAGCACGTCCGGGGCCACGTCGACCGGCCACCACACCGAGTGTCTGCGGATGCGCGCCTGCAGCTCGGCGGCCAGGTCGGTGGCCAGCGGGTCGGCGGTCTCGAGCACGGCGTGCACCAGCGTGCCGAACTTCGCACCCACCGGCAGCTCGGCCATCGGCGACGGCACCTCGGGCCCGGATGCGGCCTGGGTCAACGGGATTTCGCCGACTTCGTCGTCCAGTTCGGTGACCTCCGGCTCGCTACCCACCCCGGTGGACTCGGCCACCCGGATGAGACCGGAGTAGGAGGTGCGCCGCCACCCCGTGTCGATGATGCGGTGAAAGTGGCGGCTGTCGAGGCCCGACGGCACCGGCCCGGACGGCATGGGCGGCGCCGCGGCCACCACCGACGGCTCGATCACCGGGCCGCCGGCCGCCTCCCACTCCCGCAACCGGGCGAGCGCGTCGGCGTCGGTGATCTTCGCCGGCTCGCATCGGTCGGGCACGAACGGCTCGTTCGGCCGGCGGCCGCGCAGCAGCCGGGACAGGCCTCCGTTGGGTTCGTCGAACGCCGGCGCCCACCACGCGACGACCTGAGCCTGGGCGCGGGTGAGCGCCACGTAGGTCAGCCGGCTGTCGTCGCTGGCGTCCTCTTTGCGGCCCAGTTTCTCGACATCCTTGAAGTCCGGGCTGTCCTTGCCGCCGATGTGCAGGCAGCGCACGCCCTCGTCGTGGAACAACACCACGTCGCGGTCCTGGGTATTGCGGTTGAACGCGAACGGCAGATACACGATCGGGTATTGCAGGCCCTTGCTCACGAACACCGTCATGACCTGCACGGCCGCGGCGTCACTGTCCAGGCGCCGGTTGCGTTCGGGTGCGCCGGCGCGTTCGTCGCGTTGCCTGCGCAGCCAGTCTCGCAGCGCGGGCAGGCTGGCGCGCTCCCGGTGCGCGACCTCCTGCAGCAACTGGGCGATGTGCGCCAGGTCGGTCATATGGCGTTCGCCGCCGTGGGCCGACAGCACCCGATCGCCCATGCCCGAAAGCTGGGCCGCCTCGAAGATGGCGGCGACTCCGCGTTCGCGGGCGTGGCCGGCCCACTCCCGCAACGTTTCCGCGACCCGATCGGTCAGCGCGTCACCGCCGGCCGCCAGGGATTCCGCGGTCTCGCCGAAGAACATCGTGGCCGCCGCGGCGCGCACCATGCCGGGCCGGTGCGGCTGGTCGAACGCCTCCAGCAGGCACAGCCAATCTTCGGCGGCGTCGGAGGCGAACACGTCGGAGTCACCGGTGTAAACCGCCGGCACGTCCGCGTCGCACAGCGCCTTGAAGCAGGCGGCGGCGTCCTTGTGCTTCTCCACGATCACGGCGATGTCGCGGGCCTGCAGCGGCCTGCCGGCGAACGTCGCGCCACCCGCCAGCAGCGCGCGGATATCGGCGGCGAGGTCGGCGCCGATGTGCGCCCGCAGCTCGTCGATGGGCAGGTTCTGAATCCCGCTGCGCCCCAAACTTTCCCGCTGCACCACCCGCAACCGGAACGGGTCATTGCGCGGCGCCCCGGCGAGCCGGTGACCCTGGTGGTAGGCGTCGACGTTGTCCACCACGATCGCGGGGTCGCCGAGTTGGGCGCCCCGCAGCACCACCTGCAGCCGCTCGACGAGCGCCGCGTCGGTGCGCCAATTGATGGCCAGCGTCTTCTGCTCGCCCGCCGTCTCGGCCGCCCGCAGGTACGTCACGATGTCGCCGCCGCGAAACGCGTAGATGGCCTGCTTGGGATCACCGATGAGAATCACGGTGGAGCGCCCGCTGAACGCGCGGTCGATCACCTGCCATTGCACCGGGTCGGTGTCCTGGAACTCGTCGACCATGACGATCGGCCAGCGGTGATGCATGCGTAGCCGAGCGGGGGAGTCGTCGGTGGCCAGCGCGTCGGCGAGCCGGCTCAGCAGGTCGTCGTAGCCGAGCACGCCCAGGCGTCGTTTGCGCGTATCCAGTTCCGCGAGAACGTCTTCGGCGAACGTCACGCAGACGGCGGCCCGCGAACCGGGCTCGGGGTCCAGCGGCCGCAGCTGCGTCGACGGGTTCTTGACCACCTCGCGCGCCAGCCGCAGCGCCTCGCGGTAACCCAGCGCCGGATCGTCGCGCTCCTGCCCGAAGTGGGCGAGGTACAGGTCGTCGACGATCTCGACGATCAGCTCGTCGAGGCTCTCCAGCAGCGTGACGTTCGCGGCGGTGTCACCGGCCACGCCCAGCGACTTCAACACCAGCTGGCAGAACTGGTGCGTGGTGGCGATGGTCGCCGCGTCGAAGCCGGCCAGCGCGTCGCGGAGGCGTTGCTTGCGCGCCGCGCATTCGTCCTCGGTGCCGTCCAGCAGGTACGCCACCAACTCGTTGGCGCCGGCGCCGTCGCCGAAAGCGGCCACGGCCTCGACCATTTGGCCGCGGACCCGCTCGCGCAGCTCCTGGCTGGCGGCCCGGCCGAACGTGATGAGCAACATCTGGTCCAGCGTCGCCGCGCCCTCGGCGACATAGCGGGTCACCAGGCCGGCCAGCGCGAAAGTCTTGCCGGTGCCGGCGCTGGCCTGCAGCACGGTGGTGGACCGATCGGCGGGCAGCGGGCCGAGCAGGTCGAAACGCTCGATCGCCTGCTTCATGTCAGGGTTTCCTCTCGGCGCGCAGCATCGGCAGCCAAACCCGGGCGGCGTATGCGCCCAGCCGGGTGTCCTCGCCGTCGTGCTCCTCACCCGGGCGCGGCGGCTGCATCAGATCGGTCAGCCGCGCGTTCTTGCCCCAGGCCCGCACGTGGGCGGGCGCGGCGTCCTCCGCGGGGTATCGGTCGCTGGATTTCCACCGGTATTGCGCCTCGCGCAGCGGATCGTCGCCGCAGTGCCGCGCGGCCGCCCAGGCGTAGGACGTCTTGATGGGCAACGGAATCGGCTCCCGGCGCCCCGCGTCGTAGATCGCCACCAGCTCGCGCAGCAGCGCCACGGCGTCCTCGTGGGGCCGCCCGAGCCCCTCCACCCGCGGGGTGGTTCCCCTCTTCAGGCGGCCGATGCACACCGCCGACCAGTCGCGGCCCGGATCGTGAGCGATCAACGCCAGCAACGGAATCCACGACTCGAGTAAATGCTTGCCGTCGAGCTTGGAGTACGTCACCGACACCAGCCGCTCCCCGTACACCGGTGACACCGTGCCCGTGAGCCGGCGCCCGCGGCCGAGATCGATGTCGACGTCGTACGCGCGGGCGTCGGCCCGGCGGTGCCGCTGCGCCGCGGCCGCCAGCAGGGCGGCCTGATCGCGGATCTCCGCCGCCCTGCGCCAACCCAGTTGCCCGGGCGGCAACGTCCCCCGCCGCCACTCGGCCTGCCGCGCGTCGTCGGGCGTCCACCCGCGCAGGATGTCGCCCAGCATGCGGTCGCCGACCGTCCACTCCTCGAGGGCGTCGAGGTCGACGGGCATGGCGTCCTGCACGCCGTCGACGTCCCGCGGCAGCGTGAACTCCAGCGCGCGGAAGAAGCCCTTGACCGGGTCCTTGAAGAAGCCGATGAGGTCGGCGAGGATGACGTCGTCGGCGGGTGGTGGTGGCAGCGGTCCCGAAATGAACTTGGGCGCGTCGCCGCGCTCGCCGGTGGCCGCCCGCGCCGCCCGCAGCGCCGTCGGGTCGAAGCTGAAGGGAACCTTCGGCACCAGCTTTCCCGGGATGACGTTGCGAACGTCGAAGGGCTGCAACGGATGCTCGACGACGATGCGCCCGCGAATCTTGTCCGCGGTGGTTATGTCCAGCGTGTCCAGAAGTTCGGCCAACGGCACCGCCGGCGGGCGCGGCTGGCCCGAGTATTCGTTGGCGCCGGTGTAGGTGATCACCAGCTTCTCGGTGGCCGCCCCGATCGCGTCGAGCAGCAATTGCCGGTCCTCCGAGCGGATGTCGCGTTCGCCGGTCATCGGGTCGCGCGCCAGCGCGTCGTCGCCGTCGACCACACCGAGCCGGGGAAACACCCCGTCGTCGAGGCCCACCAGGCACACCACCCGGTGCGGCACCGAGCGCATCGGGACCATGGTGCACACCGTCAGCGTGCCGGTGCGGAAGTTGGCCCGCGTCGGGCGGCCGGCGAGGCGTCCGTGCAGCAGCGCCCGGATGTCGGGCAGCCGCAGCAGGGTATCGGCCCGCGGCCCGGCGTCGGCCAACGTCGAAGCGAACTCCCGTTGCAGCTGCGCGGTCTGCCACAGGTCGGAGTCGTCGACGCGGGTCAACAGGCCGATGCCGTCGGCCAGCGCGGCCAGCCAGTCGCGTAACGGCCGGGCGCCCGTGAGCGAGTCGGCCACGCGCTGCAGCCGGGCCACGAATTCGGCGAACTGGCCGGCCAATTCGACGCGGTTGCTGCTGACATCGTCGAGCGGCAACGTCGCGTCGATCCAGGCGTGCGAGTCGTCGGACATCGCGACGCCGGCCAGCACCCGGTCGATGCCGAAACGCCAAGTGTTGTGCACGAAGTCGACGTGGTACGGCCGCCGGTGTTCCTGATCGAACCCCCACCGGATGTTCGCCTGCCGGACCCAGCGGGTGATGGCCTCCAGATCGTCGTCGGTGAAACCGAAGCGGGCGCGCACCGGCGCGGCCTCGGCGAAGTCGAGCACCTCGCTGGCGGTCGCCCTGCCGCCCGCCAGCGCCAGCAGCCGCGAGGCGACCCCGAGCAGCGGATTCGTTTGCAGCGGTGAGCGGTCCGCGAGCTTTACTCGCAGTCGGTGCGCGGGATGCGCGCCTTGCACCACGTCGCCGAGCCCGAAGTCGGCGACGATCAGCGGCGCATACGTCTCGATGTCCGGGCACATCACCAGGATGTCGCGCGGCTGAAGCGTGGGGTCGTCCTGCAGCAGGCCGAGCAGCACCTCGCGCAGCACGTCGACCTGGCGCGCAGGGCCGTGACAGTTGTGTACCTGCACCGAGCGATCGTCGGCGGCGAGCTTACGCCCTTGGCGCCGAACGGCATTCGCGGCGATGTCGGATTGCAGCCAGCCGAGCAGCGTGTCGGGACGTTCCGGTGCCGGAAGGTACTCGTCGGTGCTGGGATCGGCGGGCAGGCCGCGTTGCAGTTCGCGCAGGTCGCGCCCGAGCGTCGCCAGCAGCGGATGGCCCACGACGCGGTGGCTGGTGTCCGCGCGGCGGGGGATCGCGCCGCGGGCGCCGGCCAGCGCGCGCCACAGTTGGTCGCTGGGATGTGGCAGCCACAGGTGCAGGTCGTGGTGGGCGGACAACGCGTCCAGCAGCTCCACGTCGGTGCACGCCAATCGGGTGTGCCCGAACAGCGACAGTCGCGACGGCAGGTGGGTGCGGCCCTCGCGCAGCCGGGTCACGGTCGTGTGATGCCGGATGTGCGGGGGATCGGCGGGCACCGCGGCCACCAGCGCCCGCCAGAGCTCCGGCTGCCAGGCCAGGTCGGGGTCGAGGTCGCCGACCTCGCCCGCCAGCCAGTCGGCGAGCAGCCGCGGACGCTGCCTGGCATACGAGGCGAACAAGCCGGCCAGCCGGCGCGCCACCGAGTAGCGCCGCCCGCGGCGCAGCTCCGCCTCGGCCTCCGTCGGCGCGAAGTGACCCAAATGCGTTGCCAGCGTGCGACACCACGGCTCGTCCAGGGAGCAGTCGATCACCTCCAACAGCGGCCAGGCCATCGCGTCCGGCGACCATGGATCCTCCTCGGCCGTGCCGGTGAGTTCGGCGATCAGGGAGCCGGGACTCCGGAACGCCACCCCGGCGCACACCCCGTCGCCGCCGCGGTCGCGCCCGAGCACATGCGACAACCGCTGACTGAGCCAGCGTTCGACGCCGCGCGCCGGCACCAGAACCAGTTCTTCGGTGAACGGGTCGGCCAGCGGGTTGGCCAGCAGGGCGCCGAGGCCGTCGGCAAGGAGGTCGGTGCGCTCGGCACGGTGGAGATGAAGCGCCATCGCGGTGCCACGATAGCCCCGGACACCGACAAGGGTTGGTGGTTATGGCCTACTTGGCCAGCGTGAACTGGTTGATGTCGATATAGCCGTCGCGGAAGGCCTGGGCGCAACCGGTCAGATACCGCATGTAGCGGTCGTAGACCTCTTCGGATTGGATCGCGATCGCCTCGTTCCGGTGCGCCTCGAGCGCCGCGGCCCACAGGTCAAGGGTGCGGGCGTAGTGCAGCTGCAGCGACTGCCTGCGGACCAGGTTGAAACCCATCTTCGACGCGTGGAACTCCACCATCTCGATCGGCGGCAACTGCCCACCGGGGAAGATCTCGGCGGCGATGAAGTCGTTGAAGCTGGTCTGCTCTTCGGTCATCGGCAGGCCGTGCTCGACGATCTGCTCCGGGGTCAGCATGGTGATCGTGTGCAGCAGCATCACCCCGTCGTCGGGCAGGACGTGGTGGGCCATCTCGAAGAAATCGTCATAGCGGTCATAGCCGAAGTGCTCGAACGCGCCGATGGAGACGATCCGGTCGACGGGCTCGTCGAACTGTTCCCAGCCCTGTAGCAGCACCCGCCTGCTGTGCGGGGTGTTCATCGCGTCGAACAGCTTCTGCACGTGGGCGGCCTGGTGCTTGGACAGCGTCAGACCGACGACGTCCACGTCGTACTTCTCGATCGCGCGGCGCATCGTGGCGCCCCAGCCGCACCCGACGTCCAACAGCGTCATCCCGGGGTGCAACCCCAGCTTGCCGAGCGCCAGGTCCATCTTGCGGAGCTGCGCCTCTTCCAGCGGGATATCTCGCATGCGATCGAAGTACGCGCAGCTGTAGGTCATGGTGGGGTCGAGGAACAGCCGGAAGAAGTCGTCGGACAGGTCGTAGTGCGCCTGGACTTCCTCGAAATGCGGCGTCAGGTGTGTCATGCCGGCTACGCGCCTTCCTGCATCCGGGGCCACTCAGCTGGTTCACGAGCGCGCGGTGCAGCTGGTTCACCATGGCTTCCCGAATGGGCCGGAATGAAACTCAGCGGCGTATGCGGGGAATTTGCCCGAGAATACTCCCGTTTACCCGGAGTCGGCTGGAGAATGAGGAGGCACCCATGGAGGCTTGGGACGCGATCCGCGCCCGCCGCAACGTCCGGCAGTACAAGCCGGATCCGGTTTCCGAAGACGACCTGATCCGCATCGCCGAGGCCGGGTGGCGGGCGCCGTCGGCCAAGAACCGGCAGCCGTGGGACTTCGTGATCGTCACCGACCGGGCGCAGCTGCGCGAGCTCTCGACCGTCTGGCAGGGTGCCGGGCACATCGCCGCCGCGGCGGCCGCGATTGCCATCGTCGTGCCCGTGCCGCCCGACGAGCGCCGGGTCGTCACCGACAACTACGACGTGGGCCAGGCCACGATGGCGATGATGATCGCCGCCACCGACCTGGGAATCGGGACCGGGCATTCGTCGGTGGGCGACCAGGAGAAGGCGCGCGCCATCCTGGGTGTGCCCGGGGACCGGTTGGTTGCCTTCCTGCTCGGGGTCGGCTATCCCGCCGACCGCCCGCTCACCCCGATCCGCAAGCCGAATCGGCGTCCCTTCTCCGAGGTCGTCCACCACGGTCATTGGTGAGGCGAGCGGTCGCAGGCTCGTCACCGTGCATGACCACCGGGGCGGAGCCGGCGTTGAGGGATCCTGGAGGTATTGGTCATCCCCAAATTTGATATCGCATGCGATATCTCCGGGGGCGCCTTATGGTCCCGGCACGGCGCGGCCGGTGCATGCTTGGGGGCTATGAACAGACATGAGATCACCGAGCAGATCGTCGTGGCTCGCCTGAGGCTCGGCCTGACGTGGCAGCAGCTGGCCGACGCCATCGACCGGCCGGTGGTATGGACCACCGCGGCGCTGCTCGGCCAGCACTCCATTCCCCCTGAGCTGGCACGGATTCTGGTCGAGAAGCTGAACCTCGACGAGTCGGCCATACCCGTGCTGGCGGCGCCGCCCATGCGTGGCGGGCTGCCCACCGCCGTGCCGACCGATCCGACGATCTATCGGTTCTACGAGGCCCTGCAGGTCTACGGTGGCGCCATCAAGGAGTTGATACACGAACAGTTCGGCGACGGCATCATGAGCGCGATCAACTTCAGCGTCGACCTGCGAAAGAAGTCCCACCCGTCGGGCGATCGCGTCGTGGTGACCCTGGACCGCAAATTCCTTCCCTATCAATGGGTTTCGGCGGAAAGCTGAATGGCGGCCGAAACGAAACCGGTGGACCTGGTTCTCTCCGGCGGCGGCGTGAAGTTCATCGGCCTGGTCGGCGCGGTTGCCGGGCTGATGGATGCGGGGTACTCGGCCTATCGGGTGTCGGGTGTTTCGGCCGGATCGGTGGTCGCGGCGATCTCGGCGGCCGCGTCCAGGGGCGATCAACTGACCAGCGCTCAGATCAGGGAACTCGCGCTGTCGGTGCCGTTGCGGCAATGGCGCGACGCGGGGCCGCTGCCCGTCGTCGGTTCCGCGTGGGGACTGGTGCGCGACACGGCGATGTACCGCGGCGACTTCGCCCACGACTGGGTGCGTAGCGAGCTGAAGAACCTGGGGGTGGTCACGTTCGGCGACCTGGCCCTCGACGACGATGAGCTGCCCCCGGAACGGCGCTACCAGGTGGCGGTCACCGTCGCCGACGTCACCGCCGCGCAGCTGGTGCGGCTGCCGTGGGACTACCGGCGGCTCTACGGGCGCGATCCCGACGAGCAGCCGGTCGCCGACGCGGTCCGCGCCTCGATGGCGATCCCGTTCTTCTACCCGCCGGTCACGCTGGCCAACACCGCGGGACTCACGTCCAACCTGGTCGACGGTGGGGTGCTGTCGAACTTCCCGATCGAGTCGCTGGACCGAACCGACGGCAAACCGCCGCGCTGGCCCACGTTCGGAATCACGGTGATGCCCAAGCTCGCCGAGGGCGTCGAGCAAGTGTTCCCCGCGTTGCGCCCGCTGCGCTTCCTCAAACAATCCGCATTGCTGCAAAGCCTTTTCACCACCATGTTGGTCGGCCACGACCAGGCGCAGCTGAGCCTGCCGTGGGTCAAGTGCCGAACCATCGGAGTTGCCTCCACCGACGTGAGCGTTCTGGACTTCGGCATTTCCAGGGGGCGCCTGGAAGAGCTCTATGACAGGGGCTATGCGGCGACGCGGGACTTCCTGTCGACCTGGGATTGGCCGGCGTATCTCGAGCGGTTCCGGTGAACGAGTGAAGTGATTGCGCGGCAGGCGCGTGTCACACTGACGGCGAGGAGGCGAAGGGAACGCGGTGACTGCCGGCGGCGGTCACCGCGTTCGCCTTTTCAGCTCATCAAGACCTGCGGGGAAAGTTCTTTCAGCATCGCGTTGGCCCAACGCATCTGACGCAACGTCTCGGGATGGCAGCGCGTCGCCAAGCTCAGCAGTTCGGAATCCTTGCCGGCCTGCGCGCCCTGGGACAGCAGCTCCCAATCCAGCGACACCCCGGCCGCCACCCGGTGAATCCGCCGCAGATCGGCGAGCAGCACCAGGCCGGGCTCGGGCCGGTGCCGCAACATGCCGCTCAGCCGGGACTGGACGAATCCGGTGATCGCACCGGTGCGCGGCTCGGCGGACAGGCACAGGCCGTAATGGCGGCCGTGCTCGGCCAGCCCGTTGAGGTGTTGCTGCGACCAGCCGGCCATGTCGTGAGCCAGGTGGTGGATGTCCTGGTCGCTGTGGTGTCGCGCGGCCACCACGTTGAGCTCGTGGGCCAGCTTGCGTTCCGAGCGGTGCAACTCGCGGATCGCCAACTTCAGCTTCATCGCCGGCCTCCGGCCGCCAGCGCTTCCGTCACGCCGGCGGCCGCGCCACCCGCCGTCGCGGGCACCGCCCCGTCGACCGGCGCGGACGCCGTGGTGGTCGGCGCGTAACCGGCCACAGTCCTCTCGGTGTGGCGCGCACGGACCTTCCGCAATCGGGCCGCGGCCGTCTTGTAGATCGGCTGCTTGGAAACCGGGTCCCAATCGGTGATCGTGAGTTCGTTGCCGGCCCGCTGATGGGCTTTGCCGCCGATGTCCCAGTAGCCGTAGTGGAAGGGCACGAACAAGACGCCGTCGCGAATCCCGCAGATGCGGGCGGCGCCGGTGACGCAGCCACGCGGCGTGCTCACCTCGACGAGGTCGCCCTCGGCGATGCCCAGCCGCCCGGCGTCACCTTGCGAGACCTCCACCCACACCTCGGGCGCGGCGTCTTGAAGCTGTTGTGCCCGGGCCGTTTTCGTGCGGGTGTGAAAGTGGTATACCGTGCGGCCGGTGATCAACGCGAACGGATACTCGGAGCTGGGCCGCTCGTGCGGGGGGATGTATTCGGCCGCCTTGATGATGGCCTTGCCGTAGGGGTTCATGGACCGGTACTCGTCCGGCTGCAGCGGAGCGCCGGTGATCAGATCCTTGCCGTAGGCCTCGCAGTAATCCGGGTGCGCCCAGAACTTGCCGTCGGTGTAAAGCCGTT